>NZ_BAAARJ010000005.1:0-425214 GCF_039532135.1 Streptomyces axinellae
CCCACAGAGCCCCCCACAGAGCCCCCCGACCGCCCCCGCCGCGCCGTTCGGAAGCCGGGTTCGCCCGTCTGACCGTCCTCCCCGCGCGCCGCCCGCCGATCCGGCCAAGACTGGGGGACACGAGCCAAGGAGCGAGCCATGACCATGAAGGTGCACCCATGAGCGAGAGTCCGAAAACGGCATGGATGGCCGCCGTCGCCCTCGGCTACGTATTGGGGCGTACGAAGAAGGGGAAGCTCGCCCTCACGCTGGCGTCCGTCGCGGCGGGCCGTCACTTCCCCCCGAATCCGCAGGAACTGCTGAGCCGTGGCGTCCGTACGCTGCGCGAGTCGCCGCAGTTCGGCCAGGCCGGTGACCAGCTACGGGAACAGGTCACGCGATCCGGCCTCGCCGCATTGACGTCGGCGGCCGACCGCACGCTGAACTCCCTCGCCGACGCGCTCCAACAGCGCACCCTCGCCCTCCAGGACGGCGAGAGCGGCGGCAGCGACGAGAGCGGCGAGAGCGGCGAGAGCGGCGAGAGCGGCGCGAACGACGACAAGGGCGAGAGCGGCGAGAAGGCAGACGCGGAAGCGGCTCGGCCCCAGCGGGCGTCGTTGTCCTCCCGGAGCCGCGAGGACTCCGGCAGGCACGTGAAGAAGGCTCCGGCCAAGCGGACCGGAACGGCGAAGAAGGCTACGAAGAAGACCGCCTCCTCCCGGTCCGGTTCGTCCAGCAGGCAGACGGCGCGCAAGTCGTCGGCCCGTACCGCTCGCGGGAGGTAGCCGGTCATGGCGGACAAGGCGGACAAGGCGAGCGGGGAGGCTCAGGGCGCGGAGGCCACGGACGGTTCCTCCGGGCTGGACCGGCTCAAGGAGGAGATCGGCAACCACCTCCAGGCGCGGGCCCACCACGCCCTGAGCGCGGTGGGGGAGCGGGTCACCGGCCTCACGGACAAGCTCGACGGCTCCGACGGGAGCGAGCTGCTGACGATCGGTCAGCGCGTGCTCGGTGGCGAGTCGTCGCTGAAGGCGATCGCGGGCGAGAAGACCAAGAACGTGAAGGACAAGGTGACCGGGGGCCTCAAGGGCGCCCTCGGTGGCGGGGGCGGCGGAGGCGGCGGCGGAGGGAACAACAAGGTGACCAATATCGTCGAGACCCTCGACATCGGCCTGCCCCGGCGCACGGTGTACAACTTCTGGACGGAGCTGGAGGAGTTCAGCGGTTTCACCAAGGGCGTCCAGAGCGTGAAGATGTCCGACGAGGTCGAGTCGGAGTGGAAGGCCAAGGTCGCCTTCTCCGACCGGAGCTGGACGGCCACGATCGAGGAACAGCTGCCGGACGAGCGCATCCGCTGGACCTCCAAGGGCGCCAGGGGCAGCACCAAGGGCATCGTCACCTTCCACGAGCTGACCCCGACCCTGACCCGGCTGGTGGTCGTCGTCGAGTACTTCCCCTCGGGCTTCTTCGAGAAGACCGGCAACCTCTGGCGCGCACAGGGCCGCCGCCTCCGCCTGGACCTCAAGCACTTCCAGCGCTACGTGACGCTGGAGGCCGAGGAGGAGCCCGAGGGCTGGCGCGGCGAGATCGAGGACAGCGAGGTCGTCCTCAGCCACGAGGACGCGCTCGCGCAGGAGAAGGAGGAGGAAGACGGCGAGGAGGAGTACGAGAACGAGGAGGAGGGGGACGAGGGGGAAGAGGGGGACGAGGAGGAACAGGCGGCCTGATCCCCCCTCCCTCTCACTCCGCCCTCCTCCTCACTCCGCCCCTCGAACCGTCCGCCCTCCCACACCGCCCACCCGCAGGGCGGACGGTTACGCGGGCAGCGGGCGCTCGTGGACGACGTGCTTCATCACCAGCGTGGAGCTGAGCCGCTGAACGCCGGGGAGGGTGGCGAGGTTCTCGTCGTAGAGGCGCTGGAACGCGGCGAGGTCGGCGGTGACCACGCGCAGCAGGTAGTCCGGGTCGCCGAACAGGCGCTGAGCCTGGATGACCTGGGGAAGGTCGGCGAGTGCCTGCTCGAAGGAAGCGATCGTGGTGCGGTCCTCCTGGCGCATGGTGACGAAGACGAGCGCGTCGAAGGCCAGCCCGACCGCGTCCGCGTCCACCACCGCCCGGTAACCGCGGATCGCCCCGGTGCGCTCCAGCTCGCGCAGTCGGCGGTGGCACGGGGAGAGGCTCAATCCGACGCGTCCCGCCAGCTCGGTGACCGTCAATCGGCCGTCTTCCTGAAGCTCCGCAAGGATCTGCCGGTCCATGTCGTCCATGGGGAAGATTCTTCCACTCGGCCTCCCGTGTGCGACCAGGGGAGGGGAGCACTTTCGGGGAGAACTTCCGTAATCTTCCTCTCCGAACCGTCAGAGAGGGAGAAGTACCACCATGGCTGCCAGTTCCATAGCCGCCTTTTTGGCGGTGTCCTTCATGCTCGTCCTGGTACCGGGAGCGGACTGGGCGTACGCGATCTCGTCCGGTCTGCGCGACCGGTCGGTCGTCCCGGCGGTGGGCGGGCTGATGCTCGGCTATGTGGGGCTGACGGCGGTCGTCGTGGCGGGGGTCGCGGCGCTGGTGGCGCGGACGCCGGGGATCCTCACCGGGCTGACGCTGGCAGGGGCCGGGTATCTGCTGTGGCTGGGGGTGACAACGCTGGTCTCCGCGTCCTCCGCGTCCTCCGCGTCCTCCGCGTCCTCCGCGTCCTCCGCGTCCTCCGCGTCGTCCGCGTCGTCCGGCTCCACGCCGGTGTCCTCGTCCGCGGCCTCCACCGCCTCCACCGACGCCGCCGCTTCCGATGGCGGACCGGCCGCCCGCGCCCGGGTTCTCAAGGGCGCGGGCGTCAGCGGACTGAACCCCAAGGCACTGCTGCTCTACCTCGCGCTGCTGCCGCAGTTCGCCGACCGGCAGGGGGACTGGCCGCTGGCCGCCCAGATCGGACTCCTCGGCATCGTGCACATGTGCACGGCGGGCGCCGTCTACCTCGGGGTCGGCACCCTGGCCAAAACGCTGCTGAGCCGGCGGCCGGCAGCGGCCCGGGTCATCACCCGCCTCTCGGGCGCCGCGATGATCGTCCTGGGCGGCGTCCTGCTGGCCGAACAACTGATCCCCTGAGTCGTGCCTCCCTGGGGCCGCCGGCTCCCGGGCGGGTCGTCCCCCGGACCGTCACCCCCTGAACCGGTTACCCCCTGAACGGTTGGTCCGGTGCGGGGGACCTCGGTGATGCCTGCGGGACGGTACGGCTAGTGCCGGATGACCGAGCGGATCCACTTGAGCTGCTGGGAGACCTCACCGGCATAGGCGGTCTCCTCCCGGTCGGAGCCGTTGAACACGCCGAGCAGGGTTTCGGTGCCGCGCGGGCCGATGCTCATGATGGGGCCACCGGAGTCGCCTCCGGCGGGGATCCCGCGCACCTTCTCCATGCAGAAGTCCGGGCCGCCCGGTACGGCGAACCCCTCGCACCGGGGGTCGTCCGGCCGTACGACCCGCAGGTCGGACTGCTTGAGGACCGGGGACTGGCAGGAGTTCTCGTCTCCGGTGCAGGTGGCGCCCCAGCCGTACTGCCGCACCTTCTGGCCGGGGTGGACGCCGGTCGTGGCCAGGGGCGCCGCGCGTACCTTCATCGGCTTGACCTTGATCAGCATCATGTCGGACTTCGCGCTGCCTTCGCGCTTGCCCGGCACGGGGCGCACCGTGGTGCCCTTGCGCATGTCGAGGTTGCCGACGCGGAAGGAGATCCTCTTGTCCGGGACCTCTTCCGCGTGCTCGTAGAAGCAGTGCGAGGCGCTGATGATCCACTCGCGGGTGACCGCTGTCCCGGTGCACGCCGGTTCGCCGTCGACGAGCATGCGCACCGCCCACGGGGCGTAGGTGCTCTTCGACCCGCCGATGACGGCGGAGGCCGGCGCGGACGACATCGCCCAGCCCGTCACCGCCAGCAGCGCGGTCAACAGCAGGACACGCACCCGGCGCACTCGGTGTGCTCCACTCACTCGACGCGTTCCACCCACTCCACCCACTCCACGCGCTCCACGCGCTCCACGCGCTCCACGCGCTCCACCCACCATGCGGAACAGCTCCTCTCATCGGGGCAAAAGCCCGTACTGGTGGTGAGATACCGAGCGGAGCCGAAAAGTTCGGAACGATCTCGGCGGAACGCGTTCGGGGCGGTGCCCGCCTGCGTGGTGCCCGCCTTCGCGGTGCGCACTCAACGGCGGCCCGGCAGCGCGCTGTTCGCCCTGGCGACGCATCCCGCACGGGCCACTGCCCGCACGGCTGTGAGCGACGGTCGGACCTTCCCGGCAGCACAGCACCAAGTGCCCCTCCCGGCGAGCTTCGCCCTGTCGCGCCGTCCGGCACGCACTCCGCCAAGCTCTACGAGCAGGGGGCGCCCCCAGCGGCGTTGGCCCCCAGCGGGCGGTGCCCCCACGACGACGCTCCTTGACGGGCAAACATGCCGGTCACGGAACTAGCCGCACGCCCCGAAGCGGCAGCGCACCTCCGCACCGCCGTGTGCCGAGGTCCCCAGTTCGACGCCGCCGCCCGAGTCCTCGGCGGTCGTCCGCGCGATGTCCAGGCCCAGCCCCGTGGAACCGGCCCCGCTCTCGCCGCGTGCCGCCACCTCCGCGCCGCCGTCCGCGAAGCCGGGGCCCTCGTCCTCGACGGCGAGGAGCCCGTCGGGGGTGACCGTGATCCACAGTCCGGCGCCCTCGGGCGTGTGGTCGAGGACGTTGCCGATCAGGGTGTCGAGCACGGCGGACAACTCGTCGCGCGAGGCCCGTACCCACACCGGCCCCGGGGGCGCCGAGACCGTCACGGTCCGGCTCTGGTCCTCGGCGAGCGGCGTCCAGAACGCGGTCCGTTCGCGCGCCACGGCCGCCAGGTCGCCCCGCTGGGTGCCGGGGGCGGCTCCGGCCCGCCGCGCCGCGCGGATCACGCCGTCCACGCTGCGCTCCAGCGCCGCCACCGACTCCCCGATCCGCGCGGCCTCGTCCGCGTCGTGCAGCCCCTCGGCGTCCAGACGCAGCGCGGCGACCGGGGTGCGCAGCCGGTGCGCGAGGTCGGCGCCGCGCTCGCGCTCGGCGGTGACCAGGCCGTCGATGCGCTCGCCCAGCTCGTTGAGCCGCCCCGCGAGCTGCCGCAGCTCGCGGGGGCCCGAGGGCGTGGCGCGCGCGGTGAGTTCGCCGCCGGCCAGCCGGTCGGAGACGAACGCGAGCTGCCGCGTGGCGCGGACGAGGCGCGCGGCGAGCCGGTCGGCGAAGGCCAGTCCGAGCAGCATCAGCGCGACGCCGAGCCCGCAGACCGCCAGCCAGGAGGGCAGCACGCCCGCGTGCAGCTGCTTCTCGCTGACGGCGACCTCGACGACGGACGCGGAGTGCCCGGCCGCCCGACCCTGGCCCGCTCCGGCCTCCGAGCCCCCTCCCGCGTCCGCGCCGGCCCCTGTGCCCCCTCCCGCGTCCGCACCGGCCTCCGAGCCCCCTCCCGCGTCCGCGCCGGCCCCTGTGCCCCCTCCCGCGTCCGCTCCGGCCTCCGTGCCTCCTCCCGCGTCCGCGCCGGCCCCTGTGCCCCCTCCCGCGTCCGCTCCGGCCTCCGTGCCTCCTCCCGCGTCCGCGCCGGCCCCTGTGCCCCCTCCCGCGTCCGCTCCGGCCTCCGTGCCTCCTCCCGCGTCCGCTCCGGCCTCCGTGCCTCCTCCCGCGTCCGCTCCGGCCCCCTTGCCCCGCGTCCGGCCCGGGTCCTTCCCCTGCGCGCCCGAGGCGAGGACGGGCACCATCACCACCCGGCCGCCGCTGTGCTCGCCGTCCGGCGCGTAGGTGAAGGCCCGTCCGCCGCGCGCCAGTTTCAGCGCGTCGGCGCTGACGCCGGATGTGCCGCGTCCCAGTACGGTGCCGTCGGCGAGGACGACGGAGGTGCACGGCTGCCCGTGCCCGTTGAGTCCGTCCACCACGCCCTGGACGACCGCGCGCCCGCTCGCGCCCCGGCCCAGCGAGCCGCCGACCACGGCGGCGACGGACTGCGCCCGCTCGGTGGCGTCGGTCATGGCCCGGTCCTCGGCGTGGCTGCGCACCAGCAGCGCCAGCGGGACGAGCAGGACGACGAGCACCACGACGGTGGTCGTCCCGATGAGTGCGAGCAACTGCCTGCGCATCAGCCCTCGCCCCCGCCTTCGCCCGTCTCCTCGCCGTCGCCCTCGACACGCGGCTCACCCGTCTCCCCCGTCTCCTCCGTCTCCTCCCGCTCTTCGGGGGCGGCCAGCTTCACGCCGACCGTCCGCACGGTGTGCAGGTAGCGCGGTTGCTGCGCCGTCTCGCCCAGCTTTCGGCGCAGCCACGACAGGTGGACGTCAACTGTCTTGTCCGCGCTGCCGAGCGGCTGCTGCCACACCTCGGCCAGCAGCTCGCGCCGCGAGATCACCTGGCCCTGCCGCCGGGCCAGATAGCACAGCAGGTCGAACTCGCGCGGGGTCAGCTCCAGCGCCTCCCCGTCCAGCGTGACCTCGCGTGCCGAGGGCGCGACCTGAAGCCCGCCGACCTGTACGGGCGGCTCGGGCTCGTCCGGCTCCGCGCTGCCCTGCCGCCGCAGCACCGCTTTGATACGGGCTTCCAACTGGCCGGATCCGAACGGTTTGACGATGTAGTCATCGGCCCCGTCCTCCAGCGCGGCGACGATCTCCGGTTCCTCGTCCCGCGCCGTCGCGACGATCACCGGGACGTCGCTGACCGAGCGCAGCATCCGCAGCACCTGCCCGCCGTCCACGTCCGGCAGCCCCAGGTCCAGCACGACCAGATCGGGCCGGTGGGTGACCGCCGTGTCCAGCCCCGCCATGCCCGTGCCGGCCGTGGCCACGGCGTGGCCCCGGTCCCGCAGCGCCCTGACGAGCGCCGCGCGCAGCTGGGGGTCGTCCTCGACGACGAGTAGATGCGACATACACGTACGTTAGCCACCCCGCTCCGGGCCCCGGCCACAGGGAGGTCCTGGACTGTCCCGGACTGTCCCGGCCGCTTTGTCCAGCTCTTAACCCGGCGTTAGGGAAGCGGACGGCAGACTGCCGGACATGCGCGGCGCGAACGGCAAGAAGCGGACGGAACCCACGAACAACTTCACGCGCCCCGAGGGCACCAGCACCGTCACCAGCACCAGCACCAGCACCAGCACCAGCACCGGTAGCGGGGAGGGGAGCGCGGACACAGGCGCGAGCGCGGGCGCGGGCGCCGAGATCCCCCCGCCCCCGGCCCAGCACCAGCCCCCGGCCCAGCACCAGCCCTGGCCCCGGTCCCGCCCCCGGCGTCGGCGGCTGGCCGCCGCGGCCTGGGTGTGCGCGGTGGCCGCCGCCTTCCTGCTGGGCGCCTGGTCGTTCGCGCACGCCGACCCCGGCGGCCAGTACGGGCGCCCCAAGCCGCTCACCGAGGCGGGCGTCAAACAAGAGCTGACCCAGGCCCAGCAGCGCGCGAGCGCCCGCGACAGGACCGCCTCCCCCGCCACGCCGCCCGACCCGTCCTCCTCCGCCTCCGATTCCCCGGCCACGTCCGATTCCCCGTCCTCGTCCGGGTCTCCGTCCACGCCGAAGGCCCCCCACCCCACCGCGCACATCGCCACCGTCCGCTTCCCGGACGGGCTCGGGACGGCGGTGGCCGAGTGCCGTACGGACGCGCGTGCGGTCAAGTTGCTGAGCTGGTCGCCCGCTGAGGGCTACAGCGCCGACGACGTCGAGGCCGGGCCCGTGCTGAAGGCCGGTATCGAGTTGGAGCCGGCCGACGACGACGATGACGACCGCACCGTCCTCGTGCGCTGCACCGACGGCAAACCGCACGCCGTCTTCGAGAAGGACGACGACGATGACGACGACTGACGGGGACGACTGAACGGGGACGACTGAACGGGGACGGCTGACGCGGAGGGGAAGACCGAGGACAGCGAGGACAGCCGGCGTCGGCCGAAGACAGCTGACGTCGGCCGAGGGCGACTGACGGCGGCTGACGGGGCGGCCGATGCCTCACAAGTCGCGTCCGTGGAACGGCGACCCGGGAATCCCGCGTTCTTGACGTGCGGGAGGATTCAATACGCTGGGCGCGTCCACCCTCCCGTGCCTCCCGGCCCGGGCGGGGTCCGTCCGTCCGGGCGGGCCAGACGCGAGCGAACCGAGGTATTGACCGTGACGACGCACAAACCCTCCTCAGCCACCGCCTCCGCCCCCGGCACCCCCACTCCCACTGTTCCGGCGGTCCCCGCCGTTCCCGTTCCGGACCCCGACGCGGGCCGGGCCGTGCACGCCGCGGACCGGGCGCACGTCTTCCACTCCTGGTCGGCGCAGGGCCAGATAGACCCGCTCGCGGTGGCCGGTGCCGAGGGCTCGTACTTCTGGGACTACGAGGGGAAGCGGTACCTCGACTTCGCCAGCGGTCTGGTCTTCACCAACATCGGATACCAGCACCCCAAGGTGGTCGCCGCGATCCAGGAGCAGGCGGCGAAGATGTCCACCTTCGCGCCCGCCTTCGCGGTCGAGGCGCGCTCGGAGGCGGCGCGGCTGATCGCCGAGCGGACGCCCGGCGACCTCGACAAGATCTTCTTCACCAACGGCGGCGCCGACGCCGTCGAGCACGCCGTCCGCATGGCCCGCCTGCACACCGGCCGCCCCAAGGTGCTGTCCGCCTACCGCTCCTACCACGGCGGCACTCAGCAGGCGATCAACCTCACGGGCGACCCGCGCCGCTGGGCCTCGGACACCGGCACGGCGGGCGTCGTCCACTTCCACGCCCCGCACCTGTACCGCTCGCCGTTCTACGCGACGACCGAGGAACAGGAGTGCGAGCGCGCGCTGGCACACCTGGAGCAGACGCTTGCCTACGAGGGCCCGCAGACGATCGCCGCGGTCATCCTGGAGACCATCCCCGGCACCGCCGGGATCATGATGCCGCCGCCCGGCTACCTCGCGGGCGTCCGCGAGATCTGTGACCGGCACGGGATCGTCTTCGTCCTGGACGAGGTGATGGCCGGGTTCGGCCGCACCGGCACCTGGTTCGCCGCCGACCTCTTCGACGTCGTACCCGATCTGATGACGTTCGCCAAGGGCGTCAACTCCGGCTACGTGCCGCTCGGCGGCGTCGCGATCTCCGCGAAGATCGCCGCGACCTTCGACCAGCGCCCCTACCCCGGCGGCCTCACCTACTCCGGCCATCCGCTGGCCTGCGCCGCCGCCGTCGCCACCATCGAGACGATGGCCGAGGAGGGCATCGTCGAGCACGCCGCGCACCTGGGCGAGACCGTCATCGGCCCGGCGCTGCGCGAGTTGGCCGAGCGCCACCCCTCGGTCGGCGAGGTGCGCGGTACCGGCGCCTTCTGGGCCCTGGACCTGGTGCGCGACCGGGAGACTCGCGAACCGCTGGTCCCCTACAACGCGACGGGCCCCGCGAACGCGCCCATGGCCGACTTCGCCGCCACCGCCAAGCGCGCGGGCCTGTGGCCGTTCGTCAACATGAACCGCACCCACGTCGTGCCGCCGTGCAACATCGGCGAGGCCGACCTGAAGGAGGGCCTCTCCGCGCTGGACCAGGCCCTCACGGCGGCGGACGCGCACACCGTCACGGGCGCGCACACCGTCACGGGCGCGGGCCCGGGCGCGGGTGGGGGCGCGAGCGCGTGATCAAGCGCAGCACCCTGCGCTCGCAGGTCGCCACCGCGCTGCGGGACGAGATCCTCGCCGGACGGCTGGCCACCGGCCGCGACTTCACGGTCAAGGAGATCGCCGAGCAGTACGGCGTCTCCGCGACTCCGGTGCGCGAGGCGCTCGTGGACCTCGCGGCGCAGGGGCTGCTGGACGTCGAGCAGCACCGGGGCTTCCGCGTACACGAGTTCACGCAGGCGGACTACCTCGCGATGTGCGAGGCCCGCCAACTCGTCGTGGACGGCGTCTTCCACGGCATCCCGGGCCTCGGCCCCGCCACCCCCGGCGGGGGTGGCGCCCGGCCCCTGGGGACGGCCCCGGGGACGACGGCCGAGCGGGCGTTCCAGCGGCTGCGGCCCGAGGTCGTGACGTCCGTACGCCGCCGCGCCGACGCCGCCGAACGCGCGGCGCGCTCCGGCGACTTGGACGTGCTGATCGCCTACGACCTGCGCTTCTGGCGGGAGTTGAGCGGGCTGCTGGGCAACGCGTACGTCTGCGACTTCCTCGACCGCCTCCGCGTGCAGTGCTGGGTCTACGCCGTCTCCGTGCTGCGCACCCTGCCCACCCTGCGCGGACGCCTGTGGGCGGGGCACAACGCGCTGGTGGACGCCGTGGTGTCGGCCGACGCGCCGACCGCCCGCGATGTCATGGCCTCCTACCACGCGCACGCCCTCGGCCTGGCCGGCCTCACCGGAGACGGACGGGGCGCGAGCGGCGGCGACGCGTGAGCCGGGGGCCCGGACGAGGCGTGAGCCCGGGGGCGCGCGGCCGGACCGGGGCATTCCGGGAGCATACCGGGGACGAAGCCGCGCTTCGGTGTGCTGAACACACCGCAGGGGCGGCGGATGGCGCGGGGCGCACTACGCTGTGCCCATGCAGGTCCCTGACGGTATAGGAGCGCCCCTTGGCCTGTGACCTCTGGCTGGTACCCCTCGTCGATGTGCTGTGCCACAGTCCGGACAACCCGTTCGCCGAAGAGATCGCCACCTATGACAGGGCGCTCACCGAAGCGGGCCTGCCCACCGTCCCGGTGTTCGGCTACATGCCGGGCCTCTCCGGCGATGTCGCCCCGGTCGCGGGCTTCGACTACGACGCGCTGCACTACCTGCGCCGCGCCTACCTGCTGCTCGCCAGCGGCCTGGAGGTCACCCCGGTGGGTGAACTGGGCGGCGACTACGAGCAGCTTCTGGAGATGTTCGAGCAGACGGCCCAGCAGTCCCACCTGGTGTGGCACTACGACCACGCCGGGGCCTACATCCCCGTGGACTTCCCGGCACCGCTGGCCGACGACGAACTCCTCGAAGGCGGCGGCCCGTTGGGCTCCAGCCACGGACTGCTGCGCGAACTCCACCTGGTGGGCCCGCACTTGGGCATCAATCCTGACAACCCGCCCCCGGCGCCCGCCGCGCCGCTGCGCCCCACCGACCTGGACGAGCCCGCCGCGTCCGCCGCGATCGGCTACGAGGACGGCACGCCCTTCGGCCGCGAGCGCCACGTGTGGCTGAGCCTGCACGCCGCGGCGACCCGCAGCCTGGCCCAGGGCTCCATGATCGTCTTCGGCTGACCGGCCCCGGACACCGGTGCTGACCGGCACCGGCCGTTCGGCGCTCGGCATCAGGCAGGCGCCCGGCAGCCGGCCCCCCTGGCCAGCGGGGCCTCACCCCGGGGGGCGCTGGCGCGGCATGCTGGGCCGGTGTCCGTTCGGCGGCGGGGGCGGCAGCCGGCGGGCCGGTCCGCTCGCGGCGGGTCCCGCGCCGTAGCGGCGCGCGCGGCCCGGGCGCGGGGCCTGGTGCAGGTGCACGGGCGCCGAGGTGGTCCGGAACTCCACCATCCAGTCGTAGGTCTCCGTGCGCACGATCTCGCCCACGTCCTCGGCGAAGCGCCGCAGCACCGCCAGCGCGCGCTCGGCCGCCTCGCCCGCCGTGCCCTCGGCGGGGCCGAGGACCTCCCGTACGTTCTCCGCCGCCCACTCGTACCGCAGCGTCTCCAGCCGTACCCGCACGGCCTGTGCCGTGGCGATGTCGCGCATCCAGCCCGAGGTCAGCCCCAGGCAGCGGTCGGCCAGTGCGCACACGGCGGCGGCCAGGAGGGCGAGATACCCGGCATACCCCCACGCCGCCCACCTGGGAGGCAGCACGCCCGCCAGATCCAGCAGCGGCACCGCGGCACCCGCCGCCACCCCGGCGACGGTCCCGGCGCGCAGCACCCGCGCCCAGCGGCGCTTGCGCACCCGGTCGGCCAGATACCACTCGACGATCTCCAGCGCCCCCCGCTCGACCCACTGGTACAGCTCCGCCAGGCGCTCGGCCGGCTCCTCCCAGTCACCGGACGGAAACCCGCGCCCCAGCAGATCCGGCTGACTCACCCGAGCACTCCCAACGGCGCCCCAATGGCGCCTGACGACAAACACACGACGGCGCACCCGCGGCGTTGTGACCCCGCATTTCCGACCGCCCCCGTGGCTCGACCGGCCCCCGCGTGCCGACCTCCTTTCCTACCGGCAGAAGAGGGATGTTCACGTCGAACCACCCTTTTTTCCCTCAGAAGGGGTCGGGTTCCCGGGCGTGTCGTGGACCGGTGTCCCTCCTCCGGGTGTCCACGCGGCCCCGGGCCGGAACGCTCCGGGGCCGGGCCTGCGGGCGCCCGCGGCCGTGCTTCCGGGCGCCCCGCGACCGCGCCCCCAAGCCGCCCGAGGCCGCCCGCTACGCTGGGCGGCGTGAGGATCCTGGTCATTGGCGGCGGTGCCCGCGAACACGCAATCTGTCGCTCGCTCTCCCTCGACCCCGAGGTCAGTGCCGTGCACTGCGCCCCCGGCAACGCCGGAACCGCCGAGGTGGCCACGCCGCACCCGGTGGACGCGCTGGACGGCGCCGCCGTCGCCGAGCTGGCGGCCTCCGCCGAGGTGGCCGCCGACCTCGTCGTCATCGGCCCCGAGGCCCCCCTGGTGGCAGGCGTCGCCGACGCGCTGCGCGCGCGGGGCATCCCGGTCTTCGGCCCCTCCGCCGAGGCCGCCAGGCTCGAAGGCTCCAAGGCGTTCGCCAAGGAGGTCATGGCCGCCGCCGGGGTGCCGACCGCGCGCAGCTACGTGTGCACCACCCCCGAGCAGGCCGACTCGGCGCTGGCCGCGTTCGGCCCCCCCTACGTGGTCAAGGACGACGGGCTCGCCGCGGGCAAGGGCGTCGTGGTGACCGACGACATCGAGGAGGCCCGCGCGCACGCCCTCGCCTGCGGCGGCGCCGTGGTGATCGAGGAGTTCCTCGACGGGCCCGAGGTCTCCCTCTTCGCGGTGACCGACGGCGAGAGCGTCGTACCGCTCCAGCCCGCGCAGGACTTCAAGCGCGCCCACGACGCCGACGAGGGCCCCAACACCGGTGGCATGGGCGCCTATTCGCCGCTGCCGTGGGCCGACCCGAAGCTCGTGGACGAGATCATGACCACCGTCCTGGAGCCCACCGTCCGCGAGCTGCACCGCCGCGGCACCCCCTTCTCCGGCCTCCTCTACGCCGGATTGGCCCTCACCTCGCGGGGCGTGCGCGTCATCGAGTTCAACGCCCGCTTCGGAGACCCCGAGACCCAGGCCGTGCTCGCCAGGCTGCGCACCCCGCTGGGCGGGCTGCTGTACGCGGCGGCCACCGGCACCCTCGCCGACTTCCCCGCGCTGCGCTGGAGCGACGGGGCCGCCGTCACCGTCGTGGTGGCGGCACACGGCTACCCCGCCAAACCCCGTACGGGTGACACCGTCGAGGGCCTGGAGCAGGTCGCCGGGCAGGACGGCCCGCACGCCTATGTCCTGCACGCGGGTACCAGCGCCGACGCGGACGGCACCGTGCGCAGCGCGGGCGGCCGGGTGCTGTCGGTGACGGCGACCGGCGCCGATCTGCACGAGGCCCGCGAGCGCGCCTACGCGGCAGTCGGCCGCGTCCGGTTGGCGGGCTCGCACCACCGCACCGACATCGCCGCGCGGGCCGCGGCGGAAGAAGCCGGGGCGCGGGACTGAGCGCACGGGCCTGCTCAGGACCGCGGCGGGCCCTCATATAGCGCGGGGGCGACTTTGAGCAAGACCTCTCCCCAAAGCCATTCCATCGGATGACCGGAACCTCGTACGGCTGACGCCCGGCAGGCCCCCAACTAGGGTGCCGCACAAGCCGACTGGGCCGCCCCGACGGGCGTCCGTCAACTGGCGCAGCGCGATTGCGGTGTCAGAGCGCGGTGTCAGAGTGGGTGGGAGCCGGAGGGACCGGCTGCGGCAGAGAAGGTGCCGGGGGTGAGAGATGAACGGTGTCGGTCGGAGCACCGGCACGCGCTCCGCGCGCGGTCACGCCCTCGCGGTGCTGCGGGTGCGCAGCACGGCTCTCGGCCTCGCCCTGCTCCCGGCAGCCGCGGCCGTCATCCTGATCGCGGGCGACGCCACAGGCCACTTCGGCGCCGGCTCCGGGTGGGCCACCGCGCGCTGGATGGTCACGGGCTTGGCGCTCGTGGTCCTGGCGTGCGCGGTGTGCGCGGGCCTCGTCATCGCCCGGGCCCGGCCCGCCGTCTCGCCCACCGTCCCCCTCGACGAGCGGACGGCGCCCGACCTGCACGCCATGGTGCGGGACCTCGCCGAGCGGCTCGATGTCCCCGCCCCCTCCGCCATCGCCCTGACCCCGGACTGCGACAGCTGGCTGGAGGACCGCACCCACCCGGCCCACGCCCCCGACTCCGCCGCCACCCCGGCTTCGGCCTCCGCCCCCGCCCCCGCCCCCGTCTCCGGAGCGGCGGGCGGCAGCAGGGAGAGACGCGGCGGAGCGGAGAGACGCGGCGGGCCGGGCGGAGGGACGGCCGGGCGGGGTGGGGCGGGCGCCGCGCGTGGGCCGCGTGCGGACGCGCCCGTCCTGGTCATCGGCTCGCCGTTCCTGTGGTGGATGCGCGTGGCCGAGCTGCGCGCGCTCCTCGCCCCCGTCGTCGCGGGTACGGGCCCCTCGGTGCACCCCGACATAGCGGCGGCCCGCCGCTTCGTACGGGGCCTGGACGCGGCGGTCGCCGGGGCCGACAGACGGCAGGTGCCACCCGGCGCCCGCCGCACACGGCTGAGCGCGGCCCGTATGGTGGGCCCGCTCGCCCGGCTGATGCTCCGCGCCGCGGGCCCGCACGCCACCCAGATGGAGCGCGGCGTCGCGGCAGCCGCCTCCGAGCGCGCCCAGGGAGTGGATTACGGGCTGCGGGTGGTGGCCCAGGAGCAGGTCGGGCTCGCCTACGCCGGATGGGACCGGCTGCTGACCCGCGTAGCGCTGCCCGCCTGGCGGCTGGGCCTGTGGCCCACGCGGCTGGACGCCGGGGTGGTCTCCGCACTGACCGAGCTGTCCCGCCGCGACCGCCTCGCCGAGGGCTTCACCTCCCGGCTGGGCGAGCGCCCCGCCTGCGATCTGCTGGAAGAGCCCGGCACGGTGGACGCCGCCGTCTCGCTGCTCGCCGCCCGGCTCTTCCTCGGCGCGACGCCCCCGCTGCCCCCCGGCAGCGGCCCGGGGGAGGCCCCGGAGTGGACGCCGGTGGAGTGGTCGGCGTATCCGGAGGAGGTCGTGGACCGGATCTGGCGCACCGAGGCCGCCCGCCTCTTCGCCGCCCTCGACGCCACCCGCCCTACCCGTACACCGACGCCCGCAGCGGACACGGCGAGCGTGACGGAAGCGGCGGCGGCGAGGCCCGCGCACACGGACGGCGGCACGGGACAGGGCGGCGGGCGTGCGGGCGCGGACGCAGGGGCCCGCGCTCGCGAGTCCGACAACGCCCGCGGGGTCCACGGGAGTTACGAGGCCCAGGGCCACGGGAGTTACGAGGGCAGCGAGGTCCACGGGGATGACGACGGACGCGGCGGTCACGAGAGACGCAGGGCGCAGCGCGGGAACCACGAAGGCCGCGGGGCTCCCGAGGGCCACGAGGGTCACGAGGTCTCCCAGGACCACGAGTTGGCCGGGCCCACCCTCTCCCGCGTTCTGGACCGGTTCACCTCGCTCGGCGAACCCGGCGACCCCCGCGAACCCGGTGCGACCGAAGCCCTGGCGGCGCGCATCAGTGCGGACGTGGCGCGCGCCGAGGCCGCGAGCGCCCCTGGTGCCATCGGTGCGACCCTGAATGCCGGGGCTCTCCCGGGCGCCGGGGAAACGCACCCGGCACCCCCGGCTCCGATGGGCCTTCCCCTCCAGCCGCCGCGCGGCGGGCGGGAGTTGCTGGCCGACCACATCACCGCGGCCGTCTGCTGCGCCGCGGTCGATACCGCGGGCGCCGCACCCGGTCTGGACTGGCTCGATGGGCCCACGCTCCTCGTCGAGGGCAAGCGCGGAAGCGACCTGACCCGGCTCGTGCTGGCGCTCGTCGAGGAAGGCGATGCCCGGGGCCTGCGCGACTGGCTCGCCGCCGTCGGCGTGCGCGCGGACAAGCCCGTGCGGCTCGTCTGACCCTCATCGCCCACTGATTAGAAACGAAGGGTGACCGCGCGCTTGCGTAATGTGATGTGCTGTCTGCCGTCACCAAAGCGCGGCACAGCACGGCACGGCGCGGCACGGCACGAGGACCGGGGAGTGGGCCCGTCGCGAACGCGGCGGCGCACCGGCCGGGAACGTGGCGGCGAACGGCGTCGTCCCGGCATGCCTGGGGAGCGGGGAGGGAGCAGACAGTGGGAACTGAGCGGACCGAGCAACAGCGGCACGCACCCCACGCACAACAGGGGGCATCATCCCGGCGCTGGGAGTCCGGCGCCCTCGCGCACGCCGTCACCGACCCCTTCGGCCAAGGCCCCCTGCCCTGGCTGCGGGTGAGCGAGAACTACTTCGAGAACGGCCGCCTCGTCCCCTGGTACATCGACTGCGAACCGGCGCCCGGCCAGACCTCCCGCACCCCTGAGCTGGTACGCGAACTGGCCGGCGGCAACCGCCTCCTCCCGCCGCGCAGCAGGAGCGGCCCCTCCCGCAGCGGCCCGCCGCCCGCCGACGATGTGCGCTGCCAGATCAAAGGCTTCGCCTCCGTCGCGGGCGGCACCCCGCCCGGTGAGTCCATCGACTTCCGCATCACCGTCAACCCGCCCCAGCCCTTCAGCGTCGATATCTACCGCATCGGGCACTACGCGGGCGCGGGCGCCACGAAGATCACTACCAGCCCCCGGCTGTCGGGCATCATGCAGCCCGGCCCGCTCACCGCCGACCGCACCGTCTCCTGCCACCACTGGTGGCTTTCCTGGCGGCTCCAGATCCCCGAGTTCTGGAGCACCGGCGCCTATGTCGCCGTCCTGACCACCGCCGACGGGCACCGCTCGCACATCCCCTTCACAGTGCGCGACCGTGACCCCGCCGACCTGCTGCTCGTCCTGCCCGACGTGACGTGGCAGGCGTACAACCTCTTCCCCGAGGACGGCCGCCTCGGGGCCAGCCTGTATCACGCGTGGGACGACGAGGGGCGCCTGCTCGGCGAGAGCGACGCGGCCATGACCGTCTCCTTCGACCGACCCTACGCGGGCTCGGGCCTGCCCCTGCACGTGGGCCACGCCTACGATTTCATCCGCTGGGCCGAGCGCTACGGCTACGACCTCGCCTACGCCGACACCCGCGACCTGCACGCGGGCCGTGTGGACCCCACGCGCTACCGGGGCCTCGTCTTCCCCGGCCACGACGAATACTGGTCCGTACCCATGCGCAGGGCCGCCGAGAAAGCCCGCGACAGCGGCACGGCGCTCGTCTTCCTCTCCGCCAACACCATGTACTGGCAAGTCGAGTTGGAGGCCCTCCCCTCCGGCGCCCCCGACCGCCTGCTCACCTGCCGAAAACGGCGCGGCCCCGGCCGTCCCTCGCTCTGGCGCGAACAGGGCGAACCGGAGCAGTCGCTGCTCGGCATCCAGTACGCCACCCAGGTCGCCGAGCCCTACCCGCTGATCGTCCGCAACGCCGACCACTGGCTGTGGGAGGCGACCGGCGCGGGAGAGGGCGACGAACTGCCCAGCCTCGTCGCGGGCGAGGCCGACCACTACTTTCCCCGCACCACCTTGCCCGAGTACACCTCGCGCATCCTGTTGGCCCACTCGCCCTACCGCGACCGCGGCGGCGCCCGGCGCCACCAGGAGACCTCCTTGTACCGCGCCCCGTCCGGCGCCCTCGTCTTCTCCTCGGGAACCTTCGCCTGGTCCCCGGCGCTGGATCGCCCCGGCTACGTGGACGACCGCATCCAGCGCGCCACGTCCAACCTCCTGGACCGCATCTGCAAACGGGACTGACGTCCCGCACGTTCCCACGGCCCCAGCCCCGCACGGCTTTGCTTCCGCCGCCCCGCCACCGATTTTCCCGCCGGGACGGAGACTCTTCCCCGCCGGGACGGCACGCTTCCCCGCCGCGACGGCGACTCTTCCCCGCCGCGACGGCGCGCAGCCCGACGGCGGAGCCCGGCGGTGCCGAACCGGCGCGCGCTGTCCCACTTTCCGCCGTGGCGGAAGCCCACCCACCCGTCGCCCCCGCCCCGCCGGAGGCATGGCACCGGCATCGGCACAGGCACCGGCACAGGGAGCGGCACTCAGCCCTGGTGCGCGCAGGCAACAGAGCCGCAGGGGACAATCGACGGACCGTCGTACATCGGCCGCCCCCCGGGAGGAAAACCGTGTCTGGATTTGTCGAGAAGCCCGAGCCCGCGCAGGTGCCCGGCCTGGAGCACCTGCACACGGGGAAGGTGCGCGACCTGTACCAGAACGGGGCGGGCGAACTGGTGATGGTGGCCAGCGACCGGATCTCCGCGTTCGACTGGGTGCTGCCCACCGAGATCCCCGACAAGGGCCGGGTCCTCACCAAGCTGTCGCTGTGGTGGTTCGAGCAGCTCATCGACGTGCTGCCGCACCACGTGCTCAGCACCGAACTGCCCCCCGGCGCGCCCGCCGACTGGGAGGGCCGCACCACCGTGTGCCGCTCCCTGCGCATGATCCCCGTCGAGTGCGTGGCCCGCGGCTACCTCGCGGGCTCCGGCTGGGCCGAGTACCAGCAGACCCGTACGGTCTGCGGGCTCGCCCTCCCCGAGGGCCTGGAGAACGGCTCCGAGCTGCCGGGGTCGATCTTCACCCCCGCAACCAAGGCGGCCGTGGGCGAGCACGACGAGAACGTCGCGTACGAGGAGGTCGCCCGCGAGGTGGGCCCGGAGACCGCCGCCGAGCTGCGCCAGTCCACCCTCGCCGCCTACGACCGCGCCCGCGACATCGCGCGCGAGCGCGGCATCATCCTCGCGGACACGAAGTTCGAGTTCGGCTGGGACGACGCGGCGGCGGAGCGCGAGGGTGGTGAGGGCGGCGACGGCAAGCCCGTGCTCACGCTCGCCGACGAGGTGCTGACCCCCGACTCCTCCCGCTTCTGGCCGGCCGACCAGTGGGAGCCGGGCCGCTCGCAGCCCTCGTTCGACAAGCAGTACATCCGCGACTGGCTCGACTCGCCCGCCTCCGGCTGGGACCGGCGCTCCGAGCAGCCCCCGCCGCCCCTCCCGCAGGAGGTCGTCGAGGCGACCCGCGCCCGCTACATCGAGGCGTACGAGCGCCTCACCGGTATCCCCTGGAGCTGACCGCCGCGCGGCGGTCATGGTGACGGCGAAGGGGCCCCGGTCCGAAGACCGGGGCCCCTTCCGTGCGGAGCGGACGACGAGGCTCGAACTCGCGACCTCAACCTTGGCAAGGTTGCGCTCTACCAACTGAGCTACGTCCGCCTGACCCCACCAGCGCCGGCACCCGGGGGGGGCGGTGGATCGTGGTGAAGCGCCGCCCAGTATAGCCGGACTCGGAAGGGCCCGGATCCGGCCGCTCAGATCCAGCCCCGTTCGCGGGCCATGCGGGCCGCCGCGTGCCGGTTCTCGGCCCCGAGCTTGGCGACGGCGGCCGACAGATAGTTGCGTACGGTGCCCTGCGTCAGCGACGCCTCGCGGGCGATGTCCGCGATGGGCGCTCCGTCGGCGGCCAGCTCCAGCAGTTCGGCCTCGCGGGCGGAGAGCGGCGAGTCCCCGGCGCTGATCGCGTCGGCCGCCAGTTCGGGATCGACATAGCGGCTGCCCGCGTGCACGGTGCGGATGATCTCCGCGAGCTGCTGCGCGGACGCCGTCTTCGGCACGAATCCCCGGACGCCGGCCGCCAGGGCCCGTTTCAGGTGGCCCGGCCTGCCGTGGCTGGTGACGATCATCGTCCGGCACTCCGGTACCGAGGTACGCAAGCCGGAGGCGACCTGTACGCCGTCGGCGCCGGGCATCTGGAGGTCGAGCACCGCCACGTCCGGCCGGTGGGCGCGCGCCATGGCCGCGGCCTCGGGCCCCGACGCCGCCTCGGCGACGATCACCAGGTCGTCCTCCAGCGCGAGCAGCGCGGCCAGCGCACCCCGGATCAGATGCTCGTCGTCGGCCAGCAGCACGCGAATGGCCGTCGTCGGCCCCGTTGCCTCGCGGTCTTCCCCGGCCCCGGCCCCGTCCGCGCCGGTGCCGCCGGTTTCCGCCCCTGACACACCGCTCACCGCTCTCCCCTTGCTCCTTCGTGCCCTGCCTGGGTCCTCCCCGCCGCCCGGTCACGGCCCCGCTCAGTCCCGCGCACCGGAATCCGCCGCTGTACCGGTATTCGCCGTTCTACCGGTAACCGCCGCCGTGCGGGGTGCGGCGTCCGCGCCCCCGTCCGCCGCCGCGCCGGAATCCGTACCCGTACCTGCACCCCCACCCTCACCCGCGTCCGGTTCCGGTTCCGGTCCTGGCCCCGCACGGAGCGGGACTTCCGCGTGCAGCCGGAAAAGGGACACGGCGCCGTCGGAGTCCGCGGCGGGCTCGGCCGTCAGCGTGCCGCCGAGGGCCGCCAGGCGTTCGCGCAGGCCCGCGAGGCCCGAGCCACCCTTCGTGGGGCGGGCGGGGGAGTCGCACACGCCGTCGTTCTCCATCACGAGCACGGCGCTCGCGCCCTCCCTGCCGAGGCCGGTGGAGCTGACGCGTACGGTGCACCGGGTGGCCTCCGCGTGCCGCAGGATGTTCGTCGCGCCCTCGCGCACCACCCAGCCCAGCACCGACTGCGCCTCGGCCGGCAACTCCGGCGCACCGTCCTCGATCCGGCAGTCCACGCCCGCCGCCCGCAACACCCCCCGCGCACCGGCGAGTTCGGTGTGCAGGCCCGCCTCCCGGTACCCGCGTACGACCGCGCGCACCTCGGTCTGGGACTCGCGCGCCAGCCGCTGGACCTCTTCCATCTGCTCGACGGCGGTCTCGGTATCACGCCGCGCCAGCTGCACCGCCAGCTCGCTCTTGAGCGCGATCACCGACAGGTTGCGGCCCATCACATCGTGCAGGTCCCGGCTGAAGCGCAGCCGCTCCTCGGCGACGGCCAGCCGCGACTGCACCGTCCTGGCCTGGTCCAGCTCCCGCATCACCGCCAGGTACCAGGTCGAGGAGCGGGGCGTGTAGATGCCGAGGAGTCCGGTGGCGACGGTGACGAACCAGGTCGCCAGGAGCGAGCCCAAGCTCATGCCGGCCAGCGCGAACGCACCGGTCAGCACGGTGGCACCCACGGTCACCGTGGCCGAGGCGCGGCGGACGGGCACGCAGAGCCCGTAGGTGCCGGTGAGGGCGGGCAGGGCGCCGAAGAGTGTCAGCGCCACCGACGGGCCCGGCCCGACCTGCCCCCGGGCGACGAGCACGAGCAGCGCGCCGACGCTGAGGGCGAACGCCGCCGCCATCACCAGCAGTCGCCGTACGGGCGCGGGCCCCACGTTCAGGTAGTTGTTCACGCCCTGGCGGAACCCGCCCATGCTCAGCGCGCATTGGGTGAACCCGAGCAGGACGACCAGCAGGGCCAGCCAGCGCGCGGAAGTCTCGTCGGCGAGGGCGACGAAGATCTGCGGGAGGCCGCTGACTCCGAAGATCCAGGGGGTGGCCAGCAGCGTCCAGCGCGTGGCTGCCTCGACCTGTTCGTATCTGCTACGGCGCCGCCACGCACGCCGTTTGGCCCTGCCCCAGCGGAACATCGGCCGCCTCCCGTCTCCCCGATTCCGCTCTCACCGTACGGGGCACCTCCGACACTCAGCGCCCCTCGATACAGGCGCGCAGCCCCCATCGGCACCGCGCGCCCAGCGCATCAGCGGCGAGGTTCCCACCGGAAGCGCCGCCGCACCAGGTATGCGCCCAGCGCGATCCAGGCCACCGTGACGGCCACCGCGCGCACCGTCTCCCCGGCACCGAGCTGCTCGGTCCAGCCGCTGCGCACCAGGTCCATGACGGGCGTCATGGGCAACCAGCGGAATACTTCGGCCAGCCGGTCGGGGAGGACCTCCAGCGGGACGAAGACCCCCGAGCCGATGAACGTCACCATCATCAGCGGCATCGGCGTGAGCTGCGCCATCTCGGCGCTGCGCGTGAAGATCGTGGAGGCGGCGGCCAGCGAGGCCATCAGCACCATGCCCAGCACCACGCCCGCGACCAGCAGGTCGGGCCGTGCCGGGGCTCCCACGTCCAGTACGGCGGCCCCGCCGGCCAGCAGCAGCACGCACTGCGCGAGCCCGACGGCCATGGCGGGCAGTGCGCCGGCCCCGAGGATCTCCAGGTCGTTGGCCTCACCGGTGCGCAGCCGCTTGAGAACCAGTTCCTCGCGGCGCGCGACGTAGACCCCGACGAGGTTGCTGTAGACGGCGAAGACCAGCACCATCGCCACGGACCCGGGCACCACCGTGGTACCCACCGACAGCCCCGTACCGCTCAGGTCGGACTGTTCGGCGGCGGACCTGAGGGAGAAGGTCAGGGCGACGGGTACGAGCAGGGCGACCACGAGTGCCGACCTGTTGCGCAGCAGCAGCGTCAGCTCCGCCCGCGCGAGCGTGCCCAGCCGCCGCCCGGAGAGCCCGCCCGACCTGGCGCCCTTGCCTCCGGTTCCTCCGGTGTGCTCGCTCATTCCGGCCCCGCCGTGTGTTCCGGTCACCGTGGTCATACCGGCATCCCCGCCTTCGTCGTCGTACCGTCACCGTGCCCCGCGCCCTGGCTCCCGCCGGGCTCGCCCGAGCCCCGCGTGCCGTCGCCGGAATCCCGCGGACCGCCCCCGGAACCGTCGGTTCCGTCGCGCCGGCCGCCGGCCTGGGCGATCTCCAGGAACGCCTCCTCCAGCGAGGCCGACCGCGCCTGCAGTCCCTCCAGTTCGATGCCCGTATCCCGTGCCCACAGCAGCAGTTCGGTCAGCGCGTACTGCAACGCGTCGGTCTTGACGGACACCGTGCGCCCCTCGACGGCGGCGGGTACGGTCAGCGGCAGCCGCTCGGGCGAGATCCCCGCCGGGAGCCGGAAGGAGATCCGCGAGGGCCGGGCCGCGACCACCTGTTGCGGGGTGCCGGCCGCCACGATCCGTCCGGCCTGCATGATCGCGAGCCGGTCGGCGAGCTGTTCGGCCTCTTCCAGGTAGTGCGTGGTCAGCAGCACGGTGGTGCCCTCGGCGCTCAGCCGGCGCACCAAGTCGGCGGTGTCGCGGCGCCCTTCGGGGTCCATGCCGGTTGTCGGCTCGTCCAGGAACAGCACTTCGGGCCGCCCGATCAGCGCCAGCGCCAGGTCCAGCCGCCGCCGCTCGCCGCCGGACAGCTGCTTGACCCGTACATCGGTGCGCGCGCCGAGCCCGACCAGGGTGAGCGCCTCGTGCGCGGGCCTGGCCTCGCTGGTCACGCCTGCCCACATCCGGGCCGTCTCGGCGACGGTCAGCTCGGAGGGGAAGCCGCCCTCCTGGAGCATGACGCCGGTACGGGGTCGTACGTAGGCGCGCTGGGTGTACGGGTCGAGCCCGAGTACCCGCACACTGCCCGCGCTCGCCCGCGCCAGCCCCTCCAGCACCTCGACGGTGGAGGTCTTGCCCGCCCCGTTCGTGCCCAGCAGCGCGAAGATCTCTCCCTCGCGCACGGAGAACGAGATGTCCCGTACGGCCTCGAACGTGCCGCTCTTGCCCGCCGCGTACCGGCGTTTGAGTCCTTCGACCTCGATCGCGTCCATGACATCAAGGTTTCCGCCGTGCGAGCGCTTCGAGCAGTGCGGGTCGTCATCGGTGCAGATGACGAATGTCATCCGTGGACGCGTCCCGAAACGACGGGATCCCGAAAAAGGATCTCCAGATCGCGAGGTGAGACCCGGAACGAGGAAGGGCCCCGGTCCGAAGACCGGGGCCCTTTTCTGAGCGGACGACGAGGCTCGAACTCGCGACCTCAACCTTGGCAAGGTTGCGCTCTACCAACTGAGCTACGTCCGCCTGCCGCCACCCGGCTTTCACCGAGTGGTGCGACCAATACCCTACCTGATCGTTTCCGATCGAAGTGGCGGTATTGGAGAGCGGGTGACAGGAATCGCACACTGCGCCTCCCCCTTGGAAAGGGGGCGCTCTACTACTGAGCTACACCCGCGCGCTTCGTGAGGTTTCCCGGGGGCTCCCTCGCGGCGTGATGTGAACTCTAGCCGATCACCCGGGGTGCATGGCAAGTCGGGAGGTGCGGGGCCCCGGGCCGGGGGAGGGGCGGCCCGGTGTCACCCGAAGGTGGCGTTCAGCGCGCGGCGTTGAACGCTTCGTAGATCTTCTTGGGGATGCGGCCCTTGGCCGGCACCTCGAAGCCGTTGGACTCCGCCCAGGCCCGCACCGCGCGGGGGTCGGGGGGGACGGGTGTGCGGTGGTAGGTCTTGCCCGACTTCGCCCGCTTGCGTCCGGCTTCGACGAAGGGGGCCAGTTCGGTGCGGAGGCGCTTGGCGTTGTCGGTGGTCAGGTCGATCTCGTAGGACCTGCCGTCGAGGCCGAAGGTGACCGTTTCCGCCGCTTCTCCGCCGTCGATGTCATCGGAGAGTGTGACCACTACGCGCTGTGCCACGGATATCGGTCCTTCCTTCAGGAACATTAAAGGGATCACCCGGCATTACCGCGTTCTGTGCGGGTCCGCTGACAAGTACGGGCGGGTCGCCGGAGGGCGACAAGCCGGTATACGGGCGAGTCCGGATAGGGGGCGGGTTCACATTCTGCTGCGGTTCTGCTGCTGTTCTGCCGAGCTTCTGCCGGGGTTCTGCTGCGCTTCCGGTGTGCTTCCGCTGTCCTTCGGATCGCGACGGGCGCACGGAGATTGTGGGCCGGCGGAATTCAGATCGGCTTCCGGCTGCAATCGGGACCATACTTTTTTCCCGGCCGTTTTCCCAGTGCTACGCGAAGTCCCAACAGGATCGTCACCTATATCAACGCGCGTAGATTCTCATGGCGGGTACGCTGGCCAGCGCAGCGCCCCGCTAAGCACTAGGAGTACCCCGTGGCTCGCGTCGTGGTCGACGTCATGCTGAAGCCGGAGATCCTCGACCCCCAAGGACAGGCGGTGCACCGTGCACTGCCCCGCCTGGGCTTCGAAGGAATCTCCGATGTCCGCCAGGGCAAGCGCTTCGAGCTGGAAGTGGAGGGGCCCGTCGACCGGGCCGCCCTCGCCCGTATCCGTGAACTGGCCGAGACGTTTCTCGCCAACACCGTGATCGAGGACTTCACCGTCCGGGTCACGGATGACGAAGGCGTCGAACGCCCGGCCGAGGCGGATGCCGACTCCGAAGGAGCCGTGGCGTGACCACCCGTATCGGCGTCGTCACATTTCCCGGCTCCCTCGACGACCGTGACGCGCAGCGCGCCATCGGCATCGCTGGGGGTGAACCCGTCGCGCTGTGGCACCGCGACAAGGACCTGCACCAGGTGGACGCCGTCGTTCTGCCGGGCGGATTCTCCTACGGCGACTATCTGCGGTGCGGCGCAATTGCCCGCTTCTCGCCCGTCATGCGGACGGTCATCGAACAGGCGAAGGCCGGAATGCCGGTGCTCGGCATCTGCAATGGCTTCCAGGTCCTGTGCGAATCCCATCTGCTGCCGGGCGCGTTGACGCGCAACGACCATCTGCACTTCGTCTGCCGCGACCAGCGGCTGACCGTCGAGAACGCGGAGACCGCGTGGACCCTCGACTACGCGCGCGGCCAGGAGATCACCGTCCCCCTCAAGAACGGTGAGGGCGGCTACGTCGCCGACGAGCGCACGCTCGACGCGCTGGCGGCCGAGGGCCGGATCGTCGCCCGCTACGAGGGCGGCAACCCCAATGGCTCGCGGCGCGACATCGCCGGAATCACCAACGAGGCCGGGAACGTGGTCGGCCTCATGCCCCACCCCGAGCACGCCGTCGAGGCCCTGACCGGACCGACCACCGACGGGCTCGGTTTCTTCACCTCGGCCTTGAAGAAGCTGGTCGCCTCATGACTCCGCAGAGCACTTCCCCGGGCAGCACCTCCCCGGGCCTGGACACCGTCGAGCACGCGGCGCAGACTCCCGAAACCGACCTTCCCTGGGCCGAACTGGGCCTCAAGGAGGACGAGTACGCGCGGGTGCGCGAGATCCTCGGCCGCCGCCCGACCGGCGCCGAGCTGGCGATGTACTCCGTCATGTGGTCCGAGCACTGCTCGTACAAGAGCAGCAAGGTCCACCTCAAGCAGTTCGGCGAGAAGGCCCCCACCGAGGGGCCCGGCGCCGAGGCGATGCTCGTCGGCATCGGCGAGCAGGCGGGCGTGGTGGACGTCGGCCAGGGCTACGCGGTCACCTTCAAGGTCGAGTCGCACAACCACCCCTCCTACGTGGAGCCCTACCAGGGCGCGGCCACCGGCATCGGCGGCATCGTGCGCGACATCATCGCCATGGGCGCCCGCCCCGTCGCGGTGATGGACCCGCTGCGCTTCGGCGCCGCCGACCACCCCGACACCAAGCGCGTCCTGCCCGGCGTCGTGGCCGGCATCGGCGGCTACGGCAACTGCCTGGGCCTGCCCAACATCGGCGGCGAGGTCGTCTTCGACGCCTGCTACCAGGGGAACCCGCTGGTCAACGCGCTGTGCGTGGGCGTCATGAAGCACGAGGACATCCACCTGGCGAAGGCCGCCGGCACCGGCAACAAGGTCATCCTCTACGGCGCCCGCACCGGCGGCGACGGCATCGGCGGTGCCTCGATCCTGGCCTCCGAGACCTTCGAGGCCACCGACGGCAAACCCGCCAAGCGCCCCGCCGTGCAGGTCGGCGACCCCTTCCAGGAGAAGCTGCTCATCGAGTGCACCCTGGAGGCGTTCCACGCCGACCTCGTCGTCGGCATCCAGGACCTGGGCGCCGCCGGGCTCTCCTGCGCCACCAGCGAGCTGGCCTCCAACGGCTCGGGCGGCATGCAGGTCGAGCTGGACACCGTGCCGCTGCGCGACTCCTCGCTCTCCCCCGAGGAGATCCTGATGAGCGAGTCCCAGGAGCGCATGTGCGCGGTGGTCGAGCCCGGCAAGGTCGAACGCTTCCTGGAGATCTGCGAGAAGTGGGAGGTCACGGCCACCGTCATCGGTGAGGTCACCGAGGGCGACCGGCTGGAGATCTTCTGGCACGGCGAGAAGATCGTCGATGTCGATCCGAAGACCGTCGCGCACGAGGGCCCCGTCTACCAGCGCCCCTACGCGCGCCCCGAATGGCAGGACGCGCTCCAGGCCGACGACCCGGCCAAGCTCCCCCGCCCCGCGGACGGCAAGGAGCTGCGCGCCGCCACGCTCGCCCTGCTCTCCTCGCCCAACCAGGCCGCCAAGTCCTGGATCACCGACCAGTACGACCGCTATGTCCTCGGTGACACCGTCCTCGCGCAGCCCGAGGACAGCGGCATGATCCGCATCGACGCCGGGACGGGCCTCGGTGTCGCCGTCTCCACCGACGGCAACGGCCGCTACGCCAAACTCGACCCGTACGAGGGAGCGCGGCTGGCGCTCGCGGAGTCGTACCGCAACGTCGCCGCGACCGGCGCGCGCCCCCTCGCCGTCACCGACTGCCTCAACTTCGGCTCGCCCGAGGACCCGGCGGCCATGTGGCAGTTCGCCGAGGCGTGCCGTGGACTGGCCGACGCCTGCCGCGAGTTGGGCACGCCCGTGACCGGCGGCAACGTCTCGCTCTACAACCAGACCGGCGAGGCGGCGATCAACCCCACGCCTGTCGTCGGCGTCCTCGGTGTCATCGACGATGTGGCCCGCCGCACCCCCATGGGCTTCGGCGCCGAGGGCCAGCTCGTCTACCTCCTGGGCGACACCGAGGAGGAGCTGGGCGGCTCGGCCTGGTCGCAGGTAGCCCACGGCCACCTGGGCGGACGCCCGCCCAAGGTGGACCTGGAGCGGGAGCGGCTGCTGGCCGAGATCCTCATCTCCGCCTCCCGGGACGGCATGGCGGACGCCGCGCACGACCTGTCGGACGGCGGCCTGGTGCAGGCGCTGGCCGAGTCCTGCCTCAAGGGCGGCCGGGGCGTGCGGATCCTCGTCCCGGACGGGATCGACCCCTTCGTCTTCCTCTTCTCCGAGTCGCAGGGCCGCGCGCTGGTGGCGATCCCGCGCAGCGAGGAGGTCCGCTTCACCGACATGTGCGCGGCCCGCGGCATGCCCGCCGCCCGCATCGGCGTCGTGGACGGCGAAGACCTGGAGATCCAGGGCCAGTTCAGCATCCCGCTGACGGAGCTGCGCCACGAGCACGAGGCGACCCTCCCGAGCCTGTTCGCCTGAGAACGAGGGCTTTCGTCTGAGAACGAGAGCAACAGTGGGCGCCCGTACGGGAATTCCGTACGGGCGCCCGCCTGTGCCTGCGGCCCTGGGGGCTCTACCTCTGCGCGGTGGGCCGTACGACGAGGTCGTTCACATCGACATCGTCCGGCTGTTCGATCGCGAAGGCGATGGCCCGGGCCACCGCGTCCGGTGCGAGCGCGCTCTCGGCCATCAGCTTCTTGATCTCGGCCTTCATCGCCGGGTCCATGCGCTCCGCGAAGTCCGTGCGGACGGCGCCGGGGGAGACGACGGTCACGCGCAGGCTGTCCCCGGCCTCCTGGCGCAGCCCCTCGGAGAGGGTGCGGACGGCGTTCTTCGTGGCCGCGTAGACCGTCTGCGTGGGGACGATGCGCAGCCCCGAGGTGGAGACGGTGTGCACGAAATGGCCCGAGCCCCGTTCGCGGAAGACGGGGAGGGCGGCGGCGATTCCGTACAGCACGCCCTTGAGGTTGACGTCGATCATCTCGTCCCAGTCCTCGACGCGCAGCTCGTCCAGGGGGGAGATGAGGCCGACCCCGGCGTTGCTGACGAGGACATCGAGCGTGCCGTACCGCTCGCAGGCCAGCTCGACGAGACGGGACAAGTCAGCGCGCCGCGTCACGTCCGTGGGGGCCCAGGTGGCGGTGCCGCCCGCCTGTTCGATGCGGGTGGCCAGGGCCTCCAGGCGCTCGGTGCGCCGCGCCCCGAGGACGACCTTCGCGCCGCGCTCGGCGAGCAGGAGGGCGGTCGCCTCACCGATGCCGCTGCCCGCGCCGGTGATCGCCACGACTTTGCCCTCGATGCCTTCAACGTCCCCGACGCCTTCAACGCCGTCGATTCCTTCCATGCCGTCGATTGCTGACACGAGCAGTCCTTTCAGAGGGGGCCGTGGGCCGGAGGGGGCCCACGCCGGCCACCGGGCGGGCCGAATGAGGCCGTAGAGCGGCACAGAGGCCGAAAGAGGGCCGGTGGAGAAGCCCAGTGGAGGGGCGGGAGCGGGATATGGGCAGGCCGGGCCATGCCCTACAGTGAAGTGGAGGCTCCGCCGCTTCACCTGTCGGACAATAACTGGCCGTGCCTCCACTTAGCAACCGGCAACGAGGAGGCAGTCGCTGATGGGACGGGACGCGGGACGTCCACTGCGGGCCGACGCGCGGCGCAACCGGGAGAAGATCCTGGCCGCGGCGGTACGCGTGTTCACCGAGGAGGGGCTGGAGGCGCACTTCGAGCGCATCGCCAAAGAGGCAGGGGTGGGCACCGGCACGCTCTACCGCAACTTCCCGACCCGGGAGTCCCTGGTCGAGGCCGCCTACCGCAACGAGGTCGCCCAGCTGTGCGACGCGGCCCCCGCACTCTTGGAGACGCTGCCGCCCGAGGAGGCCCTGCGCGCATGGACGCGCCGCTTCATCGACTACGCCACCGCCAAACTCGGCATGGCCGAAGCGCTCAGAGCCCTGGTCGCCTCGGGGACCGACCCGCACCCCGAGAGCCACGAGCTGATCCAGGCGGCCCTCACCACGCTCCTGGAAGCGGGGGTCGCCGCCGGTTCGCTCCGCTCCGACATCCGGGCGAGCGACATGTTCGCCGCCCTCGCGGGCATCGCCCTCACCTCGGGCCGGCCCGAGCAGCGCGACCAGGCCGAACGCCTCCTCGACCTCACCCTCGACGGTCTGGGGTCCAGGCGGGCGGCCAGCCGCTAATCTCACGGCTATGCCGCCCGCGAAGCGAACCACCGGAACCCCCGCAGGAAGAGACCGGAAACCTCGTACATACGCCCCGGCACGGATGCGCATGGCGCTCGTCAACCAGGTCGAGGCCGTGGCCGACGCCGCGCACCGGCTCTCGCCCGAGCAGCGCGCGCTGCCCTCCGGGCTCCCGGGCTGGGACGTCCACCATCTGCTGGTGCACATCGCGCTCCAGATCGACGCCGTGCCCCGCTATCTGGCCGGGCCGGGCTCCGCCGCCACAGCCCCCGAGGTCTCCCTCTCCCGCTGGGCCGTCTCGACCGCGGCGCATGCGGACACCCTGGACGAGGAGACGCGCGCCGAGGCCGCCGGGGCCGCCGACGGCGCGGTGCGCATCGATGAGGCCGTCGCCGACCTGGAGCCGGTCATCGAGTCCGCCGTACGCGAGGACCTGCTGGTCCCGCACGGGTTCGGCGCGATGCGGATGCTCGACTTCACCGTGACGCGGCTGGTCGAACTGGTCGTCCACAGCGACGATCTGGCCCGCGCGACGGGGATCCGGGTGGGCCTGGACCGCCAGGCGCTGGCCGCGACGGTCCGGCTGCTGGCCGACGCGCTGGCCGCGAAGGCGCCGGGCGGCTCCGTCGAGGTGCGGATCCCGCCGTTCGCAGTCGTACAGGCGATCGAAGGCCCCCGGCATACCCGGGGCACCCCGCCGAACGTCGTGGAAGCCGACCCGGTCACCTGGCTGCGACTCGCCACCGGCCGCCTGACCTGGGACGAAGCGCTCGCCTCCGGCCAGCTGTCGGCCAGTGGCGAGCGCTCGGACCTGACCGCCGTGCTGCCAGTACTGGGCTGAAGGTCACAGGTCCCCGGTTCGGCGCAGCCGGGTGTCTGTCCTAGACTCGATGACGTGCCACGTGGTGACGGACGACTCAACCACGACCTCCTCCCCGGCGAGAAGGGCCCCCAGGACGCATGCGGCGTCTTCGGCGTCTGGGCTCCGGGTGAAGAGGTCGCGAAGCTCACATATTTCGGCCTCTACGCACTGCAGCACCGCGGTCAGGAGTCCGCGGGCATTGCGGTCAGCAACGGCTCCCAGATTCTCGTCTTCAAGGACATGGGCCTGGTCTCCCAGGTCTTCGACGAAACCTCGCTCGGTTCCCTGCGCGGCCACATCGCCGTGGGTCACGCGCGCTACTCGACCACCGGCGCCTCGGTCTGGGAGAACGCCCAGCCCACCTTCCGCGCCACCGCCCACGGCTCCATCGCCCTGGGTCACAACGGCAACCTCGTCAACACCGCCGAGCTGGCCGAGCTGGTCGCCGGGCTGGCCACCACCGGCAACGGGCGGGCGACGCAGGTGGCGGCCACCAACGACACCGACCTGGTCACCGCGCTGCTCGCGGGCCAGACCAGCGAGGACGGCACCCCGCTCACCGTCGAAGAGGCGGCCCCGCTGGTGCTCCCGCGGGCCAAGGGCGCCTTCTCCATGGTCTTCATGGACGAGAACACGCTCTACGCGGCCCGCGACGCCCAGGGCATCCGCCCGCTGGTCCTCGGCCGCCTGGAGCGCGGCTGGGTCGTCGCCAGCGAGACCTCGGCCCTGGACATCGTCGGCGCGAGCTTCATCCGCGAGATCGAGCCGGGCGAACTCGTCGCCATCGACGAGGACGGACTGCGCTCCCAGCGCTTCGCCGAAGCAAAGCCGAAGGGCTGCGTCTTCGAGTACGTCTACCTCGCGCGCCCCGACACCGACATCGCGGGCCGCAATGTGTACCTCTCCCGGGTGGAGATGGGCCGCAGGCTCGCGGCCGAGGCCCCGGCCGACGCCGACCTGGTCATAGCGACCCCGGAGTCCGGCACGCCCGCCGCGGTCGGCTACGCCGAGGCGAGCGGCATCCCCTACGGTTCGGGCCTGGTCAAGAACAGCTACGTCGGCCGGACCTTCATCCAGCCCTCGCAGACCATCCGGCAGCTGGGCATCCGCCTCAAGCTCAATCCGCTCAAGGAAGTCATCCGCGGCAAGCGGCTGGTCGTCGTCGACGACTCGATCGTGCGGGGCAACACCCAGCGCGCGCTGGTGCGGATGCTGCGGGAGGCCGGGGCCGCCGAGGTCCATGTGCGGATCAGCTCGCCGCCGATCAAGTGGCCCTGCTTCTTCGGCATCGACTTCGCCACCCGCGCCGAACTGATCGCCAACGGGCTCTCCGTCGAGGAGATCGGCAAGTCGCTCGGCGCCGACTCGCTGTCCTACATCTCCATCGACGGCATGATCGAGTCCACGACGATCCCCAAGCGGGAGCTGTGCCGGGCGTGCTTCGACGGCGAGTACCCGATGGAGCTGCCCGACCCCGAGCTGCTGGGCAAGCACCTGCTGGAGGTCGAGACGGGCAGCGATGTCGATGGCGTGAAGACCCTCGCCACCGGCGTCGGCGCCGCGGACGCGCTGAAGCGCCCTTAGCCCTTGGCGATGCCCCGCCCCCAGCCCTTCCGTTCGCCCCGTCGTCCGCCCCTCTGTTCGGGCATCGCTTCCCGGCCGAGGGCCGGGCGGGTCCGGGGAACGAAGCGGTCCGGGGGCGGAGCCCCGGCGTGTCCCTGAAGGAACAGGGCGCGGCGCGGGGCACAGGGGCCGATGCCACCACCTCAGCCACAGATGAGAGACACCTACCGATGACGAACAGCCCGGGCCAAGGCGCCAGCTACGCCGCCGCAGGCGTGGACATCGAGGCCGGCGACCGCGCCGTGGACCTCATGAAGGAGTGGGTCAAGAAGACCCAGCGCCCCGAGTCGCTCGGCGCACTGGGCGGCTTCGCCGGCCTCTTCGACGCGTCCCGGCTCAAGGACTACACCCGCCCCCTCCTGGCGTCGGCCACCGACGGCGTGGGCACCAAGGTCGCGGTGGCCCAGCGGATGGACGTGCACGACACCATCGGCCACGACCTGGTGGCGATGGTCGTGGACGACCTGGTGGTGTGCGGCGCCGAGCCGCTGTTCATGACGGACTACATCTGCGTCGGCAAGGTCGTCCCCGAGCGCGTCGCGCGGATCGTGAAGGGCATCGCCGAGGGCTGCGTCCTGGCCGGCTGCTCCCTGATCGGCGGCGAGACGGCCGAGCACCCGGGCCTGCTGGGCCCCGACGACTACGACGTGGCGGGCGCCGGCACGGGCGTGGTCGAGGCGGATGCCGTGCTGGGCGCGGACCGTATCCGTTCGGGGGACGCCGTGATCGCGATGGCCTCCTCCGGCCTTCACTCGAACGGGTACTCGCTGGTGCGGCACGTGGTCTTCGACCGGGCCGGCTGGTCCCTGGAGCGGGAGGTCCCCGAGTTCGGCCGCACCCTGGGGGAGGAGCTGCTGGAGCCGACGAAGATCTACTCCCTGGACTGCCTGGAGCTGACCCGCAGGACCGAGGTGCACGCCTTCTCGCACATCACCGGCGGCGGCCTGGCCGGCAACCTGGCCCGAGTGGTCCCCGAGGGCCTGCACGCCACCGTGGACCGGGCGACATGGACGCCGGGAGCGGTCTTCGACGTCGTCGGCAGCGTGGGCGAGGTGGCCCGCGAGGAGCTGGAGAAGACGCTGAACATGGGCGTCGGCATGGTCGCCGTCGTCCCGCCCGAATCGGTGAATGTGACGCTCGCCACTCTCGCGGACCGTGGCGTGGACGCGTGGGTCGCGGGTGAGATCACCGAACGCGGCGACCGGAGCGAAGCCGTCACCCTCACCGGGGACCATGCGCGCTGAGCCCGCTCACCCGGAGGCCCCGCGCCTCCGGGGCCCGGTCGGGGGCCGGAGCGCCGCGGGCCGCCCGGCGGCGCACGTGCGGCCCGCAGGCCGCGGGCACGCCGGAACCGGGCCCGGCATGGCGGAGCGGGGCAGGTCGGATCGCCGGCTCGCCGTCAGACCCCGGGGAATGACCCCCGAAGATGCCCCCGGGCATATCAGAACCCGGCCCGGCGGTTGCCGGACCGGGTCACTGCGGGTGAACGTCAGGCGCCGCGGCGTTTCGACTGCGGAGCCGACGATCCGGACGAACCATCGTCGTCCTCGTCGTCGTTGTACAGATCCGCGTACTGCGCGTACGGATCGTCCTGCTCATCGTCCTCGACGGGCTCGCCATTCTTCTGCGGCTCGTTCGATGTCGATGCGCCCAGCTCCTCGGCCAGGCGCGATAGGTCTGTCCCACCGCTGTTGTACTTCAGCTGGCGGGCGACCTTCGTCTGCTTGGCCTTGGCCCGGCCGCGCCCCATGGCTCGACCCCCTCAACGACGGGGCTCGACGGCCCCAGAGTCTTGACACGCGTTCATGATTCATATCGGTCTCCCGTGGGAGAGACCGGCACTCAGGGCTTCAACGGTACCTGCTTCCGCGGCCGTACGGTACGTCGCCCGCACGACACGGCCGCCGTGCGACGCGCCCGATGACCTTCCTCGTGCTGGTCGGTTGCGATTTTACCTTCCTGTGGCGGATCGGCCCGCCGCGGGGTCGTGAAACGGCTCTCACCTGCCCATGCGCTGCTCCGCGAGCCGGTCGGCGGCCACCACCGGAGGCACTCCGTCCGCCTCGGCGCGGTCGAAGATCTCCACCGTGGTGTCGAAGATCTTGGCGGCCTTTGCCTTAGCACGTGCGAAGTCGAAGCCGTGCAGCTCGTCCGCGACCTGGATCACGCCGCCCGAGTTCACGACGTAGTCGGGCGCGTAGAGGATCCCGCGCTCGGCGAGGTCCTTCTCGACACCCGGGTGCGCGAGCTGGTTGTTCGCGGCGCCGCAGACGGCCTTTGCGGTGAGAGCGGAGACCGTCTCCGCGTCCAGCGCGCCGCCGAGCGCGCAGGGCGCGTACACGTCCAGCTCCTCGGCCCTGACCAGCTCCTCGGTGCCGGCCGCGACACCGACCTCGGGGTGCGCGGCGAGCACCCGCCGCACCGACTCCTCGCGCACGTCGGTGATCACGACGCGCGCCCCGTCCTCCAGCAGGTGTTCGACCAGGTGGTGGCCGACCTTGCCGACACCGGCCACGCCCACCGTACGGCCGTGCAGCGTGGGGGCGCCCCACAGGCGCTGGGCGCTGGCGCGCATGCCCTGGAAGACACCGAAGGCGGTGAGGACCGAGGAGTCGCCGGCGCCGCCGTTGGCGGGGGAGCGGCCGGTGGTCCAGCGGCACTCCTGGGCGACGACATCCATGTCCTGGACGTAGGTACCGACGTCGCAGGCGGTGACGTACCGGCCGCCGAGAGAGGCCACGAAGCGGCCGTAGGCGCGCAGCAGGGCCTCGGTCTTGATCTGCTCGGGGTCGCCGATGATCACGGCCTTGCCGCCGCCGTGGTCGAGTCCGGCCAGCGCGTTCTTGTAGGACATGCCCCGAGCGAGGTTGAGCGCGTCGAGGACGGCGGCCTGCTCGGAGTCGGCCGCGTCCGCGTAGGCGTGGAAGCGCGTGCCGCCGAGCGCGGGGCCGAGGGCGGTGGAGTGCAGGGCGATGACGGCCTTGAGGCCGCTGGCCTGGTCCTGGCAGAGCACGACCTGCTCGTGGCCGCCCTGTTCGGAGTGGAAGAGGGTGCTGACCAGCGGGTCGCCGAGGCCGCCCGCTGTAGCGGGGACGCTGGGGGTGGGTGATACCTCGATCACGGTGGTGACTCCTGGGATCGCGTCGTAGCCCTCCGACGGGCCGCGCCGCTTGTGGCGGGTAAGGCCCAGGGAGGGCCGGTCGAGAGCAGCGTACGACCTGCGTATCGCGGGCACGTTGCGGTCCCATGATCGGGGTAGTCAACTGTCTTTCAAGCTTGTCCGAACCGGTCCTTGGAGGAAGCGCGTGGCTGAGAAAGCGTCGGTCATTGTCCCGTACGCGGCATATCTACGGGTCTATGAGCCGTTGGCCGCCTTTCCCGAGCCGGAACGGGCCCACTGGGTCGCGTACGCCAAGCAGGAGCGCTTCCCCAGCGCGCAGGACGAGATCCGCCGCGCGCTGGCCGACCTGCTCCCCGTGCCGCCCGTCGTGGTGCCGGAGCGGGAGAGCGCGGAGGCGTTCGTGGCGGAGGTGGACGGGGTGACCTGCGTGTGCCCCTGGCGGACCCGGCTGCGCAGCTGGCAGGCGCTCGCCGCGCTCACCCAGGCCACGGCCGACCGGGAGACGGACCTGCCGCCGCCCGTGCTCGACGCGGCGCTCCCGCCCGTCGTCCGACGTCAGGCCGCCGCCGACTACGAGCGGTGGCGGGAGCACAACCCGGACGCGCGGCCCTGGATCCGCACATCGGTGTGGCATGTGCCGGTCCGCTGGTTCGTCCTCTTCGCCGACGAAGACAGAGAGTTTGCGAAGCCGGAATCGGGTGAGGAGAGCGGACAGCAGTTCGTTCTCCGCTATCGCACGCCAATGGTCCAGGCGAGGCGCCGCCTCGCCAGAGGGCTGCGGGTGCTTCGCGAGGAGCTGGAGGAGGGACCGCTCATCGACGGGCTGGTAGATGTGGGCCGCTGGCTGGAGGAATTCCATCCGCGTTCCCTCGTCGAACTGGACTACGGCGGGCTGGCTCACGCGATCCCCGAGGAGCAGCTCGCGGGGGACCACTCCGCCGCCGATGTGGCGGAGGGTCTGGCCGCGCTCCGGGCGGGTGACGGTGAGCGGGCCGGCGAGGCGTACGAGCGGCTGACGGACCGCTGGCGGGTGGTCCGGGAACTCCAGTTCGCGAGTTGAAGCCGGATCGGGGCGTCTGGGACGAGGCAGGAGCGTCTAGGACCTACGTCCCGAACCGGGTTTTTGCCTCAAGCGTGATGGATTGCACTTAAAGGGGTCTTGCTCTCAGACCTACCCCTCGTGTCAAAATAGGACAAGGAGTCCGCGCAGGGCTCCTTCCGTCCAACTAAGGGCGGATAGATCGCTATTGCCCTCCTTGGTGGGTCTGGTGACCCCTGCTCCCGTTGTGACTGATCGTCACGGTGGTGTGACTGTCCGCTATAGGACGGTCCATCGGCTTCCGCCGAGGTTGAACACCTGAGAGGGCAATTCCATCGGTTTGGCCGACGTGGCTGGACAGATGGTGTAGTTGTAGTGCCGAGGACAAGCCGTTCGTCCTATAACCGACTCGGCTCGCGTCCGCCATATCGGGCAACGCGGGTCAAGGTGCAGAATTTAGAGGAAAGAACCGTGATGGTTCGGTTCTCCCGAGGAGGCCGCTCATGACCGCTCGCACCCCTGATGCCGAGCCGCTGTTGACCCCGGCTGAGGTTGCCACGATGTTCCGTGTGGACCCCAAGACGGTCACGCGCTGGGCAAAGGCGGGCAAGCTCACGTCCATCCGCACGCTCGGAGGACACCGCCGCTACCGCGAGGCGGAGGTTCGCGCTCTGCTGGCAGGAATTCCCCAGCAGCGCAGCGAGGCTTGATCAGGCGAAACAACCCCATATAGGGGCGTTTTCGGGGCCCCCTCCCCGTTCGTACGCCCATTGAGCACCATCCGACAGCCACTGCCCCAACAGTGCTTGTCTTGTGATCGCGCTGGACTCCGCCGGGTCCGGCGCGATCTTTTTATGCCCTCAAGACCGCTCAAGATCGCCGGTTCGAGGGGCAGTCGGGGCCGGCGGGGCGCGCGTGGGTCCCGCTGGTGGGTGCTGATCGAGCTTGGTCGGGTTCGTACGAACCTGCTGGCCTGACGTCCGGCCGACGAATATCTCCGCACGAGAAGGCGTTCCGTCGCCTCTTTCGGGGTGGCGGAACGGGGTAGTGCAATTGCACATATTAAATTGAGGGTGTGTGAGGGGGTCTCAAGTTCCCCGTCGGTACGACCGAATCGAGTGACACCCGTCACACCAGGAACATCTTGTGGTCGCCCGCGAACCTACGGTAATGAGTCAACAGGCCCCGAACGGTGGTCACTTGTCGGAAGAACCCTGTGGCACCGGCGTCCCGGCCGGCTCGGTCTGAGTCTCCATCGCCAGCCGCAGCAGCCGGTGACAGATGGGGCAGTGCCGGGTCATGTGGTGATAGCGCGTCGCCGCTGCCAGATGGGCGCGCAGGAGCGCCCTCGTCTCGTGCCGCCTAGGAGTGAAAGGAGCTGTCGCCATCCGCCGCACCTCCTTCAGTAGGGGTACCCCGGTACCGAGGGGCCGTCAACCGTCCTGACCGGCCAGGGAATCCGAGGGCGCAGGGGAGGGGCCGACGGGGCGCGGGTGGCCGCGGGGCGGCCTGGGTTGGCGGGGGGTTTCGCGGGGCGGGGCGAGGCGGCCGTTGTGCGGTTCTGAGGGGTTGTGCGGGGTTGTTCGGCGTGCGGTGCGGCTGCGCGGGGCTCGCGGGCGGGAGCTGTCCGCGGGTGCGCGTATAAGAGGCCCGCAGCCGGGGGCGGTTGCGGGTCTCTCGTCGTCTGTGGTCCTGACGGGACTTGCTGTGCTGTCGGCGGCTGCCGCCGCGGGCGCGGCCTCTGGGGGGTGCATGTGAAGAGGCCCGCAGCCGGGGGCGGTTGCGGGTCTCTCGTCGTCTGTGGTCCTGACGGGATTTGCTGTGTTGTCGGCGGCTGCCGCCGCGGGCGCGGCCTCTGGGGGGACACGCCAAGAGGCCCGCAACCGATTGTGGTTGCGGGCCTCTTACCTTCTGCGGTCCTGACGGGATTTGAACCCGCGGCCTCCACCTTGACAGGGTGGCGAGCACTCCAAGCTGCTCCACAGGACCTCGCGAAACGAGACTCTACAGCAGGCCGGGGGTGCGGTGCGAACTCACCCTGTGTGGTCGGGGGATTGCTTTCCGCTGCGGTCGGCGGTCACGGGGCTGCCGCGTCCACTGCCTTCACGATGCGCTTGTCCGAGACGGGGTAGGCCGTGCCCAGCGCGTGGGCGAAGTAGCTGACGCGCAGCTCCTCGATCATCCAGCGGATCTCCCGGGCGGCCTGCGGCACCGGGCGGCCCGGGGGGAACTGTTCCAGCAGCCACAGGTACTCGTCCCGCATCTCGTGCACCTTCGCCATCCTCGTCCGGTCCCGTTCCGCGTGGTGGGGAAGCTGCTGGAGGCGGCGGTCGGCGGCGACGAGGTAGCGCATCAGGTCGGACAGGCGGCCCGCGCCGTGTTCCGTGACGAAGCCCGGCTTGATGAGCGCGTCCAGCTGGGCGCGTACGTCGGCGACGGAGGAGGCCAGTACGGGGCTCGTCGTGGCCCGCAGCCTGCCCTCGCAGGAGTGCCAGGCCGCCAGCACCTCCTGCACCTGCTGGACGGTGCGCACGGTGGCGTCGACCAGGTCGGAGCGTACGGCGTCGAACAGCTTGCGGAAGGACTCCTCGTCCCAGGCCGGGCCGCCGTGGGCGGTGACGAGGCGATCGGCGGTCGCGGAGACGCAGTCCTCGAACAGGGCCTGCACGCTGCCGTGCGGGGAGCGGGAGAGGGCCAGCTTCTGCTGGTTGCTCAGCTTCGACTGGGCGAACTTGGCAGGGTCGGAGGGGAGGTTGAGCAGGATCAGACGGCGGGTGCCGCGCCACATCGCCTGGCGCTGCTCCGCCTCGGTGTCGTAGAGCCGCACCGCCACCGAGTCGCCCTCGTCGGCCAGCGCGGGGTACGCCTTCACGGGCTGGCCGGCGCGGCGGGTCTCGAAGGTGCGGGGGAGGGTGCCCAGCGTCCAGCTCGTCAGGCCGGTGCGCTGGAGGGCGGGGGTGGGGCCCGCGGCGTGCTGGGCGGGCGCGGTGGGCTCGCCGTCCGGGGACGGCTCCGCCGCCTTGCCGGCCCGGCCCCTGCCCGTCCTCGCGCGGGCCGCGGACTCGAACGCCTTGCTGAGGGCCTGCTGGGTCTGGGACCTGAGCCGGGTCTGGAGGGACTCCAGGTCCTTGCTCTCGGCCAGCTTGCGGCGCCGCTCGTCGGTGACCCGGAAGGTGATCTTGAGGTGGTCCGGCACCTTCGCCAGGTCGAAGTCCCGCGGCTCGACGGGGACGCCGACCATGCGCTTCAGCTCGCGCGCCAGGGTGTACGTCAGGGGTTCGGACCGTGTCCCGGGCTCTGATGTGGACTCGGCTGCCGGGCCGGTGGTCTCCAAGAAGCGCTTGGCGTAGTTGGGCGCGGGCACGTAGTGGCGGCGCACCGGCTTGGGGAGCGAGCGGATCAGCTCGGTGACCAGGTCCTCGCGCAGGCCCGGGATCTGCCAGTCGAAGAGGTCGGGCGTGACCTGGTTGAGGACCTGCAGCGGTACGTGGACGGTCACCCCGTCCGCGTCGGCCCCCGGCTCGAACTGGTAGGTCACCGGCAGGGCGAGGCCGCCTTGGCGCCACACGTCCGGGTAGTCGGAGGCGGAGATCTCCTCGGCCCGCTCGCTCAGCAGCATCGACTTCTCGAAGTTGAGCAGGTCGGGCTCTTCGCGGCGTTTCTTCTTCCACCAGGAGTCGAAGTGCGCCCCGGAGACGACATGTTCGGGCACGCGCTGGTCGTAGAAGTCGTACAGCGTCTCGTCGTCCACGAGGATGCCGCGGCGGCGGGCGCGGTGCTCCAGCTCCTCGACCTCCTCCAGCAGCTTGCGGTTGTCGTGGAAGAACTGGTGATGGGTGCGCCAGTCGCCCTCGACCAGGGCGTTGCGCAGGAACAGGTCGCGGGAGGTCTCCGGGTCGATCGTGCCGTAGCCGACCTTGCGCTGGGCCACGATGGGGATCCCGTACAGCGTCACCCGCTCGTACGCCACCACCGCGGCCTGCTTCTGCTCCCAGTGCGGCTCGCTGTAGGTGCGCTTGACCAGGTGCTGGGCCAGCGGCTCGATCCACTCGGGCTCGACCTTCGCGTTGACCCGCGCCCACAGCCGGGAGGTCTCCACCAGCTCGGCCGACATCACCCAGCGCGGCGGCTTCTTGAAGAGCGCGGAGCCCGGGAAGACGGCGAACTTGGCGCTGCGGGCGCCCAGATACTCGTTCTTCTCCGCCTCCTTGAGGCCCACGTGCGACAACAGCCCGGCGAGCAGCGACTGGTGGACGGCGTCGTCGCTCGCGTCCTGTTCGGACAGCTGGATCTTCATCGTCTTCGCCACCTGGCGAAGCTGGGTGTAGATGTCCTGCCACTCGCGTATCCGCATGTAGTTGAGGAACTCCGCCTTGCACATGCGGCGGAACGCGGAGGAGGACAGGGCCTTTTGCTGTTCGCGGACGTACCGCCACAGGTTCAGGAAGGTCAAAAAGTCGCTGCTGGTGTCCCTGAAGCGGGCGTGGTGCTGGTCGGCCTGCTGCTGCTTGTCGGCGGGGCGCTCGCGCGGATCCTGGATGGACAGGGCCGCCGCGATCACCATCACCTCGCGGGCACAGCCGTTCTTGTCGGCCTCCAGGACCATCCGGGCCAGCCGCGGATCCACCGGCAGCTGCGCGAGGCTGCGGCCCACCTTGGTGAGGGCACGCGAGGCGGGCTCCAGCGCGCCCAGCTCCTCCAGCAGTTGGACGCCGGCCTTGATGCTGCGGTGGTCCGGCGGGTCGATGAAGGGGAACTTCTCGATGTCGCCGAGGCCCGCCGCCGTCATCTGGAGGATGACCGAGGCCAGGTTGGTACGGAGGATCTCCGGGTCGGTGAACTCCTGCCGGGCGAGGAAGTCCTCCTCCGCGTACAGCCGGATACAGATGCCGTCCGAGGTGCGGCCCGAGCGGCCCTTGCGCTGGTTGGCGCTGGCCTGGCTGATCCGCTCGATCGGGAGGCGCTGCACCTTGGTGCGGTGGCTGTAGCGGGAGATGCGGGCCGTGCCCGGGTCGATGACGTACTTGATGCCCGGGACGGTCAGAGAGGTCTCGGCGACGTTGGTGGCCAGCACGATGCGGCGGTTGCCGTGCGGCTGGAAGACGCGATGCTGCTCGGCGTTGGACAGCCGGGCGTACAGGGGCAGGACCTCGGTCTCGTTGCCGGGTCTGTGGCCTGCCGCGCGCCGGAACTTCTTCTCCAGCGCGTCGGCGGTGTCGCGGATCTCCCGCTCCCCGGAGAGGAAGACGAGGATGTCGCCGGGGCCCTCGGCCTGCAACTCGTCCACCGCGTCGGAGATCGCGGTGACCTGGTCGCGGTCCGGCGCCTCGGAATCCTCCTCCAGCAGCGGCCGGTAGCGGACCTCCACCGGGTACGTCCGCCCGCTCACCTCGATGATCGGCGCGTCCCCGAAGTGCCGGGAGAAGCGCTCCGGGTCGATCGTCGCCGAGGTGATGACGACCTTCAGATCGGGGCGGCGGGGCAGCAGCTGGGCGAGGTAGCCGAGCAGGAAGTCGATGTTGAGGGAGCGCTCGTGCGCCTCGTCGATGATGATCGTGTCGTACTGGCGCAGCTCGCGGTCCTGCTGGATCTCCGCCAGCAGGATGCCGTCGGTCATCAGCTTCACCAGCGTGTGGTCCTTCACCTGGTCGGTGAAGCGGACCTTCCAGCCGACGGCCTCGCCCAGCTGCGAGCCCAGCTCCTCGGCCACCCGCTCGGCGACCGTGCGCGCGGCGATCCGGCGCGGCTGGGTGTGACCGATGACACCGTGGATGCCGCGGCCCAGCTCCATGCAGATCTTGGGGATCTGCGTCGTCTTGCCTGATCCGGTCTCGCCCGCGACGATCACCACCTGGTGGTCGCGGACGGCCGCCAGGATGTCGTCCTTCTTCTGGCTGACGGGCAGCTGCGCGGGATAGGTGATGCGCGGCAGCGCCTCGCGGCGGGCGGTGACGCGCAGCTCGGAACTGTCCATCGCGTCGGAGATCTCCGCCAGGACGGCAGCGCGTGCTTCCGCCTTGCGGATCTTCCGGGCACCCGCCAGCCGGCGGCCCAGGCGCTGCTGGTCCGCGAGCATCAGGTCGGGGAGACGGGTGGCGAGGGCTTCGGGAGAGCGAGGGGAAGTGGACATACCTTTCCCAGGATCTCATTCGGGGCGCGGCAGAGGCGAACGGTTTGGCCTCCGGCCGGGGCGCGGGAGCCGCGACATGGCGCGGCAACCGGGGTGCGGGCCGCTGCGTCGGTTTAGCCGTACGGGTATTTGTGCGGCCGGCCGCCGCTTCGGCCGCCGGGCCCGGCCCTTGCCCGCGGCCGGGGAGGAGCCGCGCTCCGGCGGGGCCCTGCCCGGCCGGGCAGGGCACACCAGGGGTACAGATCGTCTGGGGCGGGGGGGATCATGACGACGCGGACGCGGATATGGATGCGGACGCGGGCGCGGATATGGACGTGGGCGCGGACGCGGCGGCGACGGCTCGTACGGGTGGCCGTGCTCGTCTGCGTGCTGGCCGTCCTGCCCGCCACCTGGCTGCGGCTGTCCACCGACAGCGCGGTCGTGCGCGGCGGTGTCGAGGCCGCGCCGTCCGCACCCGTGGCGGTCGTCTTCGGCGCGGGGCTGTGGGACGGCGAGCCCTCGCCGTATCTGGCGCACCGGCTGGATACGGCGATCGACCTGTACCGGCACGGCAAGGCCCGCGCCCTGCTGGTCACCGGGGACAACGGCCGCCGGGGCTACGACGAGCCCGGTGCGATGCGCGGCTATCTGACCGAGCGCGGCGTGCCCGGCTCGCGGATCGTCGCGGACTACGCGGGCTTCGACACCTGGGACTCGTGCACCCGGGCCCGCCGGATCTTCGGCGTCCACCGCGCGCTGCTGGTCAGCCAGGACTTCCACGTGCGCAGGGCGGCGGCGCTGTGCCGGGCGGCGGGGATCGACGCGTACGGGGTGCCCGTGCGCGAGCCGAGGGACGTCACCTGGTACGCGGGCGGGCTCCGCGAGGTGCCCGGCGCCGCGAAGGCCGCGCTGGAGGCCGCGTTCACCCCCGACCCGCACTTCCTCGGCCCCCGCGAACCCGGTGTGCGGCGCGCCCTGGCCGGACCCCACCGGACCGGTCCCGCCGGAGGAGGGCCGGGCGACTGAGTGCCGAGTGGCGGGGGAGATCCGGTTCGTTAGGCTGACCCGCATGAGCGGCGGAGGTCAGGTACGGGTACGGCGGGCGACCGCTGTCCTCCTGGGGCTGCTGCTCGCACTGTGCGGGGCCGCGCAGGCGCGGGCCGCCGCGCCGTCCCTTTCCCCGACCGCGGCCCAGCCGGCCCAGCTGACCCAGACAGCCCACGCGGCGCAGACAGCTCGTACGGCCCACGCGATTCAGAAGGCCCACGCGGCCCAGGAGTCGGCGTACTCCCCGCGTACCGCGTATGACGCCGCCGCTCCGGCCGACGAGTCCGGATCCTCTCGCTGCCACAAGTCCAAGGGGGACGACGGCGCCTTGCCCGCCGTGCCGTCCACCACTCAGCAGAAGACGCAGACCCTCGCGCTGCCCGTCTGTCTCACCCCGGAGTCGCATGCCGCCATCGGGACCGCGCACGCGCGGCCTCCCGTGCGCGGTCCCGCCCCCGCACCACCCCCGACCCCCATAGAACTCTCCGTCCTGCGCGTGTAGATGCGCCCGACGACGCGGCCCCCGCGCGCTCCGCGCCCGTCCGCGCCGTCCGGCAGCAGCATCCATTCCGCCACCAGGACAGGAGAACTCTGTGCCTTCTCAGCGCCGTTCCCGACCCGAAAACCCCGAGCCCCAGCCGAAGTCCGGGCCGAAATCGCCGAAATCCGAGCCTGGATCGAACCCCGAGTCCGGTCCGAAGTCCGGGCCGAACCCCAAGTCCGGGACGAACCCCAAGTCGGGTCCGAAGCCCAAGTCCGGCCCGAAGCCGAAGTCCCGCAAGGGGCCGGCCATCGGAGCGCTCATCCTCGTCGGCGCGCTGCTGGCCGGGTGGCTGTCGCAGTACGCCGTGGGCGGCGACTCCGACGGCTCGGAGGCGGGCAACGCCACCGTCCAGGGCCGCCCGGACGACGGTCCCGCCGGCGACCCGGCCCTGCTGAAGCTGGCCCGGCGCGACGCCGACGACCCCTTCGCGCGCGGCGACAAGGGCGCGCCGGTCGTGATGATCGAGTACGCCGACTTCGGCTGCTCGTTCTGCGGGAAGTTCGCCAGGGACACCGAGCCGAAGCTGGTGAAGAAGTACGTCGACAAGGGCCTGCTGCGCCTGGAGTGGCGCAACTACCCCATCTTCGGCAAGGGTTCGGAGCGCGCCGCGCTCGCGAGCTACGCCGCAGGTCAGCAGGGCCGGTTCTGGGAGTTCTACAAGGCCGTCTACTCCGACAAGGCCAACGAGAAGAACGCCTTCGCCGATGCCCACCTGCACGACCTCGCCGAGGAGGCGGGCGTCAAGGACCTCGACCGTTTCGACCGCGACCGGGCGGGCGACGCCGCCGGAAAGCTGGTGGCCAAGGACCGCGAGGAGGCGTACGGGCTGGGTGCCAGCGCCACCCCGGCCTTCCTGGTGAACGGCGAGCCGATCGCCGGCGCCCAGCCGGACGAGGTCTTCACCGACGCGATCGAACGCGCGGCGGCAGCCGCGAAGAAGAGCGACGAGGGGTCCGAGGGGAAGGGCGACAAGGGGTCCGAGGGGAAGGGCGACAAGGGGTCCGAGGGGAAGGGCGACGAGGCAGGCGGGCGCGGCTGATGGACGTCGGATATCTGGCCGCCTTCCTCGGCGGCCTGCTCGCCCTGCTCAGCCCGTGCAGCGCCCTGCTGCTGCCCGCGTTCTTCGCCTATTCGATGGACTCGGCCGGCCGCCTGACCGCCCGTACCGGCATCTTCTACCTCGGGCTGGCCACCACGCTGGTGCCGCTGGGCGCCGCCGGTTCGTTCGCGGGGCGGCTCTTCTACGGGCACCGGGAGCTGCTGGTCGCGGTGGGCGGCTGGCTGATCATCGCGCTCGGGCTGGCGCAGATCCTCGGTATGGGCTTCGCCTCGCGCCGCCTCCAGGCGGTGTCCGGCCGCATCCGGCCCACCACCGCCCTCTCCGTCTACGCGCTCGGCGCGGTCTACGGCCTGGCCGGATTCTGCGCGGGCCCGATCCTCGGCAGTGTGCTGACGGTCGCGGCGGTGAGCGGCAACCCGGTGTACGGGGGCGTACTGCTGGCCGTTTACGCCCTGGGCATGGCCGTACCGCTGTTCGTGCTGGCGCTGCTGTGGGAGCGCTTCGACCTGGGTCGGCGCCGGTGGCTGCGCGGCCGGGAACTGCGCGTGGGCCGGTTGCGGCTGCACACCACCTCCCTGCTGTCGGGGCTGTTCTTCATCCTGCTGGGCGCGCTGTTCCTGCTCTTCGACGGCGCGGCGTCGCTGCCCGGCCTGCTGGATGTGGACGGTGCCTTCACCGCCGAGAGCTGGGCGAAGAGGGTGGGCAACGGGGTGCCTGACGGGGTGCTGCTGGCGGGGCTCCTCGTCGTGGCCGGCGGCGCGGCAGCGGTCCACCGACTGCGCGCCCGCCGCGCCGCCCCCGACCCACAACCGGACGCGGCCCCCCAACCGGACGCGGCCCCACAACCGGACGCGGCCCCCCAGCGGGACGCGGACCCGGAGCCGGACGCGCACTCAGCGCCAGAGCCGGAGCCGCACCCGGACGTGTGCCCCCACCCCCGCCCGAACGCACCCCGAAACAGCTGACGCCCGTCCCTCCCCAGAGGGACGGGGGCGGGGGCTGGGGGGCGGGGGCAAATTTCATCCCCTCCAGGGGAAATGCACGGTTTGCCCGCTTAGTGTGGGCGCATGGACGCGGAGGAACCGGAGTGGTCGGAGCGGCGACGCGAGGAGTCCGAGGAGAACGGGGCGCCAGAGGCGGACGGGACGCCCACCCGCGCCCAAGGGCAGCTCGGCCCCCACGGACAGCACGCCCCCCACGAGCAACTCGGCCTTCAAGGGCAACTCGGCCCCCACGGTCAGTACGGTCCCGAAGGGCGCCCCCGGCCCCAAGGGCCGCACGGCCGGCACGGCCACAAGCCGAGCGCGGGCGAGAGGTGGCGGGCCTTCAAGGACTCGCCGTTCCTGCCCGCCTCGGTGCTCGTGCTGATCCTCGCCGCCGCGGCCGGCCTCTTCGCCGGCTCGTACACGTACGCGATGGCCAACCCCACTCCGCACCATGTCCCGGTCGCCCTCGTCGGCAAACCGAACAGCGCGCACGACCGGAGCGCCTTCGTCCAGGGCATGGAGAAGGGGCTCGGCTCCTCCCTGGAGCTGCGGCACTTCCGTACGCAGGCCGAGGCGGAGCAGGCCATCGAGGCCCAGCAGGTCTTCGCGATCGTGCGGGTCGAGCGGCCGAAGGGCGTCGAACTGGACGTCTCCAGCGCGTCCGGCGCCTCGGTGGCCCAGCTGCTGGAGAAGGCGGGGCCGAAGGTCGGCAAGGCGATCGGCGTCCCGGTGCAGGTGCGGGACCTCAAGCCGCTGAACAAGGGGGACCCGCGCGGGCTGGCGATCTTCTACATCTCGCTCGCAGCCGTGATCATCGGCTTCGTCGGCGCGATCCAGCTCAGCGTGCACGCACGCGCGCTGAACCCGCCGGAACGTATCGCCTTCACGGTCGCGTACGCGCTGCTGGGCGGTTTCGTGATCTCCGCGGTGGTGGACTGGGGCCTGGGCGCGCTACGGCTCCCGTTCGTGCACTCCTGGATGATCCTGGCGCTGACGATGTTCACCGGCGGCATGGTCTTCACGATGTTCAACACCCTCTTCGGGCGCTGGGCCATGGTGCCGACCTGGGGCGTGATGGTGCTGCTGGGCAACCCGTCCTCCGGCGGCGCCGTCTCCTGGCCGCTGCTGCCCTCGGTACTGGGCGAGATCGGCCGCTGGCTGCCCCCCGGCGCCTCGGTGAACGCCCAGCACACAGCCGTCTACTTCCCCGAACACCAGCTGCTCCAGCCCTACCTGGTGCTCGCCGCCTGGGCGCTGGTCTCCAGTACGGTCTTCTGGATCTGGCGCCACCGCCACCCGGGCGGACGCCCCAAGGCCGCGACCCACGCGACCCCCCACGGAACGGCCCCGTCCGGGGCGTGACCTCCTGGAGCCGTCACGTCATGCCGGGCGGTCGGCTGTCGGACGTCAGATGAGGGAGGGCCGCCGGGGCGACTCCTGGCGCCGGGCGCGGAGGGCGCTGTAGAGCGCGCCGATCACGGCGGACTGGACCAGCGCCGAGACGACGAGTGAGAACACCATGAACCAGGTCTCCACGCTGCCGGCCATCACGAAGAGGAAGGACACCGGCGCCGTCGCCACATACATCCAGACCCCGGCCATCGAAGCATCGGGCTCCGGCGCGAAACCCATGGTGACCAGGGTGAACGCCACGGTACCGAGCACCAGGGCAAGGTAGCCGAGGGCAGCCGGGTTCCCCCACAGCCGACGGGCGGTCATCCCCCAGTTGTACGTGCGCGTCATCGCGAGGTCTCCTCTGCGTGCTTGTCCGGTGCCTGTTGCCGGTGCCTGTCGTCCAGTGCGGCTTGTCCGGCGCGGCTTGTCCGGTTCGCTGGTCGCACGTGAGCGGCCGGATCACGTGCCGTCGTCGTCCGTCATCGTTCGTACAGTCGTACGGTAGCCAGCGGCGCATCGCGATCGCATGAGTGCGCGTACTCAGTTCTCGGGCTGCGCACCAAGATGAAGGCGAAGGCCAAGCCCTGGCCCATCGAGGCCACGCTGATGGCCAAGGCCGGGCACCTCTACGAGCTGCGGTACGAGTTCTCCGCGTCCTGCCCCGCGGCTGTCACCGACAACGAATGAGCCCCCGCCGATGATCCTGGCAGGGGCTCAAGCCCCGAGAGGGGCGACGGTGGCTGGGGCCGGGGTCGAACCGGCGACCTTCCGCTTTTCAGGCGGACGCTCGTACCAACTGAGCTACCCAGCCACGCACCTTGAAGGGTGCAGCGGTCCTGACGGGATTTGAACCCGCGGCCTCCACCTTGACAGGGTGGCGAGCACTCCAAACTGCTCCACAGGACCAAGCTTTCGCGTGAGACCTAGTCTCGCACAGTGCGAACGGTGCTCCCAACTGCTTTCGGGAGGCTCCAGAGGGGCTCCCCGAGGGGCTCCCGAGCTGGGGTGACGTCGCCGGAAAAGAGTAACAGACCCCGGGGTGTGCGCCGTAAACGTGCCGGTCCGCCGGATTCGACGTTGACGCGGGGCGGCCCCGCTCTCCTCCGGCGATGCTGTTGGTTAATTCGGGGCCGTGCGTGACGTCGGCCTTCAAGACCCGGTTGTGGTCTTGAAGGCCGACGTTGTCGTATGGGGTGGGTGTGGATGTCGATGCAGCCGAAGGGGTCTGGGGAGATCCCGGCGGAGACGGTGCGGGTGGCGCGGGCCGCGTTCCCGAAGGGGAGCCTGGCGATCCGGGTCCGTGACGAGCTGGGGTCACTGTTCGCGGACGAGGAGTTCGCGGACCTGTTTCCGGTGCGGGGCAAGCCCGCCTGGTCACCGGGACGCCTTGCGCTGGTCCTGGTGTTGCAGTTCGTCGAGGGGCTGACCGACCGGCAGGCCGCGGAGGCGGTCCGGGCCCGGATCGACTTCAAGTACGCCCTCGGGTTCCAGCTGGATGATCCGGGCTTCGACTTCTCCGTCCTCTCGGAGTTCCGAGACCGGCTGGTCCAGGCGGACGCGGGGCGGCGGGTACTGGACGGCATCCTCGCCGCGGCCCGGGACAAGGGACTGCTCACCGGCAGAGGCAAGGCCCGGACCGACTCCACCCATGTGCTGTCGGCGGCGCGGGACATGTGCTGGCTGGAGATGATCGCCGAAACCCTGCGCTCGGCCCTGAACGCGCTCGCCGTCGCCGTCCCCGACTGGCTGTCCGAGATCGCTGAGCCGAACTGGTTCCGGCACTACGCCACCCGCGCCGAGGACACACGGTTCCCCAAGACCCCGGCCAAGCGGGACGAGATCGGCCGCCGGATCGGAACCGACGGGATGCGGCTGCTGGAGGCCGTCACCTCACCCGGTGCACCTGCCGGACTGCGGGCGGTGCCGGAGGTGGAAGTCTTGCGGCAGATGTGGGTCCAGCACTTCCACCTGGTCGAAGGCGAGGTGCGGCGCAGGGACCCAAAAGACCGGCCGCCAGGCGCGATGCGCCTGGTCACCCCCTATGACACTGAGGCGCGCGGCAGCGTGAAGCGCGACACGATGTGGGACGGATACAAGGTCCATCTCACCGAGACCTGCGGTGGTGACACGCCGGACCTGATCACGAACGTCGCCACCACCGGTGCCACGGTCAGCGACTTCGAGATGGTCCCGGCCCTCCACGCCACTCTCGCCGAGCGCCGGCTGCTTCCCGACGAGCACCTGGTCGACACCGGCTATGTCACCGCCCGCCACATCGTGGCCGCCCGGCGCGACCACAACGTGGAGCTGGTGGGGCCGATGATGCCGGGCACCGGCTGGCAGAACAGGGCCGGGGCTTCAGCGACCTTTCCCGTCGGCGCATTCACCATCGACTGGGACCGGCAGACAGTGGCCTGCCCCGGCGGGAAGACCAGCACCCGCTGGGCGAGAGAACCTGTCCGGGACAAGGTCGAGATCCGGGTGCAGTTCTCGATGACCGACTGCGGACCCTGCCAGGTCAAGAACTCCTGCACGCGCGGACCGCGCCGCAAGCTGACCCTCCAGGACCGGGACATTCATGAGGTCCTGCACCAGCGCCGGGCCGAGCAGGAGACCGACGCGTGGAAGGAACGCTACAAGACCCGCGCTGGTGTCGAAGGTGCCATCTCCCAGGGCGTGAACCGCTGCGGCCTGCGCAGATCCCGCTACCGCGGGCTTGCCAAGACCAGCCTCCAGCACCAGCTCACCGGAGCAGCGGTCAACCTCGCCCGCATCGACGCCCACCTCACCGGCACCCCACGAGCCCGCACCCGCACCAGCCACTTCGCAGCACTTCGCCCCGCCGATCCGACGATCGGCGGAGCGAAGCAGACGGCCCGAATTAACCAACAGCATCCTCCGGCCGGGGCGGGGCGCCCCTGGGCCGGCCGGGGTGCGAGCAGGGCCGCTCGGGTCGCGGGGCAGGGCGGGCGGGGCTATATGTGGCATATGAGTCAAAACCTGCGCTACAAGCCGGGGGAAACCGTCCCCGCCAGCGGTATCTACGAGTGCGACTGCGGCCAGGGCCACCACTGGAGCACCGACGTCCAGGGGCACACCTTCCCGCCCCTGCCCTGTTCCGGCACCACCTGGCGCCTCCGTACCCCGGCCCACACGGACGGCTGAGGCGCGCGTAGGTGCGGTGGCGGCCGGAGCCGGTCCGGCGGGGCGTCAACGGGCGGGGGAGCAGGGGGAGATGACCATTCCACCCCCTACCTGGCGCGGGTCCTGGCCGGCGTCCGGCAGGCCGGGTTGACCGTCTCAAGCGTGAACTCACCCTCGCCGCCGCCACCCCCGGCATGGAGGGTCTGCGCGCTCTCGCCGAGCAGCACTGCGAGGCGCTCGCCGCCGCCCTTGACGCCGGCCGGGCGCTCGCCGGCCAACTGGCAACTCCCGTCTGCGGGACGCGCCGTAGGGCAGGGCCCGCGGCCCGCGATCAGCACGGATGCCGCACTCCTGCGCCGGGAGGGCGGTCGGGCGGACCCCGGGGGGTGTGGGCACCGAGGGCGGCGAGGGCGGTGACCTCGTGCCCGGTCGGGGTCAGGGTGCCCAGGCGGTCGCGAGTCGCGGGTCGCGTCGCGAGCCGCGGCGTCGGCGCGGGGGAGACCGGGGGCGACCGTCCTGCGGCTGTGGGGCCGGGCCCGCGTAGGGGACTGGCCGCCAGTAGCTCGTAGGCGGGCGCGGCGGCGGCCCTGTTCTCGCAACAGCCGTTGCCGAGCGGCGGCGTGTAACGCTGCGTAATACTCAGGTTCGCGATGGTCGTGAGGGACGAGGGTGCGGCGGACAGTCCGGAGCGCGTCGTCGGTCTGCTCCTGCCCGCTCGGACCCGCGGCGTCGGGGAGCACCCATGGGCTCACCGCCGCACAGCACGCAGTCCGTCCAGGAGCAGCCGCAGTCCGAACTCGAAGTGCCCCGTGAAATCCGTACTGGTGAGCACCGGCAGGGTGGCGGCGAGGTGCGGATACGTCCCTGCGGCCACCGCCTCGTGCAGGAGCCCCGTGTCGGCGGGCCCTTCGTTCTCCGGCCGGAGGGCGGCCTGTTCCTCCAGCGTGTGGCCGACGGTGAAGTTGGCCACCGCGTAGAGCGCCCGCGCCGCTTCGCTGTCGCCGAAGCCCGCCGCTCGCAGTACGCCGACGAGGCTGTCGGAGAAGCCCAGGGTGTTCGGGCCGGTCGAGTGTGTACCGGCGAAGACGCGTGCGCCGTCGCGATGGGCGAGCAGGGCGGTACGCAGCGAGCGGGCGAGCCGTGCCACTCCCTCGCTCCAGTCGCCGTCCCCCGTCGGCCCGGCGGCGGCCCCGACGCCTTCGACCATGCGCTCGGCCATCGCGGTGAGCAGGTCCTGCTTGGTCGCGAAGTAGCGGTACAGCGCGCCGGCCTGGACGCCCAGCGCATCGGCGAGCCGGCGCATGGTCAACGCGTCGAGTCCGGACTCGTCCAGGAGGTCGAGGGCGGTCTGGATGGTGCGGGCCTGGCTGAGTCGGGCGGGCCGGCCTCGGGCCGGGCTTGACGGAGAGCTCATGGACCTCACTATACTGAACACTGTTCACGTGAACACTGTTCACTAAATGGGGGGCGGGGCCCCGCCCCCCACGGCTGCGCCCCGTGGCCGCCGACCCGTGGCCGACGAGCACGGAGCCCGGTTGCAGCGGTCCGCCAACGCGGCACCCCGCAGCATCCGCTGCCGGCTGTTGTACAGCCAGGTCTTCCACCTCGCGGAGCTGACGAGGCGTATGTCGGGCCGAGCCGGGCAGCGGATGCCCCTCGCGCCGCCCCACCACATGACGTGCCGGTGACCGGGGGACTGACTGGACCATCCCCTGGGCGCGGGCTTCCCAGGGGTGGCACGGACAGTCAGCGGAACAGGCGGAAGAACCCGCGCACCTGCTCGACCAGCGACTCCGGCTGCTCCAGCGCGGCGAAGTGGCCGCCGTGCGGCAGCTCCTCGAACCAGCGCAGGTCGGTGAACCGCAGCTCGGCCTCCCGCCTCGACGGGCGGGTGATGTCGCGCGGGTAGACCGACAGCCCGGATGGCGCGGTCGCCTTGTCCCGGAAGTTGGCGAAGCTCTCCCAGTACAGGCGCGCCGAGGACGTGGCCGACGCGGTGAACCAGTAGACCGAGATCTCGTCGAGGATCGTCTGCCGCGACAACGCGTCCTCGGGATGGCCGTCGTTGTCCGTCCACGCCCAGAACTTCTCGGCGATCCAGGCGGCCTGCCCCGCCGGGGAGTCGGTGAGGCCGTAGCCGAGCGTCTGCGGCCGGGTCGCCTGGATCGCCGAGTACCCCCGGCCGGTGCGCCGCATCTCCTTCTCGGCTTCGAGATTCGCCAGCTCCGCGGGCGTCGGGTCATCGAACGTGCCCGCCGCCACGGACCCCAGGTTCAGGTGGACGGCGGCGACCCGCTCGGGCGCCACCTCGCCCAACGCCGCGGACACCGCCGAACCCCAGTCACCGCCCTGCGCGCCGTACCGTTCGTAACCCAGCGAGACCATCAAGGTGTCCCAGGCGCGCGCGGTGCGGGTGATGCCCCACCCGGTCGTCGTCGGTTTGTCGCTCCAGCCGTACCCGGGCAATGACGGTGCGACCACGTGGAACGCGTCCGCCGGGTCACCGCCGTGCGCGCGCGGGTCGGTCAGCGGGCCGAGGACCTCCAGGAATTCGAGCACCGAACCCGGCCACCCGTGGGTGAGCACGAGCGGGAACGCGTCCGGCTCCGGTGAGCGGACGTGCAGGAAGTGGATGCCCAGCCCGTCGAGGGTGTCGCGGTACTGAGGGAACACGTTCAGCCGCTCGGCGAACCCGAAGTCGTAGTCCTCGGCCCAACTGCGGCAAAGCTCCTGCGCATACCCCAGCGGCAGCCCCTGTGACCAGTCGTCCACCGGCTCGCGCTCGGGCCAGCGTGTCCGTCGCAATCGTTCACGCAGGTCCGCGATCTCGGCTTCGGTGACGCTGACCTCGAACGGCTCGGCGGACATGGCAAGGCTCCTTGCTGGTCAAGGCGTTGTCGGATCTGATGCGGGTGGACTGTCAGCGCCGCTCTCGCGTGGCGCCGGGTGCGGGGCGGGGGTAGGGCGCCGGGTCAGGCTGAGGACGAGTCCGGTCAGAGGGAGTGCCGCGAGCACGGCGAGGGCCATCGGCGCCGGCCCGATGCCGGACAGACCCGCGACAGCGGCCGGACCGATCCCGCCGCCCAGGGCGTTCATGAAGTTGAGCAGGCCCTGTGCGGTGTGGCGGTCGTCCGCGGCGACCAGGTCCGGCGCGAGGCTCACCAGGACGGCCTGGGCACCGGCGAACCCGCACACGGTCAACGCCGTGCCGACGACGATCAGGATCGGCCCGGTGAAGACCGCGACGACGAGCACGCCGACGACGGTGAGTGCCGCAAGCCCGGCCGACACCTGCCAACCGGTGAACCGGTCGGTCGAGGTGCCGACCAGCCGCCCGGCCAGCACCGAGCAGGCGGCGGCCGGGACCAAGAGCACGCCCGCTTCCAGCGGGCCCCCGCCCGTGGCCTGCTCGATCAGGGACGGGGCACGGAACAGCACCCCGTAGTAGCCGGCGAAGACGGTCCCGCCGATGAGCCCGGCCGCCAGGAAGCCGGGGGATGCGATCACCCGCCGGGGCACGAACGCGTCGGGCGTACCGCGCACCCGCCGGCACAGCCCCACGGCGGCGAGCGCCCCGGCGGCAGCCACGACGAGCGTGACCGGAGCGGGCAGGCCGACCGAGTGTGCCTGCAGCAACGTGATCAAGGAGCCGGCGAGCACCGACAGCACGGCCGCGCCGACGACATCGAGTCGCCCGGTCGAGCCGTTCCGCTCGCTGCCACTGCCACTGCCACCGCCACCGCCACTGCCACTGCCACCGCCACCGCCACTGCCACCGCCGCTCCGCGTCAGCGCGCGCCTGCTCGGCAACGCGGCCAGCAGGAGGGGCAGCGCGAGGACCGGGATCGCGAGCACGGCACGCCACCCGAGCCATGCGGTCACCGCCCCGCCCAACAGCGTCCCGCACCCCGACGCCGTCGCGCCGGCAGCCGCGATGATTCCCAGGGCGCGGATCCGTTGCCGCCCGGGAAGGGCGGTGGCCGCGGCAAAGACGGCGATCACGGTCGCGCCCGCCCCGGCGCCGCCGATCAGTCGGCCGACGATCACGACGGACAGTGTCGGCCCGGCCCCGGCGAGCGCGGAGCCCGCGGCGAGCGCCACGACCCCGGCGGCGAGGACCTGGAAGGGGCTCCAGCGGGCCAGCAGCCGGCCCGCGACCGGCATCGCGAGCGCGGAGGTCAGTGACCACGCGGCGAGGATCCATGCGGTGGCCCCGAACGGCACCGCGAGCGCGCGGCCGATGGCGGGCAGGGCCACCGACGGCGCTCCCAGTGCCACGTACATCGGCAGCACCAGCATCCCCAGAGTCAGCCCCAGCCGACGCCCGTCCGGGGCGTCCGTCCGCCCCGGTGCCGGGGCCTCTCCGGAGGGGATGACCTGCGGCGTCGTCCCTCGCCGAGTGCATTGTGACATGCTAAAGCTCCTTTGGGTGTAACGTTAGGGAGCAGTGAGGAGATACGTCAAATGCAGAATGCGTGTTACGACCCACGGGTGGTCCAGACAGCCGTCGATCTCGCCAACACCTTGAGGCCGGTCAAGGGAGAGGACGCGCTGGAGACCGTGGAGCAGCTCCAGGGCTTCCTCGACGACCATCCCGTAGCGGTGCCGCCGAGTCCGACCGCGGACCAAGGGGCCGGTCAGCGGCATCCCACCCGCGCCGACCTGGCGGAAGTCCGCGCGCTGCGCGAGACGGTGCGTGAGGTGCTCGAACGGGCGAACACGGACGCGGTCGAAGCTGCGGCTCTGATCAACGACGGTCTGCGCCGCAGCCGCGCCACCCCCGTACTGCGCCACGAGGACAGCCGCTGGTGGACCGAGGTGACCTCCGATACCGACCGCTGCTCCGCGCACCTTGCCGCGACCACGCTCAGCGCACTGGCCTCCGTGATCGCCACGCTCGGCCCCGCCCGTCTCGGCGTATGTGCCGGATCGAACTGCCGGGCCACCTTCGTGGACCTCTCGCGCAACGCCTCGAAGCAGTACTGCACCCGAACCTGCGCACACCGGGCCAGCGTCGCGGCCTACCGGAACCGACGCAGTCCGCGTTGATACTCCAGTCCGAGAACGGGGTCGTCACGCCGCACAGGCGCGCAGGCGCGCAGGCGCGTGGGCGGCGGTAGTGGCGGTCCCGGGCCCGGGCCCGATGCCGTCCGCGCCACTTCAAGGCGTGAAAAAGGGGGGCGGCTCCGACGAGCGGGCCAGGCGGCCTCGTCCACCGTGTGCCCTTCCAGCCCGGAGGCGGGTACCGCAGGTGAGGCGGCATCTCTTGAGTCGTGCGGGCCGCCCGCTCGTGGCGGGCATTTCGACCGGTGGGCGGGCGTCCTCGAAGGTGTGTGGCTCCCTGCGCGAACATGTTCGCTACGATGAGCGTCGTGGGTGTGAGAAGAGAGCCGGTCAGCCGCCGGGAGCGTCCGGCCAAGCCTGCCCTGTCCCGTCGCGGAATCGTGGACACGGCCGTGCGGATCATGCGGGCCGAGGGGCTGGAGAAGGTCACGATGCGCCGCTTGGCGCAGGAGCTGGACACCGGTCCGGCCTCGCTCTATGTGTACGTTGCCAACACGGCCGAGCTGCACGCGGCCGTCCTGGACGCCCTGCTCGGCGAGGTCGATCTGACCGGACGGGAGGGCGGCAAGGGTGGCAAGGGCGACAAGGACTGGCGCGGCCGGCTCCGCGCCGTCATGACCTCCTACACCTTGGTGCTCTTCGAGCATCCGCAGCTCGCCCGGTCCGCTCTTGTCGCCCGGCCGAGCGGTGAGAACTACCTGCGGCTGGTGGAGCGCGTCCTCGACCTCCTCTCCCGCAGCGGCGCCGGCCGCGAGCAGGTCGCCTGGGGGGCCGACAAGCTCCTCCAGGACGCGACGGCCACCGCCGCCGAGCAGGCGACGCGCGAGCACGACCCCCGCTCCGAGGACGACTGGAGCGCGGCTGTCGGCGTGCTGCACGCTGTGGACGAGACGACGCATCCGGCGATCAGCGCGCACCTACCGCATCTGGTCAGCGGCACGGCCGAGGACCGGATGCGCTGGAGCTTCGACGTGCTCGTCAATGGCATCACGGGTACGCCTGTGCCCGGCCGGGCCGACTGAGCCCCGCGGGTCCGGCCGCTGCCACGCCGGTGGGCGTCGCTCGCCGGGCCCGCGCCCCCCTTGCTGTGCCGGGCCCCGGTCCCGGCCCGTCGCGGCCTTATCCGTGACGAAGCATTCGCCTCGCTGAAGGTGGCCGACGTGGCCGCTTCGCGGCCGGCCGCACGGTGCTGTCCCGTCCCTTGACGGGCGCCGGCGCAGGCAGCCGTCTCTCCGGTGCGCACGCGCATCCTCGCTCCCCGAAGAGGTCCCTGGGAGAGGAGGTCCCCCGGAGCTTCGGCGGCCCCCGGCGTGCCGGCACCACGAAGTGATCACGGTGAGCCCGTGCGGCAGCCGAATCTGCTCGCCCCGAACCCGCTCGCCCGAACTCGCTGTCCCGAACGCGGTTGTTCCGATCCCGCTGTCCCGAACGCGGTCGTTCCGACCTTGCTCGTGACGAACATGTTCGTTAATCTGTGAGTGGCGAACGGCCCGGTGACCGGCAGGAGTCCGCGGAAACGCATGGCCGAGCGGGCGCACGACCCGCTCCGGCATCGTGCCGTCCGCGGTGGCCGTCATGGTGCCGGGTCCGGGTCGGTCCCGTGGCGGATGCGCGCTCTCGGTGCAGGCCAGCGGAGCTTCGCCGCGCCACGGCCGGAGGCCGACCGAACCGGCGTGCAGAGCCGCACCATTCACTACGCGCGAAGGAGCAGGTACATGAACGAGATCACCCATGCTGCCGACGACACGACCACCGAAGCGGTGCCCGTATTGATCGTCGGCGGCAGCCTGGTAGGGCTGTCCGCCGCGGTCTTCCTGACCTGGCACGGCGTTCCGGTCGTCTTGGTCGACAAGCATCACGGCAGCTCCTCGCATCCGCGGGCGATCGGCTTCACCACCCGCACGGTGGAACACTTCCGGCAAGTGGGGATCGACGTGCCGCCGTCGCTGCAGGGCATGAAGCCGCCGCGCCGGGCGCGAGTGGAGAGCCTGGCCGGTACGTGGCTGGAGGAGTATCCGTGGACACCGGGCGGCGGGGGCGCCTACGGCGCCGAGGACTCCCCGGTGCACGCGATCGCGATCACCCAGGACAGGCTCGAACCCCTCCTGCGTGACCGGTCGGCCGAGCTGGGCGCGGACCTGCGGCTGGGTACCGAACTGATCGGCTTCGTCCGGGACGACGACGGCGTGACCGCGACACTGCGTCGCCGCGACGACGGCCACGAGTACCGCCTGCGCGCCCAGTACGTGGTGGCCGCGGACGGCGCGACCAGCGCCATGCGCGAGAAGCTGGGCATCGCCCGGCACGGGGCGGGTCCGCTGTCGGTGCAGCGCAGCATCCTGTTCCGTGCGCCCTTGGACGAGTATCTGCGGCACGGGGTGGTCCAGTTCGAGATCGAGCAGCCGGACTTGAAGGCGTTCTTGACCACCTACTCCGACGGGCGGTGGGTGCTGATGCTCAGTGACGACATCGAGCGTGACACCGACGAGCAACGGCGGGTGGTGCGGCAGGCGATCGGCCGTACCGACATCCCCGTCGAATTGGTGACCACCGGCCGCTGGGACCTGGCCGGGCTGATCGCTGACCGCTTCTCCGACGGCAGGGTGTTCCTCGTCGGCGATGCCGCCCACCAATTGCCGCCCAACCGCGGCGGTTTCGGCGCCAACACCGGAATCGACGACGCGCACAACCTGGCCTGGAAACTGGCCGCCGTGCTGGCCGGGAGGTCTGGGCCCCGGCTTCTGGACACCTACGATGCCGAACGCCGGCCTGTGGCGGACCTGCGCCATGACCAGTTGTTCGCCCGCGCCGACTACAAGGCTTACCTGACGGCCCCCCGCACAGCTGTGCCGGTGCTCGACGACGCGTCCGTCGAACTCGGCCAGCTCTACCGCTCGGCCGCGGTGCTGGGCGCGGGCGCCGACCTGCCGCCCGCGCGGCGACCGGAGGAGTGGTCCGGCCAGCCCGGCACCCGGGCCCCGCACCTGTGGGTCACCGTCGGGGGCGAGGAGCGCTCGACGCTGGATCTGTTCCGGCGCGAGTGGGTGCTGCTGTCCGAGGACGAGCGCTGGGCCGCCGCCGCGACCCGTGCCGCCGAGCGGTCGGGCATTCCCGTCACGTTCGTACGCATCGGCACCGACGCGAAGCCGGTGGAGCCCAACGCCTTCCGTACCGCCTATGGCCTCGAATCCACCGGGGCCGCTCTGGTCCGGCCCGACGGATACCTCGCCTGGCGCACCACCACCGCTTCGGCCGATCCCACCCAAGCGCTCAACACCGCGTTGAACGCCGCCGCTGTGCCCACCCACACCCTCAAGACCACAGCAACGGAGTCCTGATCATGACTGCCACCACGCTTGAGGAACGTATCCTCCGCCTCGAAGACATCGAAGCGATCCGCGACCTGACCGCCCGCTACGCCGACGCGATCAACAAAGGATGGAACGGCAAGACCGTCGATGCCGACGCGATCCCGGACATCTTCGCGGCCGACGCCCGCTGGGAAGGCTTCGACGGCGAGGTGACCCACGGCGCGGAGGCGATCGCGGCCGTACTGCCCGAGGCCACCTCCCTCGTCCAGCTCTCCATGCACACCTTCCTCAACACCCGGTCATCACCATCGACGGCGACACCGCCACCGGGGACTGGCTGATGTGGGTCGGCTCCGTCATGGCCGACAACCCCCGCTCGGTCTATCTGAGTGCCGACATGACCTACACACGCACCGATAAGGGCTGGCGCGTCCAGACCGTGCTCATCGGCTTCGGAACCATGGTCCGCGGCGCTGACGGCGGCACCGCTTGACGGTCCTCTCAGCTCACGGTCGCCGAGTGGCTGGACATGTGGCTCGCGTCGAAGAAGACACCTACCGCGACGACGAGCGGCCACCGCAGCCACGTCAAGGTCCAGCTGAAGCCTCGCATCGGGCACATACGCCTCGACCGGCTGAACCTAGGGCATCAGGGTGACATCGCGCCTGGTCAGAGCATGTGCCTGCGTCCAGGGGGCACGGCACGCCCTCGTGTTGCACAGTCCATGAGCGGCCGTCCAACCGCTGTCCAGCAGCGCCATAGGGGCGGGGGCGGCGGCCGAAGGCTGCTGCGGTTCGGGTGTTGTCGGCTCTCTACAGGTCACTGCCGGTGACTCACGTTCCGGTTGCCGACAGTCACCCGGCTTCCTCCGGTGCGACCTCGGCAACGAGCCCCTCGATGCGGGTTCTGATCTCGTCGCGGAGGGGCCGCACGGCTTCGACGCCGCGCCCTGCCGGATCCGCCAGCTTCCAGTCGAGGTAGCGCTTGCCCGGGAAGACGGGGCAGGCGTCCCCGCAGCCCATGGTGATCACGACGTCGGACGCCTGGACCGCGTCGGCGGTGAGGATCTTGGGGGTCTCGGCGGCGATGTCGATGCCGACTTCGCGCATGGCCTCGACGACTGCCGGGTTGATCGCGTCGGCGGGCGCCGAACCGGCGGAGCGGACCTCCACGCGGTCCCCGGCGAGATGGGTCAGCCAGGCAGCGGCCATCTGGGAGCGGCCCGCGTTGTGCACGCAGACGAACAGGACGGAGGGCTTGTCGGACATGCGGCTCTCTTTTCCGTGAGTGCGGGCCACCCGCTACTGGCTACATCAATGGTGGCTGACATCATGCACCGCTGATGTGAGAGTATCAGTCCATGCTGACATCAGCCGAGGCTGAGCTGACCCCGCCGAGTGCGGACCTGGTCCGTGTGCTCGCCGATCCACTGCGGCTCCGGATCGTGTCCCTGCTCGCCCGCGAGACGCTGTGCACCACCCACCTGGTCGAGGAGACCGGTGCGCGGCAGACCAACCTCTCCAACCACCTGCGCGTACTGCGGGAGGCAGGAGTGGTGGAGACCGAGCCGTGCGGGCGGTTCACCTACTACAAGCTGCGGCCCGAGGTCCTCGATGCGCTGGCCGGCGCCTTCACCGAGCTGGCCGGGACCGCCCGTACCACCATCGAGACCGACCGGAAGAGGCCATGCCCGTGACCAGGACAGAACCCGACACCCCCCTCGCCGCCGAGGCAGGCCCCAGCGAGGCCGGGGTCGTCGGCAAGCTCTCCACACTCGACCGTTTCCTGGCCGTGTGGATCCTGCTCGCCATGGCTCTCGGTCTCGGGCTGGGCCGGGCGGTCCCTGGGCTGGGCGACGCCCTGAGCAAGGTGGAGATCGGCGGCATCTCGCTCCCCATCGGTCTGGGCCTGCTGGTCATGATGTACCCGGTCCTGGCCAAGGTCCGCTACGACAAGCTCGACACCGTCACCGGCGACAAGAGGCTGATGGCCTCCTCGCTGGTGATCAACTGGATCGTCGGCCCGGCCGTCATGTTCGCGCTGGCCTGGATCTTCCTGCCGGACCTGCCCGAGTACCGCACGGGCCTGATCATCGTCGGGCTCGCCCGCTGCATCGCCATGGTCATCATCTGGAACGACCTGGCCTGCGGCGACCGCGAGGCCGCCGCCGTCCTCGTCGCCCTCAACTCCGTCTTCCAGGTCATCGCCTTCAGCCTGCTCGGCTGGTTCTACCTCGACCTGCTGCCCCGATGGCTGGGTCTGGGCAACGGGCAGGGGCTGGAGGTGCCGGTCTGGCACGTCGCGCTGAACGTGATCGTCTTCCTCGGTGTGCCGCTGCTGGCCGGGTTCCTCACCCGCCGTCTGGGCGAGAAGAAGTTGGGGCGCGAGCGCTACGAGAGCCGGTTCCTTCCGAAGATCGGTCCATTCGGCCTGTACGGCCTGCTGTTCACGATCGTGATTCTCTTCGCCCTCCAGGGGAGGACCATCACCTCGCAGCCGCTGGACGTGGCCCGGATCGCACTGCCGCTGCTCGTGTACTTCGCCGTGATGTGGTTCGGCACCTTCGCCCTCGGCAAGGGGATCGGCCTGGCGTACGACCGCACCACGACGCTCGCCTTCACCGCGGCGGGCAACAACTTCGAGCTGGCCATCGCCGTGGCCATCGCCACCTTCGGCGTCACCAGCGGCCAGGCGCTCTCGGGTGTCGTCGGACCCCTGATCGAGGTCCCCGTCCTGGTCGCGCTGGTCTACGTATCGCTCGCCTGGCGACGGAAGTTCAGTCGCCAGTCCCTCGTCGCCTCGTCGTCGGAAAGCTGAGGAGGGCCGGTGCCCTGTCCGGCATCGCTCGCCAGGTAGCCGCTCAGCCCGCTACGCGGCGCCAGTACCTATGATCTCGGCGAAGCTGCGGGCTTCAGCCGAGTGCTGCGAAGCGACGACGATCTTCGCGAAAGCACGCCGCAGTTCAGGGGGGCGTCCGGTCGGTGACAAGGACGTCGATGAGGGAGAGATCGCCGAGGCCCACCGCCACGGTCTCGACGCCGTACTCGTCGTCGGGGACGGCAGCGAGCCGCTCCCCACCGACTGCGATGTCGTGGGGATCGCCGGACCTCGCGCTCCCCGGGCGGGGCCGCCTTCGACGAGCTGGTCCGCACCCAACTGGGGCAGATCGCCACGGCCGACGCGGAAGTGCTGATCTACAAGGTCTGCTCCACCTTCGACAGCTCCCCCACCCGCGGCAGCATCGGCAGAGGCATCGAGCTGCTGCACGAGCGCGCTTCCCCCACCACGGCCCGGTCCCGATCGCACCGGCTCAGCCGGACTTCGGCCGGTACACCGCGTTCAGCAACCTCTTCGCCGGCTACTCCGGCGGCATGTACCGCCTCGACCGGCACCCCGTCATGGCGCGGCACCCCATCGGGTTCGTCCGTGTGCCCGCCCCCATGCCAACTGGCCGCCGACGGCCCACAGTTCGAGCGACCCGCTTCCTCTGCGGCGACGGAGAGAAGCGATACTCCGAGCCCGCCCGCGCAAAATGATCCACGAGCACCGGGAGCGGAAGAGGGACTGGAAGCCGAATGTGCCCAGGTTGCAGCGGTTCTTGATTGTTCGTGTCAGCACCTGGTGCTGACACGTCACCACATGGAAACGGCACAAAAAACCCTCCTGATTGCGTTTCCGCAGTTCAGGAGGGTCTTGGTGGGTGCCCCCAACGGGATTCGAACCCGAAATCGTTACCGCGCTGACCTGCGAGGATACCGAAGAGGCAGGTGATAGATCCGGTTTCCATCGCTCTCGGTCGCTTTGGATCGGCCTCCATCCGGGTGCGGTGTTGACGTGTCAACACCGCGTCTGAATGCTTGCATAAGCAACGCCAGATGCTTTCGGGGCTCTTCAGTCTAGGGGCGTCGGGCAGTCGAGTTCGCTCAGTGGAGCGGATGGCTTTTGTTGCCCCCAGTTGTCAAGGTCGCGAGAGTGAGTTGAAATTCGATACCGGTAGTGACTTTGAGTAATCTTTTGCGTGGCGGCGGCGTGGAGGGCTGCGGCTGAGGGGCGGTGAAGGTCGCGGATCAAGTTGGTTGGGCGGCATGTGCACGGACGTGGCGCAGGAGGTGGCGGGGGTAAATGACGAGGGGGTCGAGGAGCAGCGGAACAGGCCGTTCGGCGCCTCTTTCAAGCACCACTCACGGCGCGTCGCCTGTCACTAACGCCCCCGGACAGCACAAGTAGCTTCTCCGTGTTCTTCCTCGTGTCAGACGAGGATCGCAGCAGATTGTTTCGGGGCGATCAACGCGTCGATTGCCTCTGAAGCTAGCGCGTCCACCTGAGCGGTGACCGCATCGTTCAAGCCGGGACCCGCTGACGATAGGTATGCCAACAGGGAGCCGCGAACGACGGACCGCACGTCTCCTGCCCCAACATCCACACCGGCCTCCAACAGCGCGCTCAGCTCCTTCTGCGCGGTCGCCAGAGCCTCTTCGAGAGAGTCGTTCGGGTTGGTTGCGCCGTCGGCTGCTCGACGACAGACAACCACGCTGTCCAGGTTCGACGGCTCTTGAGCGCCAGCCTTGACGATACTCGTCGACATCTCCCCCTTGACTGGTTGGACAGCGGTGATCACGAAGCTAGCGCGGCGAAGTGACTCGACTACCTGCACCCACCCGCTGATGCGGGCCTGGTGGAACGTGAAGGCGAGGAGACCACCCGGCTTCAGGACCCGAGCGCACTCGCTCCAGACAGCTTCGAGGGCCTTGCCGAACTCCACCGGATCGGCGTGCTGAACTTCGCCGGTTCGCCGTGTTGTCGCCAGCGTGGAATACGCGTTGTACGGCCGCATTCCGTGAAGCCAGGCGTGGAAGAAGTCAGCGAGCTCCGCGTAGTGAACGTTGTCCATGTAGGGCGGGTCTGTGACGACTAGATCGATGGACCCATCGGGGAGATCAGTCTCCGCCGAGTTCCGCGTGGCAACGTAGGCGGTTTGACCCTGGGCAGCCTCGAACGATCTCCATGAGTCGACAACGGTCGCAACCAGCGGCTTGGCGAGCCCGGTGACACGTTCGACCCCTGTGCCTTGGTCGACGAGATCGGCGGGCTTCACCTTGTACTCATGCGCACGCTGCAGCCGACTCTTATAGAGAGTCGAAAAGGAACCCGACGACCTCGGTGTCCCCCACGGGTGGGCTTCGAGGGGCGTGCGCTCCGGCTTGAGGACATGGTGGCTGAACATGTGCCGGACAGCGCCGGTCCCCTCGCCCTTGAAGGATGTGAAGAGGTTGTTGAACTCAAGGGTGCCCGAGAAGAGTGTCGCCAGGGCTTCGCGTTCTGCGGAGGGTCCGGGCAAGTCTCGGATTGCGGTCGCGATCAGCGAGAGCGAGACCAGCTGACGCGCGTTGAAAAAGTCGCGCCATTCGCGGAAGTTCCACTTCAGCGCTTGGTCGGTGTTGTTTCCTCGGGCCAGTTCGCCCTGCGGCAGGACCATGGAGTCGGGCAGGCCGGCGAGCCGCTCGACGCACTTTTCGTACAGGTCGCGATCCCAGTCGGTGATGCTCTCGTAGAGCTTCGAGCCGTCCGGGCCCGCGACCATCTTGGCGTACATCTCGAACATGGGCCTGTTGCCGCCGAGAGCGGTCAGAATTTTGAAAGTGTGCCCCTGCCGACAGGTTGTCATCTGACCACGGACTGCTCCACGTTGGCTGATCTCGTGGCCGTTGGGGCAGGTTTCGGTGCGGAAGTCGTACCGGCTCTGCTTAACAGCCAGGCACTCAGGGCAGACGATCTGCGCCTTCGGCACTCGCTTGGGGTAAGCGTTTTTGGAGAACACCGGAGAGTCGAACAGCCGCACCCTGTCGGAGCATTCGGGGCACTGAACAACCGCGACCCAGAAATAGTATAGGACGCTCCGGCCGTCTTCGGTCTGGTGGAGGCGGTCGATCTCGTTGCGGCAGGCAGCCTCGACGGTTTTGTAAGCAGCCGTCAAGCCCTCCATATTCCAGGGCTGCATTGCCTGGCGCTGGACCAGGGTTGCCACAGGGTTGATATCGAAGCAGACGGGTCGGGCTCCAAGCTTGAGCGCTTCGACGCCAGTGACACCAGAGCCAGAGAAGGGATCGAGAACGACGGCACCCTTCAGATCCAGCGGGGATGCGTATGCAGCGGCGCCATCGGTGTCCTCGGGCGTCGTAGCCGAGGCAAGAATCCCGCGGAAGACAGTGCCGAGGCGCTTGGCCCACCATTTGTGTGTGCTGGTCGCAGGGCGGTGGACTTCCTTGCGCCAGGACTCCTTCGTGCCAACGGCACTGAGCATCGCGGCCGGGAAGGCCGACTCCAGGCCCGTCCGTACAGGCACGACAGGCGTCACGAACGAGGCTCCTTCAGCGTGACCGTCTTCGTGTCACCCGCTCCACGTGATCGGTAGGCACGGAACTGGTGAACGGTTCCGGCGTTCGGGTTCGGCTCCTTGTGCGTGACCATCTCGTTGGTCTGCATGTGGAACTCGTAAGACACGAGTACCTCATCGACCTCGACACGATTCAGCTCGCCCACCTGGACGAGCTCGCTCGACTGCACCTGGTAGTCGGCGGGTGCGATGAGTGTGGCCAGGCCGGCCGTTCCCGCAGCCAGCGCGAATGGCGTCGGCACGACGTACATTTTCCGGTCGCGGACCAGTATGTCGCCGTAGGAGCCGAAGCCGCGGAATGACTTGTTTTTGTGGACATAGCCGGTGTCGGCGTTCAGGAAGCTGCCGTGGCAGATCACGAGATCGACGACCGGATACTCGTCAACGCCGCGTTCGGCCTTGGGGTAGCGTCCGAAGACGTAGAAGACTTCGCGGCCGTTGTGGCTTCCCGTAGGAACCTGGGAGTTGGAGTCGTAGTCAGCCTCTCGGCCGGGGAACTCCAAGCCCTTGACCTCGTAGCCCTCCGGGTGGTTGACGAGCCGGAAGTCCGGATATGTGTTTCTACCCGGTTCGTCGTAGGCGAGGCGGCACGCTTCAATGCGCTCCCCAACCCAGTTCTGGAAGTGGTACTCCTTGTCGCTCGCCGACACCCGCTGGATCAGATCGCCGTCCGCACGAGCGCGCTCACACTCCAGAAATACCCGTTCGACTGCGCCCACTCGCTGACCCCTGTTTGCTCGGTTCGTCTGACCGCACCGCCGGGAGTGGGGCGCGCCTTCCGGGCATCGTATCGGCGAGCGGTGACATCGCCTGATGGACGGTGCTGGCAGTGTCGGTCACGTCGTGATCGCCGACCGCACCTGCTTTGGTTCAACCTGCACGGCCTCCGAGTCGAAGGTCTTCGGAGCCTCTCAGTTGGTCCCGCTTGACGGTGCTTGAAACCTCACGAACCCAGAAGTCCTGGACGCACCTCCCGGTGGGGGCCCGGATGCCCGAGGAGAGCGGCATGGCGCTGAGGGGCAATTGAGCGCCACCATCCCGATACGACAATGCGCACTGTTCCCTTCCAGGACGTACGGGCAGCCGTACTCCTCGGCCACACCCCGGGACCGTTCAGGGGTGTGGTCCACCTTGTGCCGCTTCGTGCCGTGGACAACTGCGGCGACCCATGCGTAACACCCGGACTTGAGGAACTCTGCGATGACCTATCTGCTACGCATACTCCAGCAACGGGGTCGCCACGGGAGAGGGAGCGCTCTCCGGCCCCGGAATCCTGGGGCGGAGAGGCTTGGTGTCAACACCACCGTGCTGACACGTCAATACAAGAAAAAACCCCTCCGGCCGCGTTTCCGCAGGTCAGAGGGGTTAAGAGTGGTGCCCCCAACGGGATTCGAACCCGTGCTACCGCCTTGAAAGGGCGGCGTCCTGGGCCACTAGACGATGAGGGCCGATGGCCCGCCCTGGCGCTGATCAGCGCTTCGGGGGACTCCGGCAGCATATGGGATGCGCGGACGGTTCGCCAAAACGGTTTCCCGGGAACCGGATCCGGCCACCGAGCGCTGGTCACTCGTCGCCGGTCACTGGCCCCGACGCTCAGCGGCCGGTCGCCGGACTGTTTCCCCATGAACGCGAGGAACGCGCGGAAGGCCAGGCAGGCGAAGAATGTGAAGAAGGCGAGGAAAGGGGGGAAGGGGGCGGCGAACCCGGCGGCGGGGACGGGGACGGGGACGGTGACAGGGCCGGGGAAGGGGGCGCACCCGGCTTGACCTCTTCCGGGAGGTGGCGGGCGACCTCCGCCTTGGACAGGCCCAGGCCGCCGAGGGTGATCTCGTCCCACGCCTGGAGCCGGCGCGAGTCCCGGTCCAGGTAGAGCACGGATGCCTGCACCTTGTCCGGCGTCCTGCCCTCGACGGCCCGCAACCCGCTGCCCCCGGTGGAGCCCTGCGTCATCATCCGGGTGCCGTGTTCCAGGGTCTTCGTCCTGCGGTTGTGGGTGTGCCCGGTGAGGGCGAGGGGGACGAGGCCGTCGGTCTGCTGGGCGAGTACGGGGTTGTGGCCGACGGCGATGTCCACCGGGGTCCCGGCATCCCGCTGGGCCCGCAGGGACGCCGCGAGCTTGCCGCCCTCGGTCTCCTCGGCCGGGTCGCCCTCGGCGGCGACGGAGCGGTCCGGGGTGAACTGCGGATCGCCCCAGCCGGCCAGCCGCAGTCCGGCCACGTTCACCGGAACCCCGGAGTCCAGCACGTGCACCCGCGCCCCGTGCCGGCGGCCCAGCTTCTTGACGGCCTGCTGGGTGGCGGGCGAGTCGTGGTTGCCGCGTACCCAGACGTAGGGGGCGCCGAGGTCCGGGATGGGGTCGAGGAAGCCGTTCTCGGCGGAGGTGCCGTGGTCCATGGTGTCGCCGCTGTCGATGATGACGTCGATCTCGTACTGCTTGACCAGGGAGCGGATGATGTGCCAGGCGGCGGGGTTGAGGTGGATGTCGGAGACGTGCAGCACCCGGGTCGTGGACGGGTCCGGCTCGTAGGCGGGGAGCGTCGAGGCCGCGTCGTACAGCTTGGTCACATTGGTGACCAGCCGGGCCAGTTCCCGCTGGTAGACGTCGAACTCGGTGGCGATGCTGCGCGCGTTGCCCACCACGGACGGTGCGCTGGCCAGCAGGCCGGAGAACTTCGGCTCCAGCACGGACTTCGGGTTCCACGTCGCCAGCGCCGTCGCGCCGCATGCCGCCAGCAGCGTCAGCGCGAGCCCGCCCACCGCCAGCGCCCGGCGCGGGCGCCGGTAGACCACGAGCCCCAGCGCGCACGCCCCGGTGACGACGGCGACCACCGAGCGCACTCCCAGCCCGAGCGCCCCGGAGCCGACGTCCGAGGAGATCTCGTCCTCCAGGCCCTCGATGCGCTCGGGGTGGTCCACGAGCGCCGAGGCCCGCTCCTGGTCGAGCCGGTCCACGTCCACGTCCAGGCGCAGCGGCGCGTAGTGGCTGCGCAGTTCCAGGGCGCCCAGCGGCGAGACGTTCACCTTGGTGCCGCCGGTCAGGGAGGGGCGCAGCGTCATACGGGTATCGACGGGCCCGACCGGCGTATCGACGCTCCCCACGACCAGCAGCCCCAGCCACGCCCCGAGAAGGGTGACGGCCACCAGCCCCGACGCGCGCCAGTACGGGTGCGGGGCGCGGGTGAGGGCCGTGGTGGGGACGGGAGTCGTGGTGGGGGCCGTGGTGTGGGCGGGGGCGGGGCGGTGTGCGCGGTACCGGCCGCGGGCCCGCTCGACCAGCGTCCGGGCCCGGCCCGCCACGAGGCGGAACGACCTGGCCGCGGCACGGAACGGCTTGGTGGCAACGCTGGCCATGCAGGGCGGTATGCCCTTCGCGCGGCTCCTCCATGCGCCCCCACCCGCCGATCGGGCGGCTGTGCGACGGCTGCCCGGCGGCTGCCCCGGCCCGCTGCCGGGTTCCGGGGCCCGCCCTGCCCTCCCGTCTCGTCCCCCTCTCCTCCGCCCCGTCTCTCCCTCCGAGGTCCCCGCCGGTAGTGGCCCCCTCCGAGGTCCCCGCCGGTAGTGGCCCCCTCCGAGGTCCCCGCCGGTAGTGGCCCCCTCCGAGGTCCCCGCCGGTAGTGGCCCCCCGCCGGTAGTGGCCGGGGTGCGCCTGGCCGACAATGGGCGGGTGCTGGAGATGACGCGCGAGGAGTTCGAGGAACTGGTCGCCCAGGCGCTCGACCGCATTCCGCCGGAGCTGACGCGGCTGATGGACAACGTGGCGGTCTTCGTCGAGGACGAGCCCTCGGCGGACGACCCCGAGTTGCTCGGGCTCTACGAGGGCACCCCGCTGACCGAGCGCGGCGAGTGGTACGCGGGCGCCCTCCCCGACCGCATCACCATCTACCGGGGTCCCACGCTCCGGATGGTCGAACGGGAAGAGGGCGGCCGGGAACTGGTCGTCGAAGAGGTCGAGATCACGGTGGTGCACGAGATCGCCCACCACTTCGGCATCGATGACGAGAGGCTGCACGCGCTCGGCTACGGGTGACCGTACGGGGACCGCGCGGTGCGGCTCCGCCGGATGTGGGGTGCCCGGATGCCGGATGGCGGGCTTCCCGGCCCGTTGCCCGCGGTCGGGCGGGGCGGGGCGGGGCGGCCGAGGGGCGCGGGGTGGGGGCGCTTCGTGGGGGTGTGCGCGCGCTGTTCCGAGCGCCGTGGGCGCCGTGGCGCGTGACCTGTTGGGGTGACGGGGAGTTGGGCAACGCACTCGCCGATGCCCCGCGCTGGAGGTCCCTGCCGTGCGCCGAACCCGTACCGCACCCGCCGCCACCGTCGTCGCCCGTACGACCGTCAGTGCGCTGATACTCGCGGCGGTCTCCACGCTCAGCGGATGCATGACAGTGCAGGGCGCCGACGACGCGGGTGAGGGCGGCACGGCACCGGTGGGGAGCCGCTCCGACGACCACGGAGGCGCGGCGGCCCCCGAGGGCGGCCTCGACGGATCCGCGTACGGCGCCGGGCGCGGCCAGGGGAAGGACGGCGAGCACAAGCGGGGCAAGGGCCACGGCCGTGGCGGCGGCAAGCACCGCGGCAAGGGCGAGCACGGTGACGGGGCCCGCGACAAGCACGGCAAACACCGTAAGAGCGGCGCGGACGGCAAGGGCGACAAGGGTTCCGCCGACGGGGACGGAGCAGGCGGAGGGGGCGCGGGCGACCCCTCGGCGTCCACGTCCGGAGCCCCCTCGGGCGGCGGGTCCCGGCCGACCAGGCACCCGCACCCGCCGGGCGGACCGGGCGGCTCCGGTGGTCCGGGCGGCGGCGGTCCGGGCACCCCCACCGCTTCCCCCACGCCCTCCCCGAGCAAGCCGGACCCCGACCCCTCGCCCGTCAGAACCGAGGCGTCCCCCAGCCGCACCGGCGTCTCAGGCACCAACGCCCGGCTCCCCACGGCCTGAGAGTGGGGGATGGGGCGTGGTTTCCTCGGCTCCGGACTCCGGCCCGGGTCCCCCTGCGGACCCGGGCCGGGCCCATCCCCTCGCATCCGGGCGCGGCCCTCCGCGCAACCAGGCCGCACCAAGCTCCGCTGCCGGCTCCCTCCGGCCCGGAGAGAGAGGCCGACCTCGCGTCCGGGGGCCGCTGGGGTGGTCGTGGGAGAGGGCGCCGGGGAGGGTGCGGAGAGGCGGACAGGGGGCCATTTGCGTGCGGCTACAGGTGCCGCGTATGCTGGTAGATCGTTTGATCCCATTTGCCCGGCGCCGTTATCCAGCGCGCCGCGTGGCGCGTTCCTCTCTGGCCGTGGCTGACCGCATTGAGGCGGTCGTTTGCGAATTCACGGAGTTCTGGGCGCGTGCCGAATGACTCCGGAAGGTTCGCATTTCGCATGTCTGTCACCACCACTGCCACTGTCCTGTCCGAGGACAGCAACCCCGAGCCGGCCGACGTGACCACGGTCACCGAGGCCACGGCCACCGAGACGGCCACCGTCCCGGCTCCCGCTGAGACGCCTGCTGAGACGCCGGCCCAGACGCCCACCGAGGCTCCCGCTGCGGACGAGACCGCTGCTGTGGCCGAGGCCCCTGCCGCGGATGAAGCTCCCGTCGTGGACGAGGCGCCCGCCGCCGAGCAGCCCGCCGAGGCCGAGGTCGCCGAGACCGCTGAATCCACGAAGTCCGCCGAGCCCGCCGGGCCCACGTTCGCCGACCTGGGCCTCGCCGAGGCCGTCGTCCGCAAGCTGAGCCAGAACGGCGTCACCACGCCCTTCCCGATCCAGGCCGCGACCATCCCGGACGCGCTCGCCGGCAAGGACGTCCTGGGCCGTGGGCGCACCGGCTCCGGCAAGACCCTCTCCTTCGGTCTCCCGCTGCTCACCCGCCTCAGCGGCGGCCGGACGCAGCGCAAGCGTCCGCGCGGCGTCATCCTGACGCCCACGCGCGAGCTGGCGATGCAGGTCTCGGACGCGCTCCAGCCCTACGGCGACACCCTGGGCCTGCGGCTCAAGGTCGTCTGCGGTGGCACGTCCATGGCCAACCAGATCTCCGCGCTGGAGCGCGGCGTCGATATCCTCGTCGCCACCCCCGGCCGGCTGCGCGACCTGATTAACCGTGGCTCCTGCTCGCTGGACGACGTCGAGACCGCGATCCTCGACGAGGCCGACCAGATGGCCGACCTGGGCTTCCTGCCCGAGGTCACCGAGCTGCTCAACCTCGTGCCCGAGGGCGGCCAGCGGATGCTCTTCTCCGCCACGATGGAGAAGGAGATCGACTCGCTGGTGCGGCGCTACCTCACCAAGCCGGTCATCCACGAGGTGGACGCGGCACAGGGCGCCGTCACGACCATGACGCACCACGTGCTCGTCGTGAAGCCGCGCGACAAGGCGCCCGTCACCGCCGCGATCGCCGCGCGCAAGGGCCGCACCATCATCTTCGTCCGCACCCAGCTCGGTGCCGACCGCGTCGCCGAGCAGCTCGGCGAGTCCGGCGTGCGCGCCGACGCGCTGCACGGCGGCATGACCCAGGGCGCCCGTACGCGCACGCTGGAGGACTTCAAGAGCGGCAAGGTCAACGTCCTGGTCGCCACGGACGTCGCCGCGCGCGGTATCCACGTCGATGGCATCGACCTCGTCCTGAACGTCGATCCGGCCGGTGACCACAAGGACTACCTGCACCGCTCGGGCCGTACCGCGCGTGCCGGCGAGTCCGGCACCGTCGTGTCGCTGGCCCTGCCGCACCAGCGGAGGCAGATCTTCCGGCTGATGGAGGACGCGGGCGTGGACGCCTCGCGCCACCTCATCGGGCGCGGTGACGTCTTCGACGACGATGTGGCGCGTATCACAGGCGCCCGTTCGCTGACCGAGGTCCAGGCCGAATCGGCGGCCAACTCGGCCCGTCAGGCCGAGCGCGAGGCCAAGCAGCTCGGCCGCCAGCTGGAGCAGCTCCAGCGCCGCGCCGCCGAACTGCGCGAGGAAGCCACGCTGTTGACCGCACGGGCCGCGCGCGAGCGGGGCGATGACCCCGACGAGGCACTCGCCGCCGCCGCCGAGGCCGAGGCCGTGGAGGCCGCCGCCGAGGCGAAGGCGGAGGCCGAGCGGCGCGAGCGCGCCGAGCGTGCGGAACGGGCCGAGCGCGAGAAGCGCGAGCGCCGCGACCGGGACCGCGACCAGCGCGGGGACCGCGACCGGGGCCCCCGCTCCTACGACCGCCGCGACGGCAACCGCGAGGGCGGCCGGGACGGTGGCCGAGGCGGCTTCCGACGGGACGACCGCCGCGACGACCGCGGCAACTTCCGCCGCGAGCGTGACCGGGACGAGCGCCCCTACGGCCAGAACCGCGACCGCCGCGACGGCGACCGGGACGGCGGCCGTGACCGTCGGGACGGCAACCGCGAGGGCGGCCGGGACGGTGGCCGTGGCAGCTTCCGCCGGGACGACCGCCGCGAGGGCGGCGGCGAGCGCGGTGGCTTCCGCCGCGAGGCGTTCCGCAGCGGCGAGCGCCCGCACAACCGCGACCGGCGCGACGACCGCCGCCCGCAGGGCCGCGGCGGCGAGCACCGCACCACCTCCTACGGCCCGAGCCGCGCTCCGGCCCCCCGCACCTCGGACCGCACCTCGGACCGCCGCGCGGACAAGCCCCGCTGGAAGCGCAACGGCTGACGGCCTGATGCGGCCTGGGACTTGATGGCCTTGGGGATCTGTGCCTTGAGGGCTTGAGGGCTTGAGGGCCTGACGGCTTGAGGGCCTGACGGCTTGCGTGGGCGGCTGGCGGGGCCGGGTCCCGGGCGGGTGCTTGTCACCGGCTCGGCCCCCGGCCCCGGCCCCCAGCCCCTGGCCCGCGCCGCGTATCGAATTTCCGCTCGACACCAGCCTCGAAGGCGTTCAACCGGGAATGCCTTCGAGGCCCGCCGAGTGGCCGGGCTATGCTGCTCGTGCGGGCCGTTAGCTCAATTGGCAGAGCAGTGGACTTTTAATCCATTGGTTGTGGGTTCGAGTCCCACACGGCCTACCGCTGGACCCCAGGTCAGACACCGTCTGGCCTGGGGTCTTGTGCATTCCGGGGGGCGCATAGATCATCCGCTCGGCCGGTGCTCGGCCGAAACGTCAGCGATCAGCGTGCGCGTGCGTGAGCGCACGCGGAGGCGCCGCCGGATCCCTGACCGAGAGGATCCGACGGCGCCGGCTTGACTGCCCCGCCGCACCTGGGGGCGTGGCGGGGCAGCCGCTCGTCGGCTTGCCTCCCCAGACGGTCGTCGTGGCCCTGGTCGTCTGCGACGGGGGACGCGGCCGGCCGGGGCGTTCAGGTGTGGGCGGTGACGATGAGTGTGCCGATGTGGCCGGGGTCGGGCGGGTCGAGCACGGTGGCCTCTGCTGTCTCGAATCCGGCCCGTAGCAGGAGCCGTTCCCAGACCTGCGGGCGGAAACTGTAGCGGTAGGTGAACATGGACGGTCCCGCGAAGCCTCCCTTGTACATGCCCTGGGGTCCGTAGGCGCCGGGGATGGCCGGCGGCTGGGAGAAGACGAACCGGCCCCCGGGGGCGAGGCGGGCGCGCACGAGGGGGAAGAGCCGGCCCGGGTCGGCGAACCAGGCGCACCCGAAGACCGAGTAGATCGCGTCGTAGGTGTCCGCCGCGACAGCGAGGTGTCCGAGGACTTCGCCCTGGACGAAGGTGGCGCCTGTGGTGGCCCATCGTTCGGTGAGCTTCTTGACCATGACCGGGGACAGGTCCAGGCCCGTTGCACGGACGCCGTGTCCGGCGAGGTGGGCCACGGCCCGGCCGGTGCCGCAGCCGATCTCCAGCGCGGTCGCCGGGTCGCCGAGGAGTTCGGGGCCGGGGCCGTGGTCCTTGTACTGGGTCCAGCGGAAGACGGGGCCGGCGTCGGGGTCGAAGGCGGACTCGGCGTAGCTGTTCCACAGCTCGGTCTCGGCCGTGATGTCGTGCGGTACCGGCACGGGAGTGTCCTTTCGGGGGCGTGCCCGCCCCGGCGGGTGAGGGCCGGGGCGGGCACCTTGTCGGGCGTCAGTGGCTGTCGGGCGACTTGTCGTCGCAGGGCGAGCAGTTCGCCCCGTCGCTGGCCCACAGCTTCTCGTCCGGGGTGAAGCCGTTGGCGCGGATGGCGTCGGCGGTGCGGAGCACGGTGCCGTCTCCGCGGCGCCGGATCAGCGGGGCGTGGTGCTTGTAGCGGCCCTCGTTGTACAGGCGGCACAGGGCGAAGTAGACGGGCGTGTCGAGGATGAGCTGGTGCACCCCGATGTCCACGGTCTTGCCGACGCCCAGGTGGAGGTCCGGCCGCTCCAGCGACGTCATGACGTACATGATCGCGTTGTCGAGGATGCGTTCGGCGAGGCTGCGGACGGGGACCGTGTCGCGGAGCAGGAGGCGTACCTCCCGCTCGTACAGGTCGATGTCCACCGAGCCGGGCGACTCCAGCACGTTGTAGGTGAGGTCGCTGATGTGGGGCCGTACCGCGTTGAGGAGGATGCGCGGGTCACGGGAAGGCTGGTCGGGCGGGTCGAGGAGGGCGGCGAAGTCGTCGGCCTCGGGTGTGGCGGTGTCGTGTTGTACTGACGTGTGCCTCTCCTGTCTCGAATGGGTGGGGTGGCCGTCCCGGGGTGGTCGGTGCGCTTCGGACTGGACCTCTGTGCGCGCCGCCGCCCGGGGGCGGGTCAGAATTTCGTTCCGCAGCTGCTGCACTTGGGCCGACCGTCCTTGCCGGTCCTGATCGCGCCGCCGCAGCTGCACATCATGGTGCGGACGGTGGTGGGTTGATCCGTCGTCATGGGTCACCTCCCTCAGAGCTGGTGCGGGTGGGGCCCACCCGCCGGGGTGGTCGCGGGGGAATGACCGGTCCCGGCGGGTGGGGGCTGTGGGGTCATCGCGCCGTGTTCGTCTGCGGGCCGGTCCAGCGGGCGAGCACGGTCGCGTCCTCCCCGCGGCGGATGACCTTCGCTTCGAACGATCCGCGCGGCTGGTAGCCCGGGTGCCGGTACGCGGTGCGGATGCTGGTGGCGAGATTGTGTGCCGATCTGAGGGGACGGCGGTCGGCGATCTGATGCCAGACGCCGGGGCGGTCGCGGAGCCGGGCTGCGATCCGGGGGTGCCGGACCCGGGGCCGGGGCTCGGGCGGGCGCGGTTTCTCGGGGAGGATCACGCCTGCTCGCCCCTGTCTGCTGGGTGGGGTGCCCAGGGTTGGCGGCACACGGGGCAACCCACGTTCTCGTTGGCTATGACGTCCTGGCGGATGGCGGCCAGGAGCAGGACGTTGGCGGCCAGGCTCATCGTCGGGCCGGGCAAGCCCTGGGACCTGATGCGGTCCTCGCACTCGGTGCGCGAGGCCACGAGGCCGGCCATCTCGTGGAGTCCGGCCGCGTAGGCGACGGCCTCCGGGACCATGGAGGTTTTGGGCAGGGGGACGATGCGGCTGTCCCAGGCGCGGGCCGCCAGGGTGGTGATGTGGTCGTGAGGGGTGAGGGCCTGCCAGTACGCCTGCACGTCCGGCCGCTGGATCACTTCCAGCGGGTCCTGGTCGGCACGGAGCTGCTCGTCGAGGGGGTTGATGAGCAGTTCGACCATGGTGAGGACAGAAACGCTGCTCACGAGACACTCCGTAGACGGGTGGTGGGGGTGTTGGTGGGGGCGGGGTGGTGTCGTTTTCGGTGCTGGGTGAGCACGTCGGCGAGTGTCTGCCCGAGGTCCGTCTCGTCGCGGCCCTCGGCGGCGCGGATCATGTGGCCGTACTGGTCGCACTCCGGGCGGGCAGACGGCTCGGGCTCGGCCTGCCCGCCCGCACCGTGCTCGCGTTCGGGTTCGGTCACGGGCGGCTCGCCTTCCTGGTGGTGCAGCCGCAGCGGCACCGGACGATGGTGACGGGGGCGGTGCCGCGCGCTTTCTCGATGACCTTGATGACGGTCAGCGGCTTGTCGCAGGCCGGGCATCGGCCGCACCACCCCGGCCGGCGCGTAGCCAGGATCGGTTCAAGTGGCATTGCGCTCACGGCCCTTGCAGCATCGGGAGCAGGCGCAGGGCGGGTACTCCAGCGGCCGGGAGAGCGGCATGGGTTGGGTGGTCTCGTCCTCGCGGAGCGTGCGGGGCCGACCCCAAGTGCGTCCGGAGTCGTGGGAGACGCGGAGCGTCATCGTCGTCACGGCCGCACCCCGGGGATGGGGGTGCGGATCCAGCGGGCGCGGGAGGTGTCGTAGGCGGCCCGCTCGGCGGCCGTGGCCTCGCGCAGGTTCTCCGGGTCGGCGGGCCAGCCGTAGCCGGTGTGCGTCACCAGTTGCACCCGGCCGCTGTCGAGCGGCATCTGCACGCGGCCCACCCACGGCGGGGACGGTCGGCCGCCAAGGTTGGTCGTGCTGGTGTCCACCAGGTACGCGCCAGGTGTGGCGGGCCACGACGTGCTCTCCGTCGTCTGCGTCATTGCTGCATCCCCTGTAGTAATGAGGACACAGACAGTAAGGATGTTAGGGAGAGCGGCGGGGTATGGTCCGTACCCCCTTCATCAGGGGTACAGGTTGTACCTACGCGGGCACACCCAACTTGCTGCGGAGATACCGCACATCGTCACGGACGATTCCCCGGTCAGGGATCTCCCGCAAGGTCGCGAGCGCGAACAGGTTGTATTTGATCGTTTCCGGCGAAGTCTCGAACGCGCGCTTCAGGAGATGCACCACTGCCACCGTCTCGCCCTGGAGCGCATAGGCGCGCGCCGACTCGATCTGGTGGAAAGACACACGCGTAGCCGAGGGCATCCCATCGACCTCGATCGCATTCGCCGCTTCCACTGCGCCGCCCGGCCGGACGAGATCGCTCTGCATGGTGATCGCGTAGGCGTCCACCATGTCCTGGCCGAAGATCAGGTATGGATGAGCGTAGTTCGGGCCGAGCCGTCGGGCCGCTTCCTCGGCGCGATCCCAGAAGCGTTCGGCGTCACCGCGGCGGCCTACCTTCGCGTAGGACAGAGCGGCGGCCAGGTGAAGCATTCCCCACCTTGCGAGGTCATCCGGCGAGGACTCCGGGCGCAGCAGGTCGGCAGCCTTCATCGCCAGATCAACGCGCGCTTCGTGCCGCTCGCCAGCATCTCGGAAGACGTGGTTCATGTACCAGGCGGCGGCGGCCATCGCACGAGGACTGTCGGCATCCTGGGCTGCGGCCATCGACCGGTCCCCGGTGAGCATGACTAGCTCCGGTGCGGGCTGGAATGACAGAAAGAGCTGGGCGAGGTGGTAGGTCTCGGACAACGAGATCAGGGCTCGACGGCGCTCCGTGCCGTCGAGAGCACGGGCCGAGTGTTGAGCGTCAGCCAGCAGGTCGGGGAGGACGACGGCGACCCGGGTGCGGTGTGCGCCTGGCGCGTGCCAGAGGTGCCAGGCATGGGAGACCCGGCGGGCCAACTCGTCAGCACTCTCGGGGGCGTCGTCGTGCCCCGACAACTGGTATGTGGCGAGGGCGGCGCGAACGGCCGGCAGTGCTTCATGGGCGGTCTTGGCGTGGGTCGCGGTTGTCACGCGGTCGTCGCCGGTCAGATCGGCGAGATCGTTGACGCCGAGGACGTCGGCCAGGCGCAGCAGGAGGGGCAGCCGTGGCACCTTGAGGCGCCCGTTCTCGATGGCCTTTACCCATTCGGAGCTGCGGCCGACTAGTCCGCCGACGACGGCACGGGTCTGACCGTTGCGCTCGCGGGCGCGACGGACCCTCATTCCGAACGTCTCGGTGCTGATGTCAGAGTGATCGGGCATACTGGACTCCTCGTTCTGACCTGGACACTCAGCACGGTACGCCTCCACGGACCCGGCGGCGACGGACACGGCCCCCATCTCCTCCCGGAGTGGGGGCCGTTGACGTGCCCGGACATGACGAAATCCCCCGCCGTCCCGTGAGGGAAACGGCGGGGGCTCGTGGTTACCAGCGTTTGCGGTCGATCACGGCGGCGCTCTGCGGCTGGGCACCCTGCTCGGGTGTGTGCGCCGTCTCTTCTGCACACCAGCGCGTCCGGGGCCCAGGGCGGCGCCTGGGCGCTCCCGTCGGCGCCCGCTCGTCCGGTCCTGCCCGGCGAGCCGCTCGGCCCCCGCGGGCCCGGGATCGGTAAGGGGGCCTCGGCCCGCTTCGGTGGACCCGGTAGCGGGCGGCCGGGATCCGGCGCCTTGGGTGTGCCGGTGCCGCCCTTGGTCTGACCCGCGCGGTTGTGCGGACGTCACCGGCCAAGGTGGTGACGGAATTGCCGCACCATCCCGCCTCGGCGGCCAGCCGCTGGACGCGGGCGGCTTCGTGAGCGATGCGGGCCCGGATCACGACCAGGTGCCGGACAGGGCGACGAGGACGCACGCGCCAGCAGTACAGGTCGCCGGCGGTGGGCGAGTACGTGCTGGGCGCGGGTCATGACGCATCCTCTTCCAGCCCTTTTCCAGCGTGGTGATATGCCGCGCAGCCGTGCGATCTCGGCCTGGTCGGCGGCTGGTTGTGCGTGCCGTTCGGCGAGTTGGAGCCACGGCCGTCACCACGGCGCTTGTCGGCCCGCCGACGCCGACGAGCGGCGCGCCGAGTGCGATGGCGTCCACGGGTCCCCGTTTCACGGCGGGGCGCGGTCAGCTCCCGCGACGGTCTCGGTGACACCAGGCCCCTCGGTGCCGACTGAAACCGCCCGTTTCCGGCCGCCCCGTCGGCCCCCTGGGGCTACTCCCCGGCCCGGTCCTCGATCACCGCGTCCAGCGTTCGGACTGCCTGGCGTACTTCGTCGTCGCGTTGCAGCATTTCCTGCTCGGACTCCCCCGATGCCGCGACGAGCTTGCAGGTTCGGCAGGTCCATCGGTCGATCTGTTCCAGGAACGGCGGCTTCATCTCCTCGCCGCACCTCGGGCACGTCATCACCAGCTCTTCGAAGTGCCCGCAGGAGGCGCACACCCAGTGGTGTCCCTCGTGGTCCTTCTGGTGCCACATCGTGCGGTGGCATTTCGGGCAGCCTTTTGTGCTGACGCCGTAGGACGCCATGACCGGCGGCTCCGGGGTGTTGTCGAGGTAGTCGAGGACGCGGGCCCGCAGGACTCGCATCTCATCTGGTTCCTCGGCCTGCGCCTCTGCCATGCGCAGCATGTGCGCCCTGCGGGTACGCGCCTCGTCGGCGAAGTCGGTCATCGCGTCGAGCGTAGCTCTCGCGCGGGGGCGTGCTGCGGGGTGCCACTCGGACGGGTGACACGGCGGGGCTCGGGCGTTCTCCCGCCCGCGCGCCCTCGCGTGCGCCCTCCCGTGCGCCGGGGAGTCCGGTCCGGGCGGCCCGGTGGGTCGCGTCAACGGGTGAGGTGGGCGTGGATGGTCTTTCCGCGTCCGGGGCCGGGGCTGGTGGTCACGCTGTCGGTGAGGCGGCGGACCATGTGCCATCCGAAGCCGCCGGTACCGTCGTTGAGGTCCGGGGCCCGTTCACGCGGGGGCGCCGGGTTGAGGTCGCTGACGGCGACGTCCACCGTGTCGGCGGTGGCGCTGAGTTCGAGTGTGTATCGGCCGCCGCCGTGGCGCAGGGCGTTGGTGACGAGTTCGGATACGACCAGGGCCAGGGTCTCGGTCGTCTCCGCGGCGGGGGCCGGGGTGAGGCTGTCGGCGAAGGCGCGGGCGACATCGCGGGCCCGGGGGACACCTGCCGGGCTGTCGTCTTCCAAGGTGAGGGGGCGCCTGGGGGCCTCCGTGGTGGTCGTCTTCGTGTCGTTGTTCATGCGCTGACACCCCGTCTGTCTCGGTTGTGGGCGCTGAAGTTCGGGCTTATGCCCCCTGTGGGTGGTCCCAGTCCCGCACAGCCATCTTTTCCTCCCTGTGGGTGGGAGAACTACGACCATCGGCCCCGTCGAAAATCTATGGTGGCGGATGTAGACATGGGTGCGTGTCGGGGTTAATGTTTCTTCTCGACGGGAAGAAGTCGAAGAGAGCACGGCAGAGACGAACTGCCGTGGGAGCAGGACAGGCAGGATGCGGAACGGCAGTGGAGCGGCGGGGCCGGAAGCGGTGGGTCCCCTCGCTGACTGCCGGGCCGAGCGGCCCCAGGGGCCGCACGCAGTCACCGCGGAATCCAGCAGTACAAGCGAGTAACGGAATGAGATAGGAGCAGACGCCATCAGGATCGCCTGGGCGAGAGACAGCACCGCCCAGGTACCGCAGACCCCGGATTGGAAGGTGATCCCCGGTCACGTATTCGCGATCCCCCCGCCTCCGACCTCCCAAGCGGAGCGGCGGAATAAGAAGGCCGGTGCAGTCGGCCGGTAGATGGTGTTGAAAGCTCGGGGCCCGGGTGCCAGTTTCTACGGCATCCGGGCCCCTCGATGCGCCCGAAAGAAGAGGTCTATGCCCGATCGCAGTACCCGCCCCGCCGTCGGCTCCCTGGACGACGAGGACTACCCCGCCTACACCATGGGCCGGGCCGCCGAAATGCTCGGCGTCACCCCCGCCTTCCTCCGCGCGCTCGGCGAGAACCGCCTGATCACCCCACTGCGCTCCGAAGGCGGCCACCGACGCTACTCCCGCTACCAGTTGCGCATCGCCGCCCGCGCCCGCGCGCTCGTCGACGAGGGCACCCACGTCGAAGCCGCCTGCCGCATCATCATCCTCGAAGACCAGCTCGAAGAGGCGCAGCGCATCAACGAACAGCTTCGCACCCGCGATACCGCCTCGTAGGCGCGACTTCGTGAACCCGGCCCCGTAGGTACCTCCTCCTCGGTGCCAGCCTCGTCGGTGTCAATCAGCGGCGGCCTCCCCGGGGGGTACCGGCTCGGGGGCCGGTGCGAAGGCGGGGAAGTGGCGGCGGGTGGCGAGGCCGACGTGGACGAGGCCGATGTGGACGAGGCCGATGGTGAACAGCGACCCGTAGAGGGCGAAGGGGCCGATGCGGGGGAGGAGTTCGTCTCGTACCAGACACGGCCCCAGCAGGACCCACGCCGCCAAGAAGCGGTCCAGGCCGACCGGCGGAGTGCCCGCGGGTGACGACGAGCTTGCGGGGCCCGCCGATTGCGGACGAGCCGCGGCGTCCCGCGGCGATCCGCGCGGCGTCCCGCGGCGATCCGCGCGGCGTCCCGCGCCGATCCGCGCGGCGTCCCGCGCCGAGCTGCGGCATCGCGCGGCGATCCTCGTCGATCCGCGAGGCCGTCCGGGCGGCGGCGGCCGTTACCCGGGGTGGACGAAGGGTGCGACGCGGGTGTCCAGCCAGGCCAGGCTCGCCCAGGCCAGCATCGCCACAGCGGCGGAGGCCGCCGCGAGCGGGATCACGGTCCGGGTGACCCGGCCCGTCCGGCGGCTCAGCGCGGAACCGGTCAGCCGCCAGACCGCCAGCGTGACCGCGGGGACTCCGAGCAGCATGACCGGCAACTCCCCGTACAGGAGGCTCCAGTCCCGTTCGCCCTCGAAGCCGCCGGACAGACCGGGCCCGGCTCCATGCCGCCACACGGCGAACCCGGCCGCCGCAGCGGCGATGGCCACCAGACAGCCGATGGCGCCGGACGACTCGACACGTTTGTCCATGCCCTCTACGGACGCGTCCTGGGGCCGCCCGAGTTCCCGGAAGCGCCTGCGCCGGTCGCGGTGACATGCGCGTCAGGTTGCCCGGCGCGCGGGGCGTACGGGCACTACCCGCCCCCCGCCATCCCGCCGCCGGTACGGCCGAAAGTCACCCGCCCGCCTCCGAGCGGCCGTCTACGGTACGGACACGCCACGTCACGCCGCGCACTCACCCGCGGCCCGTTGAGGAGGAATTACGTGACTTCGCCCTGTGGCCCCCAGCACGCGCCCGCCGGCGATGTGGGTGCGGCGCTCATGATGATCGACTCCCGGCTCAAGAGCATTCACGCGGGCAAGGACGAAATCGATCCTGAAGAACGGGAGTTGATCGACCAGTACACCGCGTCGTTGGGGCCCGAGGGGGCCAACGACGTGCTGAACGGCGCGTGCACGCTCATCTTCATGTTCATGAAGTGGCTGCGGGAGTGCCACGAGGACCACGACAAGGACGTCTTCGAGTACGTGGTGCCCAACCTCATCGCCACGATGCGCATGATGCCCAGGAGCGTACGGCCCGAGGCCATCCCCACCATGGCCGGCCTGGTCATCGCCGCCGGCACCGGCCTGAGTCCCAACCTGTGGCGCAAGCAGTACGGGGACTGGACGGAGGAGGAGATGACTCCCCTCGAAGTCACCGCCTTCCTGCTCGCCGAGCACATCAACCGCGTCACCGAGGACCCCGACTTCGCCACCCGCATGATCACCGAAGCGCTGTACAGCGTGGATGAGGGGGATGAAGAGGGCGAAGTGGTCTGACCGATCCCGACGGGCCTTCTCCCGCCCTCAAGGGGGCGGCGCCGCTGGGGGCGCGTCCGCAAGGCGTGTCCGCAAGGCGCGTCCGCCGTGGCCGGGCGGGCCGCTGCTTCACGGGCGCAGCAGGAGGCTGATGGCGGTCTTCAGCCGTGCAAGGAAGAACTCCCGGGTCGGCGCCTGATGTTTGAGGCCGATCGATGTGCTGATCATCGTCCGGGCGACCGCGAGCGCCGCCTCCTGCCCTGTCTCCGCCGCGAGCGCGTCGGTGATCAGTTCCTCGAAACGCCGTGGTGCGGTCTCGGCCATCTCGCCGAGCAAGCCGGGGTTGGCTCCGATGACCTCGGGGACATCGCGTGCCAGGGGGCCGATGTAGCGGCCCGCCCACTGGTCGAACGCTTCGGCGAGACGGTCGGGGAGGGGGCGTCCCGTGTCGGCCAGGACGTGTTCGACCGCTACGAGGTCGCGTTCCAGGACCTGGGTGGCGGCGGCACGGAACAGGGCCTCTTTCGAGGCGAAGAGGAAGTAGAGCCCGGGCCGGGAAATACGGGCCGCCCGCGCCACTTCCTCCATCGAGGTCTTCCGGTAGCCGAAGCGCGCGAACGTGACCATGGCGGCGTCCAGAACGGCGGCCCGCCGACTGGTGTCGGTGACCGCCGAGGCTGGGGGGCCGGTATCGGGGCTGCTCATGGAGCGAGTGTACGAGGGAGCTGCGCACTATACAAATTGAGCCTACTTTGTATAGTACGGCTATGGCTGATTCTGCGCTCATCTCCACACCCTTCACCGCCGCCAGCACGGCGGACGACGTACTGCGCGGCCTCGACCTGACCGGCGTCCGCGCCATCGTCACCGGAGCGTCCTCCGGCATCGGGACCGAGACCGCTCGCGCGTTGACCGCGACCGGGGCGGAGGTCACCCTCGCCGTCCGCAACACCACCGCCGGCGACGCTGCCGCCGGGGCGATCGCGAAGTCCACCGGAGGAATCCGGCCCCTCGTGGCTCGGCTCGACCTCGCCGAGAGGGGGTCCGTCGCCCGATTCGCCGGGGCGTGGCGTGGCCCGCTGCACCTTCTGATCAACAACGCCGGGGTGGTCACCGGTGGCCTCGAACGCACCCGTGAGGGCTGGGAGTCGCAGTTCGCGACAAACCATCTCGGCCATTTCGCCCTCGCCGCCGGTCTGCACCGCGCCCTGGCCCTGGGCGCGTCCGAGCGCGGTGGAGCCCGGATCGTCTCGGTGAGTTCGACCGCGCACATGCGTGCGGGCGTCGACTTCGACGACCTTCACTTCGAGCACCGCGGCTACGACCCGCAGACCGCCTACGCGCAGTCGAAGACGGCCAACTCCCTGTTCGCCGTCGAGGCCACCCGCCGATGGGTATCGGAGGGGATCGTGGCCAACAGCGTGAACCCCGGCGGCGTCGCCACGGGCCTCCAGCGGAACTTCACGCCGCGGCAGCGGCAGTCCCTCGACGCGGCCGAGGCCGCAGGCGTCTTCACGTACAAGACGGTCGCGCAGGGAGCGGCGACGAGCATCGTCGCCGCCGTCCACCCGGCCTTCGCGCACTCCGGCGGCCATTACCTCGACGACGCACAGGAGGCGTACACCGTGCCGAACGACGCCGACCTCGCGCAGCACCCTCACGGTGTCAAGGAATGGGCGCTCGATCCCGCCCTCGCCGAGCGCCTGTGGACCGTCTCGGCCCGTTTGCTCCGCGCCTGACCCGGGTGGCTCCCCGTGGCGATCGGACCCGCGCCGCCGAAGAAGAACGCGCGGCGACTCCGGCGTGCGGGGCGCGCGCCACTGCTGTGGGCTGCGCCGTGCGCTGTCGCCATGCGCTGTCGCCATGCGCTGTCGCCGTGCGCTGTCGCCGTGCGCTGTCGCCGTGCGGGCCGCTGCGGTGCGGCTACCGTCGGGCGGCGTGCTCGATGGCTTCGAAGACGTCGGAGTCCGTTTCCCGCTGTCAGTCGGGGAGTTGGGGCCAGTTCGCCACGTAGCCCGGCTTCGGCTCGTCGAAGTGCCTGTACATCTGGGCCGTCCAGCAGGTGGCGGCGAACCGGCCCTTCTGTTCCCGCGTGAGCCGGGCGGCGTGCCCCCCCGCTCAGGTCGAGGAACTGCCGCACCTGCTCGGGGACGGCGCCCGCGGCCTCGCGCTCCCACTCGGGGGTGTTCTCCCACGGAGTCACGTACCCCGCTTTCGGCTCCCCGGGGAAGTGTCGGCGCACCCGGCGATCCACGCTTCGCGGAACAGCCGCGCGCCCTCGGTCCGGGACATCCTGTCCTCCCCTTTCGCCAGTTCACGCCGCGCGCCTTGATGTCGGCCTCCAGCGCGGCGATACGCCCGTCGCCTGCCAGGGGGCCGAAGTCGGCACAGAGCGCTTGGATTTACGGGCGACGTAGCCGGAGGACGACTCGTGAGTGTCCTTTCCCGTGCGTAAATGTTCCTACCCGTACGCGTGTTCACCCGCGTGGCACACGCGTGGGGCCCACCGCCGTGGGCCCCACATGCGTTCACACGTATTCAGGTATGTGCAGATGTGTTCGACGCGTTGTGGCGCGGTCGGGCGTGGTCACGCGCGATCAGCAGACGCGGTCACGCGTGATCAGAAAGTGAGCAGTGCCTTGATGGCGCGGCGTTCGTCCATGGCCTGGTACGCCTCGGCGGCCTGGTCGAGGGGGAGGGTGAGGTCGAAGACCTTGCCGGGGTTGATCTTCCGCTGCCAGATCAGGTCGATCAGTTCGGGCAGGAAGCGGCGCACCGGGGCCGGGCCGCCGACCACGTGGACCTGCGAGAAGAAGAGTTCCTCGCCGCTGAGGGCGACATCGTGGTTGACGCCGACGAATCCCATGTGCCCGCCCGGCCGGGTGGAGCGGATGGCCTGCTGCATCGATTCCTGGGTGCCGACGGCCTCGACGACGGAGTGGGCTCCCATGCCCCCGGTCAGTTCCTTGATCCTGGCCACGCCGTCGTCGCCGCGCTCGGTGACGATGTCGGTGGCGCCGAACTCGCGGGCCAGCTTCTGCCGGGACTCGTGGCGGCTCATGGCGATGATCCGGTCCGCGCCGAGCTGCTGGGCTGCGAGGACGGCGAGGAGGCCGACCGCGCCGTCGCCGACGACCGCGACGGTCTTGCCCGGCCCGGCTTCGGCGGCCACCGCGCCGAACCATCCGGTGCCCAGCACGTCGGAGGCGGCCAGGAGGCTGGGGATCAGGTCCGCGTCAGGGGCACCGGGCAGCGGTACGAGGGTGCCGTCGGCGTGCGGGATCAGGGCGCGCTCGGACTGGGTGCCGACCTGCGCCATGAAGACGCGGTTCGCGCAGGAGGAGGGGTAGCCCGAGCGGCAGATCTCGCAGATGCCGCAGGAGGCGACGAAGGAGCCGACGACGTACTGGCCGGGCTTGATGCTGACGACCTCGCTGCCGATCTCCTCGACGATCCCGACGTACTCGTGTCCCATCGGTACCGGGTCCGCGACGGGGTCGATGCCCCGGTACGGCCACAGGTCCGAGCCGCAGACGCAGGTGGCGGTCACGCGGATGACCGCGTCCGTGGGGGTCGTGATCTCCGGGTCTTCGACCTCTTCGACGCGGACGTCGCCGGGGGCGTGGAGAACGGTTGCACGCATGGGGTTTGCTCCCTGAACGTCGTGGTGGGGGTGGGGGTGGGATGGGGGCGAGGGTACGGGGGTGGTGAGGGGGGCCGGGGTCGGGGTGCCCCTCGTGCCGACCGTGGAATCAACGGTTCCGTATGGGCGTGAGGTCGGCATCCGCGGGGTGGCCCTGGAGGGCGGGGGCCGCCGTGCGGCGGCGCTGGGCGAGTGCGACCGCCGTCGTGGGGATCAAGGTCAGCGCCGCGATCACGGTGCCGACGGCGGCGGGGCCGGTCGCGCCGAGGGCGGAGTCGAGGGCGCGGCCCGCGACCCAGGATCCGGCCGCGGTGCCCAGGTTGAACGCCGAGACGGTCAGGGCCGAGCCCAGGGTGGGGGCCCGACCGGCGAAACGGACGCCCAGGGAGATCAGCACCGGGTTGGCGCCGAGCCCGAACAGTCCCAGCAGGGCGACGAGGGCGATGGTGGGGGCGGTGAAGCCGGCCAGCAGGCTGAGCGCCAGCAGCAGGAGGGTGGTCATCGCCGGCGCCACGAGGGTCGTCGCGTGCGGGCGCACGTCTCCGAGCCGGCCGCCGACGAGGAAGCCCAGCAGGGCGCCGACGCCGAAGCCGACCAGCACGAGCGGGACCAGTCCGGCGGCGAGGTGGGCCCGGCCGGTCAGCAGCGGTGCGATGTAGGAGTACGTGGACAGCACGCCGCCGGTCGTGGTCGCGCAGGCCGCCAGCACCAGCCACAGGCGGCCCGAGCGCAGGGCCGACACCTCGGCCCTGATCGAGACGGCGGCGCGCTCCGGGCGACGACGTCCATGCGGGGCGTCGTGCGGGACACGGACCGGGCCGTCGTGCGGGGCGCCGTCCGGGCCGTTGTGCGGGACACGGACCGGGCCGTCGTGCGGGGCGCCGTTCGGACCGTTGTGCGGGACACGGACCGGGCCGTCGTGCGGGGCGCCGTTCGGACCGTTGTGCGGGACACGGACCGGGCCGTCGTGCGGAACGCTGCGCGCGATGAGCGCCGTGGCGGCGACGGCGAGGACCGCGAGGGCCCAGAACGGGCCCCGCCAGCCCATCAGCTGTCCGGCGAAGGCGCCCAGCGGGACGCCCACCACGTTGGCGAGCATCGCGCCGGAGCCCACCACGCCCAGGGCCCGCGAGCCGGCGGCCGGTCCGGCGGCGCGGGTGGCGACCACGTTGGCCACCGCCCAGAACGCGCCGGTCGCCATCGCCGTCACAAAGCGCGCCCCCAGCAGCAGCGCGAAGCTGGAGCCGAGCGCGACGACGGCGTGTCCGGCCGCGAACACGACCAGGGTCAGGATGAGGGTCCAGCGCCGGGGCAGCCGCAGCGTCAGCATCGCCATCAGCGGCGCGCCGACGACCATCCCCAGGGCGAAGACCGTGATCAGCAGGCCCGCCTGGCTCACGCTCACCCGCAGGTCACCGGCGATCTCGGGCAGCAGGCCCGCCACCACGAACTCGGTCGTACCCATCAGGAACGTGCCCAGGGCCAGTACGTAGGTCACGGGCGGCAGCCGACCGGGCCTGGTCCGTCCACGCCCGTCGCGGTCGTGCTCGCGGCCGTGCCCGTGCTCGCGGTCGGGTCCGCGCTCGTGCGCACGCCCGCGCCGGGGCTCGGGCCCGTTGGCTCTTCCCTCGTAGCGGGCGTCGTCGAGGACACCTCCTCGCGTGCTCATTCCTTCGTCTCCACACAGGGTCGGGGTCAAGGGGTCGGGGTCAAGGGGTCGGGGTCAAGCTGTCCACGCCACGAAACCCGCTCTCCCGCGTGCGGAGAAGGTCGAGGTTATGGGGGGTACCAGCTCAACCTCCCTCCGTGCCGGTGCGTGACTACCGTGGAGACATGGACGCTCGCTCCGACAACCGCTCCGACATCCGGGAGTTCCTGGCCGGCCGCCGGGCCAGGATCACCCCGGCACAGGTCGGGCTGCCCACCAGCGGCCGGCGGCGGGTCCCGGGGCTGCGGCGCGAGGAGGTCGCCGTACTCGCGGGTGTGAGTACGGAGTGGTACACGAGGCTGGAGAAGGGCCACATCAGCGAGGTGTCCGAGGACGTGCTCGCCGCCGTCGCCCAGGCGCTGCGGCTCGACGAGGACGAGCGCACCTACCTGTTCGACCTGGCCAAGGCGGCCCGCCCCAGCCGCCGTGCCCCGTCGCGCCGCAAGGACGTCGAGGTGCCGCCCCGCGTCCAGTGGATGCTCGACTCGATGACGATGGCCTCGGCCTTCGTCCGCAACGGCCGCATGGACGTCATCGCCCACAACGCGCTGGCCCGCGCCGTGCACGCCCCGATGTTCGAGAGCGAGACCACCGACAAGCGGGGCCGCCCCAACATCGCCCGCTTCCACTTCCTCGACCCCGCCGCCCGCCGTTTCTTCGTGGACTGGGACGACGCCTCGCAGGTCACCGCCGCGCTGCTGCGCGCGGAGGCCGGGCGGGAGCCGAACGACCGGGGCCTGCGCGAACTCATCGGCGAGCTGTCCACGCTCAGCCCCGCGTTCCGCGCCCAGTGGGCCGCGCACGAGGTCCGCATCCGCCACGACGGTGTCAAACGGCTCAGGCATCCCGAGGTCGGTGACCTGGAGCTGACCTACCACGCGCTGGATCTGCCGCTGCCCTGCCGGGCCGTGCACGACCTGACCATCTACGCCGCCGAACCCGGCTCCTCCTCCGAAGAGGCCCTGCGGCTGCTCGCCTCCTGGGCAGCCACCGAAGGCGCCTCCGCCCGGACACCCGGAGAGCGGTCCGCCGACTCCGCCGATTCCGCCGATTCCGCTGACTTCTCTGGATCCTCTGGATCCTCTGGATCCTCTGGATCCTCTGGATCCTCTGGATCCCGCTGATGCTGTACCACACCCTTCAGCTGATGACCTGCGCCGCGGTCGCCCGCCGCTGGGCCGGGCGGGCGGTGACGGAGGACGATCAGCGGCCGGAATCCTCCCTCGCCCCCGCCGCCACGGGGTCGTCTTGAACCCGTTGGCCCTGGGGCGCGTTGTAACGGAGTGCGGGGCGTGGGAACGAGCTTGCGCCCCAAGTGCCCGACGGCCAGTGGTAAAAGCGTTCAGGGGCAGAACGTTCACTGGCAAAAGCGGTGCGTGCCAAGAGCGTTTCAGTGCCAAGAGCCTGGGGCCAAGAGAGCAGGGAGTGGTAGCCGTGGACAGTCCCACGTTCGGGGGCAGGTCGCCGGAGCCTCCGCAGCCGAACGTACAGGAGCAGCAGGCGCAGGAGTTGGCGCAGTGGTCCCAGCAGTGGGAGCGGGCGGCGTTCGAGCAGCAAGGGCCGTTCCCCATTCGTGAGGACATCAACCTCGTCAGGGTCGCGGAAAGCCGGGTGGCCGCACGAGGACAGGCAACCGATCCGACGACGGTGGCCCAGGAAAGCCTGTTCCTGCACAGGGCGAGGCAGGATGCGCAAAGGAGGGGAAGGGCGCGGCGAGGGGCCCAGCAGGAGTTGGAGTCGATCTTGCGGCACCCCCGCTACTCGGCAGCGGCAGTGCCGCCTCGCAACCCGCTCGGGGACGACGCCCTCCGTACGCAGCCCGGCTTGCCGCCCGGGGACGACTTCCGCGACATGCGGCCCGCCACGCCGCTCCGGGACGACGCTCGCAACCGTCGGCCCGTCATGCCGAGCGGGGTCATGCCGCAGGGGGACGACTTCCGCGACATGCGGCCCGTCACGCCCCCCGGGAACGGCGCGAACGTGACATCGCGGTGGGCCACGAACGGCACACCGTCGCCCGTGAGATCCCCCCGGGGGGCCAACGCCGACGCCGGTAGGCGCTATCAGCCCTACCCGTCCTCGCAGCAGCCCCCTTCCGGACGCGGACGCCGGCGTGGATCGGGTGGGCCGGGCTGAGCGCGCGGAACGGGTGACCGGCCCACGGGCATCGTGAGCCGCGGCGCCGGGAGGCGGTACCAGCGTGGGCGGACTCACGCTCGGGTGCAGCACGGCGCGCGGCTCGGCGGTGTACGCCGGTTCCGGCCGGGCGGCGAAGTGGGCGGGCACACCGGCCTGTTGACGTAGCGTCAGGCAATCCGGACTGTCCGTCAGGGCGAGCGCGAGGATGCGTCGGCCGGGCGTGACGAAGGCGCCGGGGGCGGGGTCACCCAGCAGGGACGCGCCGCTGGTGGTCCCGCTCGTCATGACCGTGTCCCTGACCAGGAGGCCCCGCTCCGCCGCCCAGGCGCGGCACATGTGCCGCGCTGTGCGGGTGAAGGCCCACCTGTCCGAGATGCGGCGCGAAGGCCGCCCGGCCGTGTCTCCCGGGCGGGCGGGGGCGCGCGATCCGCTACGCGGCCGGGGTCCGCGGTCCGCTACGCGGCCGGGGTCCGCGATCCGGCGGAGGCTCCGCAGGTCACGGCTGTGGAGCGGAGAGGCGCCGCATGCCTACCGTGCTTGTCCTCGCGGCTGTCCTTGCCTTCCGAGTTGCCCGAGGGTCGCCAACTGCCCCGGCAGCGCGTCATTGCGACGGGCCAGCGACGGCCTCGCGGAGCCGGATCGGCCATGCGCGACAGGCCGAGTGGTGTCCCCGGCAGCGCTACCGAGAGGGTTCGCCGCGGTCTCCGAGTACCACGGAACCGGGTCTCCCGCCGCGTTTTCGTACCTCGGCGGTGGCGTTTCCCGCGGGGGCGTCGCGTCCAGCGGATTCGTCATATGCCGTTCCTTTCCGGCGCGCCGCTGCGCCGCTCCGGGCACGGCGGCGCCCTGATCGGTTCCTTGCCCGTTCGGCCTGATCGGTTCCTTGCCCGTTCGGCAGCCGCGGTTGAAGACCACCGTCTGCCCCAGGAGGAACAGGCCATGCGCCAGTGTGGGCAAGTGCCCTGCGCGAGGCGGGACATGAGGTGATTCGACGGGTCTCGCGGTCGGACTCGGCGTCGGTCGGCGGGCGGCCGGGCGGGGGTCAGTCGGTGTCGAGGCCGTCGATCAGGCGGTTGAGGAAGCGGGTGAAGGGGGCCTCGGGGGGTTCGGGGGCGAGGGGGCGGCGGCCGGCGGTGGCCAGCGCTTCGGCGAGTTCCGGGTGGTGGCCGTCGGCCGCGACGGCGGCGAGGTAGCGGGCTTCGGCCGCGCCGCGCTCGGCGGAACGGGAGGCCGCCGCCTGGGAGACCTCGTACCGGACGTGCCCGGCCACGAACGCGGTCAGCTGGGCGAAGATCTCGATCTTCGTCGCGCCGTCCAGGCCGGTGGGCCGCAGCGCGGCGAGCGCGTGTTCCAGGGAGGCCAGCGCGTTGGGTCCGGGAGTGCGGCGCGTGGCGAGTGCGGTGGGCAGCCAGGGGTGGCGCAGCATGAGGGCGCGCTGGAGGTGGCCAATGGCCTTCAGGTCGGCGCGCCAGTCGCCGGTGGGCGGGGCGGCGGCCGAGGCGGGCAGCAGTTCGCCGCTGACGTGATCGACCATCAGCTCCAGCAGCGTCTCCTTGTCCGGGGCGTAGTTGTAGAGCGACATGACACCGGCTCCGACCTGTGCGGCGACCCGCCGCATGGTGACCGCCTCCAGCCCTTCCGCGTCCGCGAGAGCGACGGCCGCCTCGGTGATCGCCTCCCGGCTGTAGCCGGGCCTGCGGCCTCTGCGCGGCTGCGGCCCTGGGTGACTCAGCCAGAGCCGGTGCGGATCCACGCCCATGGGTGCGGGGCCCGCCTCGGCGCGTCCGGGTTCCGCCGGTCCGCGTCCGCGTCCGCGTTCGGGTCCGCGTTCGGGCTCCGCCGCGCCGGGCCCGCGTCCGGGTTCCGCCGGTCGGCGTCCGGACTCCGCCGGTCCGCGTCCGGGGCCCGGCTCTCCGCGCTCGGGTCCGGGGCCCGGCTCTCCGTGCCCGTGCCCGGATCCCGTCTCGCCGTCACGTGTCACGTTCCTCGTGCTCCTCGTCTCGTCTTGTCTCGCCTCGAACGCGGTGGCCCGTGTGGGCGGCTCCCTCCTCTACTCTATTCTCGTACAACGTACGTAAAAGAGGAGGGGTACTGATGACAGCACGCCGGAACGGTCCCGTACGCACCAGCGCGTCCGCACCCCCGCACCTGGCCGCGCCGGGGAGACCGCCGCTCGCCTCGCGGATGATGCGGGCGACCTGGCGCGGGCTCCCGGCCGCTCGGCACGCGGCCGGGTGGGAGCCGGGGCTGGCGGTACCGGGCGCGGACGGCAGCACGCTGCTCACCGACCACTACTTCCCCCGCGCCGAGGGCGACTTCCCCACCCTCCTCGTGCGCTCGCCCTACGGCAGGGGCCTGCCGTGGTCACCCATGTACGGCATGCTCTTCGCCGAACAGGGCTTCCACGTCGTGCTCCAGAGCTGCCGGGGCACCGGCGGATCGGGCGGGACGTTCGACCTGTGGCGCAACGAGCCGGCCGACGGGCAGGCCACGGTCTCCTGGCTGCGTGAGCAGCCGTGGTTCAACGGCACGCTGGGCACCGTCGGCCCCAGCTACCTGGGCTATGTGCAGTGGGCCCTCGCCCTGGAGCCGCCGCCGGAACTGAAGGCGATGGTGGTGCAGATGGGGCTGCACGACCCCTACGCCCTCTTCCACGCGGACGGCGTGCTCCGCCTGGACAACGCGTTGGCCGTCGGCTCGGGCATGACATACCAGCACCGGGGCGTGGCCGCGTTCGTGAAGGCGACGCTGCGCCTTCAGCGGCGTATCCGGGAGGCCGTCGCCGCCCGGCCGCTGCGCGGCGCGTATGTGCCCGCGCTGGGCGGCGAAGTCCCCTGGCTGGATGAGGTGATGACGCACCCGGACGCCGAAGATCCCTACTGGCAGGGTGCGTCGCTGGCCGAGGCGGCGGAGCGGTCGGCGGTGCCGGTCAGTCTGATCACCGGCTGGCACGACGCGCTGGTGGACCAGACCTTCGCGCAGTACGAGCGGCTGCGGCGGGCCGGGTGCGAGACGGCGCTGCTGGTCGGCCCCTGGACCCACGCCTCCGCGCTGCAGAAGGGGTGGCCCGAGGTGTTCGCCGAAAGCCTCGCCTGGCTGCGCGCGCACCTGTGCGACGACCCCTCGGGCCTGCGCCCCACCCCGGTACGCGTGCACGTGGGCGGCCACGGTGACATGGGAAAGCGCGGTGACATGGGGAAGTGCGGTGACATGGGGAAGAAAGGGGGCCAAGCCGCCCACGGCGGTCGGCCGGGCGCCGGTGGCGGGGGCCGGTGGCGGGACCTCGGCGCGTGGCCGCCCGGCGGCACGGCGGCTCCGGCCCCCACCGCGTGGTATCCCACTTGGGAGGGCCACCTCACCCGGGAGGCCCCGGCCCCCACGGACACCGCGCCGCCGGCGTCCTTCCGCTACGACCCGGCCGACCCCACCCCGTCCGTGGGCGGCCCGCTGCTCTCGCCCGCCGCCGGACCGCGCGACAACGGCACACTGGAGGCCCGGGACGATGTGCTGACGTTCACCGGCCCGCCGCTGGACGAACCCGTGGACCTCTTCGGACCCGTCACCGCGCGGCTGAGCGTCACCACGGACACCGGCCATGCCGACCTGTTCACCCGCCTGTGCGATGTGGATCCGCGGGGCCGCTCCGTCAACGTCTGCGACGGCCTGGGCCGCACGTCCGCCGGAACGCCCATCGGAACGTCCGGGTCCACATCCGTGCGGGCTCCCGTGCGCGCGGACGTCCCCATGAGCGTCACGGCGTACCGCTTCGCGCGCGGGCACCGCATCCGCTGGCAGATCAGCGCGGGCGCCCACCCGCGCTACGCGCGCAACCCCGGCACCGGGGAGCCCCGGGTGGACGCCACCGCGCTCACGCCCGTACGCGTCACCGTGCACGCGGACTCCGCGCTGCTGCTGCCCGAATCCCCGCCGACGGCACCCTCCGCGCCCGCGCCCGGCCCCCAAGGCCCCGGGAAGGCTTTGTAACAGAAACCGGCCGAATACCTCCGCTGTGCAACAGCGGCGGGGGCCCATGAACTTCCTGGCGGTGCGCGGCATCGAACGTCTTGAAACCAGCGAGAGAACGACATCGAGCGAACGAACGAACCGAGAGGGCCCCCATGTTCCGCACCGGCCGCACCCGCACCGCCACCCGTAAGAGCACGATCGTCGCCGCGGGCTTCCTCGCCGCGACGAGCCTCTTCCTCACCGCATGCTCCGGTGACGGCGACAACGGTGCCTCGGGCAAGGGCTCCCACGGCGACACCAAGGAAGCGGCCTCCTCCCGTTCGCTCAGCGGCGCCGGCGGCAAGCAGATCATCAGCGGCAAGGTGACCTACCTGGCGCCGGGCAAGCTGAAGGTGAAGGACCAGGCGTTCTTCGTCGCCGAGGACACCAGGATCCTGGGCGGCGACATCTGCGGCACCGACGACGACAACGCGCCGAACGACTGCACCGTCGAGGAGTTGGACGCGGCGGCCAAGAACGGCGGGGTCGAGGCCCAGGTGACGATCAAGAAGGGCATCGCCACCGAGATCGTCGCCGGGACGGACATGCCCGAGGAGCCCGGGGACGACTCGGCCGGGACGGACGGCGGCAACGGCTCGACCGGCGGGGACAGCGGCTCGACCGGCGGGGACAGCGGCTCGACGGGCGGGAACAGCGATTCGACCGGTGGCTCGACGGGCGGTTCGACGGGCGGTTCGACCGGTGGTGACGACGCCCCCGACCGTAAGGACACGAACGGCACGTTCTCCGGCACCCTCACCTACCTGGCACCGGGCAAGCTGATGGTCGGCGACCAGGCGTTCTTCGTCGCCGAGGACACCAAGATGGAGGGCGGCGCGATCTGCGGCGACCCCGTGAACACCGACGCCGACAACTGCACCCTTGAGGACCTTGAGGCGACCGCGAAGAAGGGCACCCTCCAGGTCGATGTGACGATCAACAACGGTGCCGCCGAACTGGTCTCCGCCAAGTCCTGAGTCTGCCGGTGACCGGTCGAAGATGACCGGCGAGCGGTGACCGATGATCCGCGCCACGCCCGGGAGCCGACGAGGCCCCGGGCGTGACGCACGCCGCCGCCGTGGTCACACCGGAGCACGGTGTGGACACCGGGGTAATGCGCCCGCCGGCCGCGTCGTCACGTCAGCCGGTGACTCCGGGGCGGTGAGCCGGGCGTCGGCCAGATTCTTGGCCGTCCGCGCCAGCGCCGGGGTAAAGGTGGGCTCTCGGTCGTCGAAGTGGTCGAGGACCAGCCCTGTGGCCAGTTCGAGCAGGGCGTTGCGGGACGCGTGCGCACCGCCGGCCGAGGTCGCCCACGCCCGCTGCACCATGCTGGTGTGTGCCATGAGGGTCTGCGCCGCGGGCGAGTCGGCCTGCCCGGCGCGTGGATTCCCGGCGACCAGGGACCGCAGCGCGTCACCGGCCTGGTCGTGCGGGCCCCCCGGGGTCATCCGCGCCGCGCCGCACGAAGTACACCCTGATGTGGTCGTGTTCGTGCGTACCGACTGCCTTGGTGCTCAGGGGTGAGCGGGTTGGGTGTCCCCCACGGGGGAGGGCGCGTATCAGTACGCCCAGCAGCAGAATGTCCGGGCGACTGTTCAAGGGGGGCCGCGGTACGGGGCCCCGGTCGGATTCCAGGCCGCTGCCGTCCAGCATGTCCAGCCTGCCCAGAACTACGGCGCCATGCCCGCCTACCCGGACCCGTCGCAGACGTTCCACACTCCCGCTCCCCACGGCCTCGCCACCTCGCCCCGGGACCACCTGCCGCAACACCCCTCCCCGGCGGGCAATCCGGCCTACGCGCACCCGTCCTCCAGCACTCCGTACAACCAGTTCGCCACCCAGGGCCAGGGCGCGAACCAGCGAAGCCTGGCCAGGGACGGTGACGGGCTCAGGCGGGCGCGGACGGTGGCGGCGGACCTGGCACCCCGAAAACGTCACCCCCCAAGGTGGTGACGTTTTCCCGGCAGGCCGCCGAGCGGAGGAAGAGCGTGGGCTTCGTCATGCCGTGAGTCCACAGTGCTGGGCGCCCCTGCCCGCGAAAGTGGCCCTGCCATGGAAAGGGGCTGCGGCACCCGCTCCAGGAGAGAGCGGGTGCCGCAGGACCGGGGTGCCCGGCGCAGTGTCCGGCGGGAGCCTCTCAGCGGGCCGCTGCGCGGATGAAGACCGTGCGGGCCCAGAGGTAGCCGACGAGGGCCAGGCCCACGCACCAGGCGAGGGCCGCGTAGCCGCTGGTGCCGATCTCGGTGCCCAGCAGGAGGCCGCGGAGGGTTTCGATGATGGGGGTGAAGGGCTGGTACTCGGCGAACCAGCGCAGGCCCGTCGGCATCGACTCCGGCGGCACGATGGCGCTGCCGAGGAAGGGCAGGAACTGGAGCGGCATCGGCAGGTTGCTGGCCGTCTCCGGGGCCTTGGCCGTCAGGCCCATGCCGGCCGACAACCAGCTGAGCGCCAGCGCGAGCAGGGCGAGCAGGCCGGCTGCCGCGAGCCACTCGACAGGGGTGGCGTCGGGGCGGAATCCGATCGCCAGGGCGACGCCGATGACGAACGCGACGCTCACCAGGGTCTGGATCGTCGTACCGATGACATGGCCGCTGAGGAACGAGGCGCGGGAGATCGCCATCGTGCGGAAGCGGTTGACGATGCCCTCCGTCATGTCCACGCACACGCTCACGGCCGTCGCGACGGCACCGGAGGTCGCGGCCATCAGGATGATGCCGGGGGCGATGTAGTCGATGTAGTGGCCGCCGCCGGTCGGAGTGCCGCCGATTCCCGAGCCCAGCGCGTTGCCGAAGACGTTGTTGAACAGCAGCAGAATCAGGACGGGCATCGCGACGACCGAGATCGTCATGGCCGGGTAGCGCTGCGCGTGCTTGAGGTTGCGGCGCAGCATCGTCAGCGAGTCGCGCAATGCGTACGCCTGGGTGCCCATGGGGTGGGCCGGGGCGCCGACGGGGTGGGCCGGGGTGCTCATCGGACGGTCTCCTTCTGGTCGGGGCGTGCGGTGAGGGCGAGGAAGACGTCGTCGAGGTCGGGCGTGCGGACGGTGAGCGTCTCGGGCTCGACCTCGCCCGCCGACAGCACGTCGAGCACGGCCCGCAGAGTGGGAATGCCGCCGTCGCTGGGGATCTGGAGCGTGAGCGCGTCGGTGTCGGGCGCGGCGGCGCCGAACAGCTCGGTGGCGGCGTCGAGTTGGCCGCCGTCGGCGAACTGCAACAGGATGTGGCCGCCGGGAATCCGGCGCTTCAGCTCCTCGGCCGTGCCCTCCGCGACCAGCGTGCCGTGGTCGAGGACGGCGATGCGGTCGGCGAGCTGGTCGGCCTCCTCCAGGTACTGCGTGGTGAGGAAGATCGTGACGCCTTCATCGGCCACCAGGCCCCGGATGATCTCCCACATGGTGCGGCGGCTGCGCGGGTCGAGGCCGGTGGTGGGCTCGTCGAGGAAGAGGACGCGCGGGCTGCCGACCAGCGTCATCGCCAGGTCGAGCTTGCGCCGCATGCCGCCGGAGAAGGAGGAGACCGGCTTGCGCGCCGCCTCGCTCAGCTCGAACCGCTCCAGCAGTGCCGCCGCACGCCGCCGGCCCTCGCGGCGCTCCAGGTGGTGCAGGTCGGCCATGAGCAGCAGGTTCTCCTCGGCGTTGAGGAGGTTGTCCACCGCGGCGAACTGTCCGGTGACGCCGATCGCGCCGCGCACCAGGTCCGCTTCCCGGGCCACGTCGTGGCCCGCGACCCGCGCCCGTCCGCCGTCGGCGCCGATGAGCGTGGAGAGGATCTCCACCGTGGTGGTCTTGCCCGCGCCGTTGGGGCCGAGCAGCGCGAAGACGGAACCCTCGGGGATGTGCAGGTCGATGCCGTCGAGCACGACCTTGGAGCCGTAGGACTTGCGCAGCCCGCTCGCGGATATGGCGGATATGGCGGATTTTGTGGATTTCGCGGGTGTCGCCGATACCGCGGACGTCGCGGCTCCGGCGGGAGCGGGCGCCGCTGTCGGAGCGGAGGCCCCTGCGCGGCCTGCGCGGCCTGCCCGGCTTGCGCGGCCTGCGGGTGGCGGAACGGTCATGACGGTCGGGTCCTTCCGTGGCGGATACCGAAGTGAGGGGCGCGGGCGCGGAGTTCGGGAGTGAGGGGTGGGCGCGGGCGGGGAGTTCAGGGGCGGCGGACGAGGATGTCGCCGAGGCCGGTGCGGGCGTGCAGCTCGACGGTCTCCTCGGCTTCGACCGGCCCGTCCACCGCGCCGAGCGTGTTGCGTACGGCGCCGAGGCGGGTGCGCACATCGAGCCAGGCGGCCGTGCCCTCGGGGATGCCCGCCTCGATGTCGCCGTCGCCGGTCTTGAGGACGGCCGAGCCGTGGGCGACCTCGCCGATGCGAATGCCGCCTTGCGCGGTCTCGGCGTTCACCCCGGCGTGCGCGATGTCCACGGACGTACGGCCGCTGGAGGCGTTGGTCCGCAGGCTGCCGGCCGCCTCGCCGATGGTGGTGTCGCCGAGGCGGTTCCTGACTCTCGCCGGTCCCGCGAACCGGCCGACGTGGATCCGCCCGGCGGCGGTGACCTCGGCCGTCTCGGCGGTGCCGGTGACCTCCTCGACGCTGATGTCGCCGTGGCCGGTCTTCAGGCGCACTGTCTCCGCCTCGGCGACGCGGATGGCGCCCACCGAGGTCTTCAGGTCGCAGTGTCCGAGGCGGCCCTCGCAGGTGTAGTCGCCCAGGGAGGCGGTGGCCTGGAGGCGGGAGCCGGCCGGCAGTTCGATGTGCACGGCGAGCGAGCCGCTCGTGCTCACCAGCGAGCGCCACCTGGCGGTCTTGAGCCGCAGGGTGCCATCGGCGTACGAGACCTCCGTCTGCTCGACGGCCCGTACGTCCTGCGGCTCGTCGCTGTCGGCCGGGCGGACCTCGACGGTCGTGGTGGTGCGCTCCGAGGCGACGACGCGGACGGTTCCGGCGATCAGGTCGAGGGTGACATTGATGGGCTGAGGTGTCTCGAATTCAGGCATGGCGCCATAGTGGCACCACAACGGCGCCAAGTGCAAGCCCGTATGGCGCCGAAGTGGGTGGGCCGTGCGTTGTGCCTGCTCATAGGGGTTGCGTGCGAGGGGAGGGGATCCGATGCGAGAGTGGGCCGCGCCTGGGTGGCGCCCTCGTGGCCCTACGGTGATGCCATCGGTGCCACCGGCGCCATCCGATCCGCGTCCTCCGCGTCCTCCGCGTCCTCCGCGCCATCGGCACCGTCGATGGCATAGGCGGCAGATGCCGGCGGGGCGCCATGTGCTGGCGGGGCGGCAGCGCGAAGGGGCCGGGTCGGCTTCGGCCGGCCCGGCCCCTGTCGTGCCGCCTGGCTGTGTGTCATCCGCCTGGCTGTGTGTCATCCGGTTGTGCCGCCCGCTCGCGGGCACCCCGCGCTCAGCCGTCCGGCAGGCTCTGGCCGCTCAGCCAGGCGGGGAGCGGGCGGTAGACCGTCAGCGACGTGCCCGGCTTGTCGAGGAGGAGGGTCGAGGGTGCCGGTGCGGTCTCCCCGTCGTAGGAGCACAGCGTGCCCTCGGGAATGCCGGTCAGCCGCAGGTAGCGGCCCCGCGCGGCGGCGTGCACGGGGGAGCGGTGGAGCACCCCGGCCAGGGCCGAGGCCACCAGCCGGGTGCGGGCCCAGCGGCCCGCGCGGACGAGGTGGATGTCGAGCATGCCGTCGGCCAGGTTGAAGCGCCGGGCGCCACCGGGGCCGCCGCTGGCGCTGCTGTACGAGCAGTTGCCGACGAACAGCAGCCACAGCGAGCGCATCCGCCCGTTCACCCGCACCTCGAACGGCTTCGAGTGGCGGAGCACATGGACGGCCGCGACGATTCCGGCGGCCCACGGTCCGATCCGTCCGCTCCAGCGCTCCCGGACCTCCACCAGGTCGCCGTACGCGCCCAGGCTGAAGGTGTTCACGAAATAGCCGGGGGAGCCAGGGGAGTCGAAGGTTTCCCGGGCGTCGGGGGTTTCTCTGGAGTCCGGCACCGACGTGGAGTCCGGGGCCGGTCTGGAGGCCGGGTCCGACCGGGAATCGGGGCCGCCGGGGGCCGTCCGCAGTGGTGCGAAGCGGCCGAGGTCAACGGCGATCGCGTGGCCCTCGTCGGCCGCGTTCGCCAGGTCCGCGCAGGTGCAGATGCCCAGGTCCTGCGCGAGGTGGTTGTAGGTGCCGCCCGGCAGCACCGCGAGCGGCACCCCGTGCCGGTGTGCGACGCGCGCCGCCGCGTTGACCGAGCCGTCACCGCCGTAGACGCCCAGCGCGCCGCCCTCCTCGGCCGCCCGCTGGGCCGTCTTGTCCAGCAGTTCGGACAGCGGCCCCCGCTCCGGGTCCCAGTGCAGGACCCGCGCCTCGGGGAGGGCCTCTTGGACCTCGTCGGCGAAGGCCGCCGAGCCCGAGCCCGGGTTGGCGACCACGGACAGCCCGCGCCCCTGGGGCAGTTCGGGCGCCTCGACCAGCGGCTGGGCCGGGGGAATGCGGCGGCGCGCGTCGAGCAGGCCGCGCACGGCGAACGCCGAGGCCGTGCCGATCGCCACGCCCGCCAGCACATCGCTGGGGTAGTGCACGCCGGTGTAGACGCGGGAGAACGCGACGGCCCCGGCCAGCGGCAGCACGGCCGCGCCCCAGCCCCGCGACTCCAGCGCGACCCCGGTGGCGAAGGCCGCGGCAGAGGCGGAGTGCCCGGAGGGGAAGGAGGTGCTGTGCGGCAGCCGCTTCAGGCGCCGTATCACCGGCACCTCGTCCAGCACGGGCCGGGCGCGGCTGAACGCGCCCTTGCCGACCGTGTTGACGACGGCGGAGGCCGCCGCGAGCGAGGCCAGCCCGCGCAGCGCGCCCCGGCGGGCGCGCGGGCCCCCGGCGCCGGAGGCGACGATGCCCGCCGCGACGCCCATCCACAGCTTGCTGTGGTCGGCCGACCTGCTCAGCCGGGGCAAAAAACCCTCGGCGCGCGGCCAGTGGCGTACGGCGACGCTGCGGTAGACCGACCGGTCCCAGGCGCTCAGCGTCCGCGCCAGCGGGGCGAACGGCCCGGGGGCGCCGCCGCCCGGTGTGCCGCCGCCCGTTCGCGTGGTCAGGGCCCGTGAGAGCCAGGACCTCCGGTGGGTCTCCATGGCTGCCCCCTCGCTTCCGTCGGTTGGTGGCCTGAGTTGCCCTGGGCACATAGCGTGCCCCCAGACGCCCAGGCCACACCGCCGGCCTGCCGGTCAGCCGCTTCCGGGACCCGCCGCCCGGCCGGACGCCGGGGCGGTCCCCGCGGCGGTCCCCGAAGGGGCCCCCGGGGTGGGGCGCGCGGCGTTGACCAGGGCCCGCGCGGCGACGACCGCGAGGGCGACGGCGGCGCCGAGGGCCAGTCCCCCGAGGACATCGGTCGGCCAGTGCACCGCCAGGTAGACGCGGCTGGCCCCCACCAGCCAGCACAGCGCTCCGGCCCCCAGCCACCCGGCGGCCCGCGCGGCGCGGGAGGCCAGCCGGGCCGCCAGCATCCAGGTGAGGATCAGCAGGACGGCGGTGGCGATGACGGTGTGCCGGGAGGGGTAGCAGAACCCGTCCTCGGGGATCGCCCACAGCCGGGCGGGCGGACGGTGCCGCTCCGTCAGTTCCTTGGCGGCCGTCGAGACGAGAACGGCCAGCAGCCCGGCGCCGCCGACCAGCACGAGCGGACTCCAGGACCTGTCGCGCCAGGCCAGCCAGCAGGCCACCAGCACGGACAGGAGCAGCAGCGGGATCTCCGAGACGCGGGTCACGAACGCCATCGGGCCGTCGAGCACATCGGCCCGGTGCGCCACGGTCTGGTTCAGCACGGGGCCGTCCACGAAGCCCGCGCCGCTGCCCAGCACGAGGGCGGAGGTGGCGGCGAAACACAGCAGGCACCCGAGCAGCGCGGCGATCAGCGCCCGGGGACGCTCCTCCTGGCTCCGGCTCCGGCTCCGGCTCCGGCCCCGGACCCGGCCCTTACGGCTGACGCTGAGGCTCTCGTGGCCGGGGGTGTCGAGCGGGGACGCGCCGTCGCGGTCTTCGGACGGAAGTTCGCCGGTCATCGCGGAGGCTCCTTGCGGGCACGGGGGCGGCCTGCCTGTACGGCGGACGGCGTACCGGCCTGCCTGTACGGCGGACGGCGTACGGCCAGTACACCGGGACCGGCGGCGCCGGGCGAGCGGGGCGGGTCCGGCCGGGTGGCCGGTTACGGTGAGCGCCACCCGCGGGCCCCGGGACGGGACCGCCCGCCCCGCCCGCCCGGACCAGAGGAGGTTCGCCGTGAACGTCGAAGAGGTGCTGCGCAGGCCCGCCGTCCCGCTGACGGCCCCGCCCTATCCGCTGCGCGTGCCCCGCTTCGTGGACAGGGAGTACTTCACCGTCGTCTACCGCACCGACCCCGAGGCGCTGCGCGCCGCCGTGCCCGAACCGCTGGCGCCGGGGGCCGATCCCCTGGTCCGGTTCGAGGTCATGCACATGGGCGACGTGGACGGCTACGGCTCCTACACGGAGTGCGGCCAGGCGCTGTCGGTCTCCTACGAGGGGGAGCGGGGCGAGTATCTGCACGCGATGTACCTGGACAGCGCGGGCGCGGTGCTGGCCGGGCGGGAGTGGGCCGCCTACCCCAAGTCGATGGGCTCGCCCCGGCTGTTCACGGAGGCGGGCGCCATGGTCGGCACCCTCGACTACGGCTCGCAGCGGGTCGCGACGGCCACCACGCCCTACAAGTACGAGCCGATGGACCCGGCGGAGGCCCGGCGGCGGCTGACCGTACCGACGTTCGCGCTCAAGGTCGTCCCCAAGCCGCCCGACCAGCTCTACGCCTGTGACCTGGTGCGGACGGCGATCACGGATGTCACCGTCAAGCAGGCGTGGCGGGGACCGGCGCGGCTTCAGCTGTTCGGACACGTCATGGCCCCGCTGGCCGATCTGCCGGTGCGCGAGGTCGTCGAGTCCTGCTACCTCCTCACCGATCTGACCCTCGCTCCCTTCGAACCGGTGTACAACTACCTCGCGGATCTGTAACTGCCCGCGAAGGGGCGCCGGAACGCCGCGAGAACGCAGGACACGAGAACGCGTGACACGAGAACACGTGACGCGAGAGCGCGGGACACGAGAACACGTGACGTGATGAGGCGTGACGTGATGAAGCGTGACGTGATGAAGCGTGACGTGACGAAGGGGGCTGTTCCATGGCTGCGGACGAGATCGACGCCGCCGTACTTCCCGCCGTATCTCCCGCTGTACTCCCCGCCGACCGTGCCGCGCGCCCTGTCGCCGTGCTCGGCGCCGGCACGCTCGGCCGGCGTATCGCGCTGGTGTTCGCGACCCGGGGCGGCAGCGTACGGATCCACGACCCCTCCGCTTCCCAGCGTGCCGCCGCTCTGCGGTACGTCGGCGAGACCCTGCCGGGCCTGATCGCGGCCCGCGCCGACGCGGGCGCCGACGCGGGCGGGGGCGCGGGTGCGGACGGGGACGCCGGAAGCGGCGCCGAGGCCGGAGAGGTGCGGGCCGTGGACGAGCTCGGGGCGGCGGTCGCCGGGGCCTGGCTCGTGGTCGAAGCGGTCCCGGAGGACCTGGAGTTGAAGCGGCGGGTATTCGCCGACCTCGACCGGCTCTGCGCGCCGGACACCATCTTGGCGACCAACTCCTCCTCGTTCGCCAGCCGTCTGCTCCTGGACGGTGTCACCCGGCCCGCACGGGTGCTGAACACGCACTTCTACATGCCGCCGGAGCAGCCCGCCGTCGAGGTGATGACCTGCGGACACACCGACCGGGCCGTGCTCGATCTCATGCTGGCGGTGCTCCCCGAGTACGGCGTCCACCCGTTCGAGGCCCGCAAGGAGAGCACCGGCTTCATCAACAACCGCATCTGGGCCGCCATCAAGCGCGAGGCACTGTCGGTCGTCGCGGAGGGCGTCGCCACCCCGCAGGAGATCGACCGGCTGATCCAGGTCAACGGCGGCGGCTCCGGCCCCTTCCGGGCGATGGACGCGGTGGGCCTCGACGTCGCCCTCGCCGTCGAGGAGCACTACGCCGCCCAGCATCCCGGGCGGCTGCCCGAGGGCCCGCGCGCCGTACTGCGGAGCTATGTCGAGCGGGGCCGCCTCGGTACGAAGTCGGGCGCGGGCTTCTACGACGACTACGGCGAGCACGCCACTCAGGGCGAGTAGCGGGAACGCGGGGCCCGCGGGAGGGGGCGGCGGGTGGCGGGCGGCGGTCCGCGCGGGGTGGGCCGTATGTGTACTTTCGGACGTGTCGTTCATGTTCTCTCCGGGAAATCGGGTCGCTGTGCTGGATTGTGGGGATTGTTCGTTCTCTCCCCCTGGAGGTTCCATGCGTATGCGTGCGATCACGCGATCCCTTGTCGTAGGCGCTGCTGTCCTCGGTCTCGCGGGCGCCGGCGTGGGTTCGGCCTCGGCCATGACGTGGCCCAAGCCGAAGCACCACCACCACCACGTGCACAACAACATCCACAAGGAGTGGACCAACATCCACAAGGAGTGGAAGAAGGTCAACATTTCGGATGACGACCGTGTCATCTCCGACTCCGTGATCTTCGTCTTCGGGCCGCAGCAGAGCCACGTCCGCGGACACTGACGCGGACGCAGACCCAGCGCTGAGCGGGCGTGAGACCGCCTGGGGCCCGGCCCCGGGCGCGGTCTCACGCCCGTTCGCATGCCGGTGGGGATACCCGTTCGCATGTCGGGGGCCGGAGGGCGGCGCCCCCGCGTGGTGTAGCTGACTACACCGCGATCCCGGGACCGTGCTCTCTCCCCTCCCGCGCCCCCCGTTCCTAGCGTTCTCCGTGGCACCGAGAGGTGATCGACCAGGGAGAGGGCGTGGAGATGTTCGGCGAGCGGCGCGGGGCCGGTACGGCTACCGCTGAACGGGCGGGACGGGGACCGAAGCCGGGGCGTGGGCCGGAGCCGGGACCGGGGAAGCGGCCGGGACAGGTGCAGGGCCGGGTGGACGCAGCCGACGCAGCCGACGCAGCCGACGCCTTGGTGCTGGAGGGGGTCGGGCGGGAGTACCGGCGCGGGAGCGTGGCACTGCACCCGCTCGACCTGACGGTGCCCCGGGGGCGGTTCCTCGCGGTGATGGGCCCCTCCGGCTGCGGGAAGTCCACACTGCTGCAGTGCGCGGCCGGGCTCGACCGGCCCACCCGCGGCACGGTCCGCATCGGCGGCACGGACCTGGCCACCCTCAAGGAGCCCGCGCTGACCCGACTGCGCCGCGAGCGCGTCGGGTTCGTCTTCCAGGCGCACAACCTGGTGCCGTCGCTGAGCGTCGCGGAGAACGTGGCGCTGCCCCTGCTGCTGGGCGGCACGCCGCCGGACGGCCGCGCGTCGCGCGGGCTCGCGGCCGTCGGACTCGCGGGCAGGGCCGAGGACGCGCCCGCCGAACTGTCCGGCGGCCAGCGCCAGCGCGTGGCGATCGCCCGCGCGCTGGTCACCCGTCCCGAGATCGTCTTCGCCGACGAGCCCACCGGGGCGCTCGACTACGTCACCGCGCGGGAGGTGCTCGCGCTGCTGCGGGAGGCCGTGGACGGCCAGGGCCACACCGTCGTCATGGTCACCCACGACCCCGAGGCCGCCGCCTGGGCCGATGAGGTGCTCTTCCTCATGCACGGCCGCACCGTCGGCCGACTGGCGCGGCCGGGGCCCGACGAAGTGCGCGCCGCGCTGGTGGACATGAGCGCGCGGGACGGGGAGCGCGGGTGATGAGCGCACGCGACGAGGCCCGCGAGGCCCGCGAGGCCCGCGAGGCCCATGAGGTCCACGAGGTCCATGAGGCCCCCGCCCCCGGGCGTCCGGCACCCGTGCGGGCCGCGAAGTTGCTTGCCGCACGGGGGGCCCGTACGCACCGCAAGGCGTGGGCGGCCGTGTTCGCGGCGCTCGCGCTCACCTCGGTGCTGCTGGGGGCCTTCGCGCTCACCCTCTCCGCCACGGGGCTGGGCCACGCCCGCGTCGAGCGGTACGCGGGGGCCGATCTGGTCGTCTCCGGAGACCAGAGCACCCGCTACACCGTCACCCCCTGGGGCAGTGACGCCGATACCGCGCGTGCCGGGCTCACCTCGCGGGTCCGGGTCCCCGGCAAGGCGCTGGAGACGGTGCGGCGGGTGCCCGGGGTGCGCTCCGTCGTGCCCGACACGGACTTCCCCGTCGGCGTCAGTGCCGGAGTCGGCTTCGGGGAGGGCCCCGCCCCCGCCCCCGCCCCCGGCTCCGGCGGCCGGTCCGTCGCCGTCGGCGGGCATCCCTGGGACTCGGCCCGGCTCGCGCCCTACGGCATCCGGGCGGGCCGGGCGCCGGAGCGGCCCGGCGAGGTCGTCCTCAGCGGCCCGGCGCTCGCCGCGCTCAAGACGGGCGGGGCCGAAGCCGGGCGGCGGGGCGGCGTCGGCGCCCGGGTCGGACTGCGGGTGCGCGGCGAGGACGCGGTGTACACCGTCGTCGGGGTGGCCGAAGGGCCCCGGGGCGCGGCCTACTTCACCGCCGCCGAGGCCCGGCGCCTGGCCGGGCACCCCGGGGAGCCGGCCGCGCTCGGTGTCGTCGCCGAGCCCGGCACGGCGGCCGGCGTGCTGGCCCCGCGCGTGGCCCGCGCCCTGGAGAGGGCGGGCCTCGACAGCGTGGGGCGGCGTGCGGACGGGGATCGGGCGCCGCTGCGCGTCCTGGCCGGGGACGCGCGTGGGGACGCGGAGTTCCTTGCCGTCGCCCCGGCCCGCGCCCACACGCTCGGCCTGCTCGGGTCGGTGGCGGGGACGGTCGTGCTCGTCGCGCTGCTCGTCGTCTCCGCGACGCTCGCGCAGGCGCTGGGCCAGCGCGCGCACGAACTGGGCCTGCTGCGCGCCGTCGGAGCCACGCCCCGGCAGGTGCGGGCCGCCGTCGGCCGGGAGGTGGGGCGCGTCGCGGCGGGCGCCGCGCTGGCCGGCGCCGTGGCCTCGCTGCCGCTGTACGCGGGGCTGCGCGCGCTGCTGTCGGCACGCGGCGCGCTGCCCGCCGGGCTCGAACTGCCCTTCCCCGCATGGCTGGCGCTCATCCCGCTGGGCACGGCGGCGCTCACCGTGGGCATCGCCCGCGTGGCCGTGTTCTTCGCCTGCGCCCGTGCCGGGCGGGTCCGCCCCATGGAGGCGCTGCGCGAGACCGCACCCGGCAAGGCCCGCCGCACCACGGGGCTGGTGCTGCTGATGCTGGGCGCCAGTTCGGCGGGGACGGCCACCACGCAGCACGGCCAGGCAGCAGCCGCCGCGGCCGGAGCGGCGGCGGTCACGATGGTGATCGCCTGCGCCCTGCTGGGGCCGTGGATCGCCCAGGGGGCCATGCGGCTGCTCGGCGTTCCGCTGCGCCGCCTGGGCGCCGCCGGCCGGCTCGCCGCCGCCAACGGCACGGCCGCCGCGCCCCGGCTGGGCGCGGCGATCACCCCGATCGTGCTGGTCACCGCGTTCATCGGCGTGCAGTTGGGCGGCGGTGCGACGCTCACGCACGCGGGCGGCGACCAGGCGGGACAGGCGCTGCGCGCCGACCTCGCGGTGCGCGCGGACGGCGGACTGCCCGACGGCGCCGACCGGCGCATCCGGAAGGTGCCCGGCGTGCGCGCCGCCGCCACCGTCGTACCCGGCACGGCCGTACTGGCCCGGCGCGAGGCCGGCTCCCCCCAGCTGGAGCGGCTGCCGGTCCTCGGCGTCACCCCCGGGGGGCTGACACATACCCTCGACCCGCGGGTGGCCCGGGGGAGCCTGGCGCGGCTGCGGCCCGGCACGCTCGCCGTCAGCACGGAACGGGCCCGCTCCCTGGATCTGCGGCCCGGCTCCACGGTGACGCTCCGCTTCGACGACGGGCAGCGGGCCCGGCTGCGGGTCGCCGCCACCTACGAACGCGGCCTCGCCCTGGGCGACTTCCTCTTCCACCGGGACCAACTGCTGCGCCACACCTCGGCGCCCGGCCCGGAACGGGCCCTGGTCGCCACCGTGCCCGGTGCGGACCGCGCCGCCGTCGCCGGCGCGCTGCGCACGGCGGTGCCGGGCGCCCGCGTGACGCGGGATCCTGCGCCGGTGCGGGTCGAGGCCGAGGACCAGGCGCTGGGCGAAACGCTCACCCTCGCGGCGGTCGCCGCCATCGGCGGCTACACGGTGATCGCGATCCTGAGCACCCTCACCCTCATCTCGGTGGGCCGCCGCCCCGAACTGCGGCTGCTGCGCCTGGCCGGTGCGGCCCGCGCCCAGCTGCGCCGCATGCTGCGTCTGGAGGCGGCCGTCACAGCGGCGACGGGCCTGCTGGTCGGCGCGGCCGTCGCCACCGTCCCCCTCCTCGCCTTCAGCGTGGCGATGGCCCGTACGGTGCCGTATCTGCCGCCGCTCCAGGCCGCGTCGATCGTCGCCGTGGTCTTGCTGACCACCTTCGGCGGCAGCATTCCGCCCCTGCGGAGTACGTTGCGCGGCAGCCGTCCCGCGTCGCCCGGGGCGCGTCTTTCGGAGGGCTGATCAGCCGGGCGGATACGCCCGCCCGCTGAGTGATCATCGATGCGAGGGTGACCGGCCGAGCCGCGGGGCCGGGCCGAGTGGACCCGGTATGTCGCGACGGCGTTGGTGTCTGTCGGCAGACTGCCCGACAGGGACCTCGTCCTGTGGCCGGCGATGTCGGCAGGATGTGGTGTTTCCGTTTTCCGAGCGAGGGGACACTCGACAGCCATGCCCGACGACAGCAGCAGCCAAGACGCCTCGCGACAAGCGTTCGGTGATTCTGTACCCGGCGAGGTCCGGGACGAGGTGTTCCGTTACTTACATTCTTCACCGCGGGCGCTGGAAATTCTGGACGATATCAATCTGTCGCGTGACAGCGACGAGGACATCGAGATTCGCTGGGCGCCGTCAGGGAAAAATCTCTGCTACGAGGACAAGATCTGGGTCGACAGGGATCAGAAGGACGCGCGTGCGACGGCAGTAGCTGTCGGGCATGAAATATCCCATCTGCAGGCGAGCGTCTCGGGGGCATGCGCCGACTGGCGGACAATGACTCGTGACGAATACATCCAGGTGTCGACGGATGAGGAAATCAACGCTCATGCCGCATCGTACGTGATCCACCTGCAGGCCACCCGGGACTCCGGCGACCGCCTGCGATATCGGGGAATTGAACCGGTAGCTTTCGGTGACTTCGAGAAATGGCGGAGCGCGATCCCTGCCGGGGAGCAGCGTACGTGGTCCGATATCGAAGAACTCGCCAAGGACTGGGCGGAGGATCAGTACGTCAGCGGTGCGTGGGTGACGGGCACCACCGGCAAGAACTACCACCTCCATTTCGCGGAACGCTATGACGATCTCTCGCGAGGTGAATCCGCGGAAACCGGCAATACCCACTCGTCGCCCGTTCTGCGGACGGTGTCGCAGGCGGCCCGGCCCTGGCAGCCGGGGAACGGGGCGCGCGCCACGGTGGGCCTGTCACCGGCACCGTCAGAACAGCCGAAGAATTACCGGAGCTGTCAGAACTCCGCCACCGTTCCACGCGGAGCGGTGCCCAGGCCGAAAAGTCGCGGAAAACGTGGTAGGTAGGTTCGGAACGCGTTTCTGGTCGGCTCGGCGCGCTCCGTGCGGCCTGCGTGGTCCGTGGTCTGTGCGGGCCTGCGCGCTCCGTGCGGCCACGGGCCGCCTACGCGGCCTGTGCGGGCCTGCGTGCTCCGTGCGGCCACGGGCCGCCTACGCGGCCGACTTCAAGTACGCGAGCACCGCGAGGACGCGGCGGTGGCCGGAGTCGGTCGGGGGGAGGCCGAGTTTGGCGAAGACGTTGCCGATGTGTTTGCTGACCGCGCGCTCGGAGACCACCAGGGTCTCGGCGATCGTCGTGTTGTCGCGGCCCTCCGCCATCAGCTGGAGCACCTCGCGCTCGCGCGGGGTGAGGGATTCCAGCGGGTCGCCGCGGCGCCGGGTCAGCAGTTCGGTGACCACCTCGGGGTCGAGCGCGGTGCCCCCGGCGGCGACCCGTTCCAGGGCGTCGAGGAACTCATCGACCCGGCCCACCCGGTCCTTGAGCAGATAGCCGACGCCGCTCGCGCCGCGCCCCAGCAGTTCCTCGGCGTAGGTCTCCTCGACGTACTGCGAGAGCACGAGCACCGGCATGTCCGGGATCTCCTTGCGCGCCGCGAGCGCCGCGCGCAGGCCCTCGTCGCGGAAGCCGGGCGGCATCCGTACGTCGAGCACGGCCGCGTCCGGCCGGTGTTCGAGCAGTGCGGGCAGCACCTCGGGCCCGCTGGCGGCGACGGCCACCACCTCGTGCCCGGCGGAGCTGAGCAGCAGCACCATGCCCTCTCTCAGCAACGCGTTGTCCTCGGCGACCACTACGCGCACGGCAGCTCCACTTCGATCACGGTCGGCCCTCCGGCGGGGCTGATCACTTTCACGGTCCCGTCGAGCGCCGCGACCCGCCGCCGCACCCCCAGCAGCCCGCTGCCACCCCCGCTACCGCCCCCGCTGCCGGGTCCGGTACCGGGCCGGGCGCCGGGTGAACCGGTCGCGGCAGCGGCCTCCGCGCCGCCGCGGCCCTCGTCGCGTACGGAGACGGTCAGCGTGCGGGCGTCGCGCGTGAGGTCCACCCGGGCCCGGGACGAGCCGCTGTGCTTCGCGGCGTTGGTCAGCGCCTCCGCGACGACGAAGTACGCGGCGGTCTCGACGGCGGCGGGCGCGCGCGCCACCCCCTCGCCCTCCACCCCGTCGGCACGCACCGCGACCTCCAGCCCGCTGCCCGCCGCGAGCGCGCGCACCGCGCCGACGAGGCCCCGGTCGGTGAGGATCGGCGGGTGGATGCCGCGTACGACGTGCCGCAGTTCGCTCAGCGCTGCCTCGGCCTGGTCCTGCGCGTCGTCCAAGAGCTTGTGCGCTGCCTCCGGGTCCTTCTCGTACGCGCGCCGCGCCAGCCCGACCCGCATCGAGAGCGCCACCAGATGCGCCTGCGTACCGTCGTGCAAGTCGCGCTCGATACGGCGCAGTTCGGCGCCGTGCGCGGTGAGGGCGCCCTCCCGGGTGACGGTCAGTTCCGCGACCCGCTCGGCCAGCCGCGCGCGCTCCCGCGCCTCGGGCGTGGGCTCCAGCAGCGCCCGCGACCAGCGGGCGTCGGCGTCGGCGAGCAGCACCAGGAGCCGCGCCGTCAGGGACGGCCGCCGCAGCAGCCCGCACCACACCGCGTCCGCGCACAGTGTGAGCACGCTCAGCGGCAGGGCGGCCAGCGCCGGGGCCAGCCCGTACACGTAGTGGGCCACCAGCCAGCGCAGGTCCCGGTGGGTGCCCGGGTCGCGGGTCGCGGTGCGGACCCGTTCGGCGAGGGTGCCGGTGAGTGCGGGGTACGCCTCGGGGATCTCCGTACCGCTCCAGGCGCCCGCCCGCCGCCGTTTGAACCCGGCGGTCCGGCGCAGCAGTTGGGCCGTCTCCGGCACCACGCCCGCGCCGACCACGGTGGCCGCCGCGACGGCGGTGAACATCAGCAGCGGGACGAAGAGGAGGGTGAGGATCGCGAGCCCGGCGGCCGTCCCCAACTGCTCGGCGGCCCGCCCCGCGCTGTCCCTGTCCTCCCGGCCCTTCCACATGGGACGAGGCTATGCGACCGCGCGGGCGCCCGGGGGGTGTAGTTGGCTACACCCCGGGTCCGGGAGGGCACTCCCTCGTGCGGGCCGGGGCGGGATGTGAGGGTTGATCCCAGTGACGGCGGGCCCCGGTGGAAGCCCGGTCCGGTGGAAGCCCGGTCCGGTGGAAGCCCGGTCCGGTGGAAGCCCGGTCCGGTGGAAGCCCGGTCCGGTGAGAGCCCGGTCCGGTGGAAGCCGGACCCGCCGCCCCGCTCCCCTCATGACGTCAGTACCTCTGATACGTCGGTACCTCTGAAAGGAAATTCCATGAAGCCGCTGCTCTGGGCCGTACTCGTCGCCGCTGTCGCCTTCAACGTGTCCACCAGCCTCCTGTTCGACGGCGCCCAGCAGGCCCTCCTGAGCGTGGCCAGCGGCGTGGTGTCCCTCGCGTGCGCGGGTGGCCTGTACGCGCTGCGGGACAGGCGCTCCCATGTGTGAGCGCACTCCCGTGCGTGGGCGGCGCGAACGGAACATGCGGGGGCGCGCACGAGAACATGCGTGGGTGCGGACGGGAACAGGCCGACGCGCGGGGCGCCCCGCTGGGCGCCCCGCGCACCTGCCGAACCGGCTGTGATCAGGGGTGGTAGATCCAGATGGTGTAGAAGTCGGGACGGATCTCGGGGTTGGGGACGCAGTCCGCGTCCGTGTACCCCTGCGAGGCGTAGTCCTCCTTGGCCTGGGCTTCGCAGTACGCCTCGCCCTGGGGGTAGCTCTCCCCGCCGGCGATCTCCCAGCCGGACGCGGAGGCGCCCATGCTGAAGGGGGAGAGGGAGTCGGTGGCCGCGGTGTCGGCGGAAGCGCTGGTGGCGGTCAGCGGGACGGCGACCGCCGCGGCGCCCGCGGCGAGACCGACAGCGATGCGAGTACGCCAAGACTTCATAAGTCCTCCAACTATGGGTGTTTTCACGCGATTTCGTTCACGCGGGTTTGTTCATGACTGTTCGCACCCGGCCTCCGGAGAGCGGTCCCTGCGGTGCGGGAACCCGGTGACCTGGCGTGTTCACGCTACGGACGCCTCACCGCACCCCGTATCGAACTTTCGGCCGACCCGGGGGCGTCCACGGGCGGGCCGGTTCGGCTGAACGGCTGAGCCGGGGCCGGGGTGCCGCGGCCAAGGATGGGGACCACCGAATCCGATACCGCAGGGGGATCCCATGAAGACCGCAAGCCCCACCCACCGCACTCGCCGGATCGTCCGATCCGTCGGCCTCGTCGCCGTCGCCGCCGCTTCGGTCTTCTCGCTGACCGCCTGCCAGGACGACGGCGGCAAGGACAAGGCATCCGGTTCCTCGTCGTCCGTCGCGGCCTCGAAGGGCAACGGAGCGCAGAACTCCGGCCCGGACGCGAACGATTCCGGTTCGACGGGTTCGACCGGTTCGGCAGACTCGTCCTCCTCGGGGGACGGCGAACGGAGCGGCAACGGCGGCGGCCGGGGCAGCGGGGGGACCGGCGGCAGCGGCGGCTCGAACGCCCAGTCCGGGGCGGCGGGTTCGGGCACCAAGGAGAAGACGTGCGACCTGGGCACGACCAAGGTCCGGCTCCAGCAGACCGGCGGCACCGCTCCGGTCATCCTCCTCAAGGCCACCAACCAGGGCAGCACCCGCTGCGACCTGTACGGCTACCCGGTCCTGGGCTACCCCGACGCGCAGGCCCCGATCGCGGTCGGCGGCAACAAGCCCCAGGCCGTGGTCTCCGTCCAGCCGGGCAAGTCCGCCTACGCCGCCCTCACCCTGGAGACGGGTACGGGCGAGAACATGCACCGCGAGAAGCAGCTCACCATCGAGCTGGCCGACCGCAACGGGCGCGGCACCGGCAGCCCCACCTACCTCACAGCCCCCGGCGAGGGCCTCGCCCTCAGCAGCGAGAACTCCAAGGTCTCCTACTGGAACACCACCCCCGAACAGGCCATGTAGCGGCAGGGCCGCCGCCCCGGGCGCGCGCCCGGCGACCCGGCCGCCAGGACGTCCTGGCCCTGGCCGGCCGTCGTGCTGCCCCTGGCCGCCGTCGTGCTGCTCCTGGCCGACCGTCGTGCGGGGAAGTCACCGGTTGAACCGGTGACGCCGGAAAAAGGTCCGCTCGACGGCCCAGCGGTTCCCGGGTGCGGGTGAGGCCCGGCCCGGCGACGCCGCCCACCTGATGCCGACGATGCCGCCGCTCCCCGGGGCGGTCACGTATCAGCCGGTCCCCTGACCCCCGCGATTCCGGCGATTCCCGTGCTGGAGGTTCCCCCGACGGTGCCGGAAGCGGCCGATTCCCTCGGCGGGCAGATCACGGCGCTCGGGCTGTTCCGCGTACTCGGGGTCCTCGGGCGGTGGCCCGTGTTCGAAGGCGCCGGGCTGTGGGCGGGGGGTGGGGTGCGGCTGCTCGTGTGTCCGCGGCTCCGTGGTCCACGGGCCGTGGTCGTGGCGGCGCCGAGCACGTTCCTTCTCCCGTTCCCGTTCCTGCTGCCGGTACAGGTGGCGGCCCTGCCCCCGGAGCGGTAGCCGCCGTGCGTAGTGGTGCACCGCGATCCTGTCCTCGTGCTGTTCGTTGAGACGGTGGATGAGGAACACTCCGACAGCGATCGCCACCACGACGATGGCGACGGTGATACCTGTCTCCATGGGGACCTACCTCCTGTCGCTGGTCATGCTGCTGGTCATGCTGCCGCTGGTCACGACGGGCCGACTCCGGGTACGAAGCCTCCTTCGTCCTCCCACATGTCGGTGGGCTCGACGGGTTCGGCGGACTCGGCCGGCTTGACGGACTCGACGGGCTTGACGGACTCGGCGGGCACCTGCCCGGCGGCGGGTTCGCCGTGGCCGGGGTCCTCCGCGAGGAGTTCGGTGGCCGTGCGGACGTTCTGCGGATCGGTGGCCGCGGCCATGAGTCGTGCGGCGGCAGCCTGGCCGAGCCGGGGCGGGACCACCAGCAGGTCCCGGCGCCGCACGCCGGACTGACGCAGCAGAAGGGTTTCCGGGTCCTGGTCGTCGGTGAAGGGCCCGATGCTGACCACGCGTCCCGCGACGGTCACCTCGGCCGGAACGCCTGCCCATCGCGCCGGGTTCACCGTCACCCGCGTCATGTGACCCCACACCGGATCCAGCACCGCGATCAGCGCGGGCAGCTCGGCCGCGAGGTCCCGCGACCGGGGCCACCACGCACCGTCGAGCAGCCCGGACTGCGGACCCTGCGGTTTCAGGGAGAGCCGGACGGGCGGGAGGCCCGCGCCCAAGGCGTCCGGCGGCGTGCGTTCGGCGATCACCGGCATGGCGTCCACCTGTTCCCCGGGCCGGTGCCCGACTCCTCGAATCGACTCCGCCCGGTGCGCGTGACGCGCTGTGAAACGCTGTGTACTGCTGCGCAACCGCGATGCTGCGCTGCTGTTCCTTCTCCTTCGAGAGGGCCTCTGACCGGCCCGAAAGCCGAGCCGGAGCCTCCCTCGACGCACTTTCAGGGTACTGCCGCGCGCTATCGCCCGCCGCGCGAGGTCTGCGCCGTATGCCCGAGCTGGTCCTTGTCGTAGTGCGCCGGTTCCTTGCCGGCCAGGTCGGTGAACCACCAGCCCCAGCCGTTCTTCTTCCGGACCCCGGAGTCCAGGAGGAGCGCGTCGCGGCCGTCGCCGAACAGGTCGTCCGCCGCTGTCGGGTGGCCTGCCCGGTGTGGGCGTGCGGGGAGCCAGGGCCGGGAGCCGAGGCCGGGGGAGGAGCCGCCGTGCAGGACGTCGGTGCCGTCGGTGCCGCCGTCGCGGTCGCCCGCCCGCTCGACGGCGAGGTCGTCGCAGCCGTCGCCGTCGAGGTCCCCGGCGGCCAGTTCGACGCCGAAGCCGCCCTTGCGGGGGCCGCCCTCGATGACGACGGGCGCTCCGGGTGCCTTCCCGTAGCGGATGGTGACCTTGCCGGGCCGGTCCTCCGGTTCCGCTTCCTCGTCGGAGGGGATGCCGCTGTCGCCGAGGGCGAGGTCGAGGCGGCCGTCGCCGTCGAAGTCCCCCGCCACCGGGGTTCGCGGTAGCTGCCGGTGCCGTCGCTGGTCTTGGCGGGGTCGGACGTGGCCGCGTGCGGCAGTCGGATGGTGGCGGGCTCGTGCGCGGGGTCCGGGCCGTCGGGGCCGCCCCACTGCACGTGGGCCATGCCGCCCGCGAGGAGGTCGGGGTGCCCGTCGCCGTCCAGGTCGGCGACGACCGGCGAGGGTCGGGTGGGGGCCATGCCGTCGTTCTCGGGGAGCTGGAAGTCCTCGGGTGTGAACACCTTCCGGCGCTCGGGGTCCGGCCCGTGCGCGGTGCCGGGCAGCAGGGCGATCCGGCCGGTCTGGTAGACGTCGTCGGGCCCGTTCTGGAACGGTACGGTCAGCGCCAGATCGCGGTGCCCGTCACCGTCGAAGTCGTGCGCCCCCGGGTCCGCGTACGTCGCCCCGGCGCTCTGCCGCGCGCCGGTCGCCTCACACGCGCTGTCCGGGATCGGGGGGTGGACTTCCTGGTTCCGGGCGGCTGTGGTCGTGCACAGCAGCACCGCGACGCCGAGGACGGCATAAACGGCGGGCGAGGTACGGATTCCCCGCCGTTGTATGCGTCCCCGGTCGCCCGGCTCCTGCTCAAGTTTCATGGCCACTACATCGGAAGCGGCAGGCGGGATGCCAGCGCCGATATCACTCCGTGACGCCCGTACACGGCCTGCGGAGCCATCGCTTCCGGTGCGCCGGAATTTCTTCGTGATGCCCGTGAACTTCTTCGCCGTATCCGCCATCTCATCTGTGTGTACGGCCCCGCTGGACGGGCCGGAAGCGAATGGAGGAAATGGCAGGACAGCTGAGCGGCTGAGGGATGTGTGCAGCTGGGTGGTGGGCCGACGCGGGGACAGCGGTCGGCCCACCACCCACCTGCCGTGCCGTTCCCCTGCCTTCTGAATTCCCCCGCTTTCCATGCTTTCCGCGCTTCGCGCATATCCCCGTACGTCATTTCGCGGCGCGTTCGGCACCGGTCCCGGGCAGTAGGACGGCGATGAGGGCCCTGCCGCCGCGCGTCGCCGCGAGCACCAGGGACTCGCCCGCACGCGCGGGATCCTCGGGTGCGGCCTCCTTGAACGTACTGGGCAAGGACGTACTGGTCATGGGGGTACTGGCCATGGAGGCGCTGGTCATGGACGCGCCGGTCCCGGAGGTGACGGCGCAGGCGGCCAGCGGGGGGCCGGCGAGCAGTGCCCCGCCGGTGACGAGCGCGACAACTCCCCGGCATCCCTTCGGCAATCTGACGTTCATGGCGCGGGCTCCCGATCTGCGGGCGGCCGAGTAGGCAGCGGCCGGTAGACGGTGGCCGGAAAAGGGCCGGACACCGAGGTTCGATGTCCGGCCCGAGAGAAAAGTTCACGCCAGGTGCGGAAAATCGCCCCCGCGGGGCCGCCGCAGGGCACGGGAGGGTGGTGTGAATCCGTCACCCCCTAAGGGGGTGACGGGAAAAGGGCGGGGTGCTGCCGGGGCGGTCGGACCGTCAGAGGACCGTCTTCTCCTCGGTGACCATCACGGCCACCGAGTCCATGTCGATGAAGCGTGCCTCGTCGGGGTTGACCAGCGTCCGGTAGTTCTCGGAGGCGAAGAAGGCGTCGTGGTCCTCCCAGTCCTCGAACCAGATTTCCGTCAGGCCGTCGTAGGCCCGGGGCGGGTAGTTCGCGGCGGGGACCGGGTGGGACACGGTGTACTTGCGCACGTAGCGCTCGGCCTCCGGGATGGAGGTGAACAGCGGTGCGTGCCGGTCCCGGTGGTGCTCGACGAAACGCTCGTACGACATTCCCTCGACGCGGTTGATCATGAAGATGAGCTTCAGCATGGAGTTGACCTAAAAGCTCACATCAATGTCAGGGGCAAGTGAGCCAGCGGTATGTGAGGAGTTCGGCATGCGGATCGGTGAACTGTCCGCCCGGACGGGAGCCAGCCGCCGGTCGCTGCGCTACTACGAGGAGCAGGGCCTGCTCGTCAGCTCCCGTTCGTCCAGCGGACAGCGCCACTACGAGGAAGAGCACGTCCAGCGGGTGCGCCTCGTGCAGGCGTTCTTGGCAGCGGGCATCTCCAGCGGCACCATCGCCGAGATGGCGCCCTGCATGTCCGAGCCGACCGAGGACAGGGCGCGGCAGGCACTGGACATCATGGGCCGCGAGCGGGCCCGGCTGTCCGAGGCCATCGACGGCCTCGCCGCCGCCCGGGCCGCGCTGGACCACCTCATCGAGGACAACCACGCGTACCTGGCACGGTCGGCGGACGACGACCGTTGACCGGGGGACGTTCGGATTACCGCGCGGCGTACGAGGAAGGCGGGACGGTACGCCGGAGAATGCCCTGGCGCTCAAGACGGCCTGCCACCTGCACATCAGCCTCGTAAGGGGCCAACGGCGGAAGCTTGTTCTCGAAAACCGCGCGAGCGTACGCTTCCGTTTGGAGCAGCCCCGGCACGACCTGGTTTTCGTACGAACTGATGGCCACTGCTTCCTGCTCGGGTCGATGAACTCCTCTGTCCACAAGGGGTACTTGTCCATCTCCGGCATGTTCTCGACAGCGACGGACAAGGCTCCCTTGGTCTCAAGGATGTCGTCCAGCTGTTCGGCGAGGTCACTCTTCAGTGTGCGGCGGCCCTGTTCGATGGAGGCGACGGTCTCGACATCCACCTGCGCGTCCTCGGCAAGGCGCTGTTGCGTATAGCGCGCCGCGCGGCGGTAGTTGGCGAGAAACTGGCCCACCATTCTCTCGGCCGACGCGTTCTTGGGGCGCTTCTTCGGCGGCATGACGGTGTCTCTCCCCCAACCGGCCCAAGGTTGACCAGTGCTGAACTCGTACAACGAATCTGTACGAGTGGAACCGGTGTTGAGCGTAAGCAGAGGGGACGACGGTTCTCCTATGAACCAGGAAAATCGGCTGCCTCATTTCCGGGAGCACTTCTACCGCCGGGAGCGGAGTTCCGTTCCTCGCGTACGGGCGTTCGTCGGCGCGGCGCTCGGTGACTGGGGTGCGACGGCGCGCTGCGCCGACGTACTGCTGTGTGTCGGCGAGTTGGCGACGAACGCGCTGCCGCACGGGGTACCGCCGGGGCGCGGCTTCCGCACCATGCTGTGGCTGGAGCACGACGGGGTGCTCCGCGTCGAGGTGCACGACAGCGGTGACGGCGCGCCGCGTATGACCGTGGCGGACAGCGACGCGGAATCCGGCCGTGGGCTGCTGCTGGTCGAGGCGCTGGCGGACAAGTGGGGGGTTGGGGAGCGGAATCCCGGAAAGGTGGTGTGGGCCGAATTCGCGGGCTGCTCTTCGCACGGCTATTCGCAATCCGAGCCGTGAGTAACCCGAACAGGGAACGAGAACAGTGGACGAGAACAGTGGACGAGAAAAAGGGGGGCGGGTCCTCATCAGGGCAGCAGACGTCGCTCCTTCGCCACCGCCACCGCGCCCGCCCGCGTCGCCACGCCCAACTTGCCGTAGATCCTGCCCAGATGGGTCTTGACCGTGGCCTCGCTGATGAACAGGGCGCGGGCGATCTCCCGGTTCCCCAGGCCGCCCGCCAGCTGCTGGAGGATGTCGCGCTCCCGCTCGGACAGGGCGGGGCGCGGGCTGTGTGGCCCGCGCCACCCGGGACGCGTGGCTGCGCCACCGCTGGCCGGACCACGTCTCCTACTACCGCGCGGTGATGCGGTCCGACACCCGCGCCAACCCGGAAGCGGCGGTCGGCAGCGCCAGCCACGACCGGTGGCTGGCGCTGGGAGCCATGCAGTTCGACTACCTGGTCGATCACGGGCTGCGCCCCGGACACCGGATGCTGGAGATCGGCTGCGGCAACCTCCGGGCGGGCTGGCGGTTCATCCGGCATCTGGAGCCGGGCCACTACTACGGCATCGACATCTCGCCGGACATCCTCGCCGCCGCGCAGGACACGATGGTGACGATGAGCCTTCAGGAACGGCTCCCCACCCTGACTCCCGTCCGCGACCTGACCCTGCGCTTTCTGCCCGAGGCCCACTTCGACGTGGTGCACGCGCACAGCGTCTTCTCCCACTCCCCGCTCCCGGTCATCGACGAGTGCCTGGCCAACGGGGGGCGGGCGCTGGCGCCGGGCGGCTGGTTCGACTTCACCTTCGACCGCACGGAGGGCGAGGAACACCAAGTGCTGCGGGAGGACTTCTACTACCGCACCGAGACGCTCACAGCGCTGGCCGCGCAGCACGGTCTGACGGCCCGCTTCATGGCCGACTGGGAGGAACTGCCCCACGGCCAGTCCAAGATCCGCGTCACCCACGGCCCGGCGGACGGGCAGCAGGCGGAACGGCAGACGGCGGCGGTGGTGCCACGGCACCACGGCGCAGAAGAGCGTGCGGCGGGACGAGCGGCACAGCCGTGAGGCACAGCCGTGAGTGCTCCGTGACACCTGAGTAAATCGGGCGGAATCGCTAATTCCCCGTGGCTGGATTGCGACGTCGGGAGAAAATGGGCCTGTACCTGGCGGTTGTGCCGCCGCTAAAGTAAGACGCGTTGGAAATCTTCTACGGAGATCAGGCGAGGGGAGGAATCCGTGTCAATTCACCAGAGCGGCTGGACTGCTCAATGCTCCGTACGGGGCGGTGTGAACCGTAAGTGGCGAGAAGCTGCTGGAGAGGCCGGATCCTCCATCTTCTCAGCCCCAGGAACCCATTCTTGACCAGTTGGATGGGCCTGACCAGGTAAATCCGTAGTGTGCGCCCGGCCTGTGCGCGGAAAGGCGAGCGCGATGTTCCTCCAACTTCTTGAATCCTTCGGTACGTTCTTCGGTGGCCTTGGTGCCCTTGTCGCCGCTACGACCCAGTTCCTCACCTTCCTCAAGAAGAAGAAGGAGGAGGAGCGGGGTGGCGGTCGCGGGGCGGCAACAGAACCCGTCGGCGGGGGTGAAGAATCGAGTGACGGCTGGATGATCCCCCTGGGTGTGACCGCCTACCTGACCACCGCACTCTGAAGACTCCGCCGCACCATGCGCCGCTTCGGCGAACGCGTTATTCGAGGCGTCAGGTCGGCGCGGTAATTCTTCAACGGAAATCGCGATGCGACATGAAGAGGCGGAGGGGCCGTCCGGGCCCTCCGCCTCTTCATGCGGTTCCTCGTGCGCGGCCCGGGAAATCCCCGGCGGGGGCGACGTCAGCGCAGGGCCGACCGTACGGCGTCAGGGGACCGGCCGATCACCGCCGTGCCGTCGTCCGCGGTGATGATCGGGCGCTGGATGAGTGCCGGCTGGGCGGCCAGCGCCTGGATCCAGCGCTCACGGTGCGCCGCGTCGCGCTCCCAGGTCTCCATCCCCCACTCGACCGCGGCCGGTTCGCCGAGCCGGGTGATGTCCCAGGGCTCCAACCCCAGCCGCTCCAGCACCTGTTCGAGTTCGGCGGCGGTCGGCGGCTGCTCCAGGTAACGCCGCACCGTGTACTGGGCCCCCTCGGCGTCCAGCAAAGACAGCGCGGAACTGCACTTGGAACAGGCGGGATTGATCCAGATCTCCATGCGTTCAGACCTTCCCTCTCGATGCGGCCCGGCCGTGGACCTGGGCCGCATCCACGTATCGGGCGACGATATGTCACGGCGGACCCCGCCCGAACGCCCCGAACGCCCCGAACGCCCCGAGCGCCCCGAGCGCCCCGAACGGAGGCCGGAGGGATCGCCCCCCAGACGAGGGCGCCTCCGCGGCTGAGGGCGCTGAGGGCGCTGAGGGCGCCTCCGCGGCTGAGGGCGCTGAGGGCGCTGAGGGCGCCGACACACCGCGACATCACCCCGCGAGATCACCCGCTGCGGCGCCCCGCGTGACTTACGCTTCCCCCGCGATCCACCCCGTTCCCTCCTTTTCCTTCCCTTTCCCTCCTTTTCCCGCCCCTTCCTCCCTCCGCTCTCCTCCCCTTCCCCACCTCGCCGGAGCCACTTTCGCTGTGATCCGACTGTGCCGCGCGTTTCTCCGCGTACTCGTCCGGCGCGGTTGGAGGGACGCCAATGACATCGAACTGGCATCCCGCGCGCTCGGGTTCGCCGCGCTGGGATTCCTCACGCTGGTGCCGCTGCTTCTCGTCGTCTCCTCGGCGGACCAGGAACGCGGCAGGGGGCTCGCGCAGTGGCTGGGGGAAGCGCTCGGCCTGTCGAAAGCCTCGGCCATGCGGGTCGAGGCCCTGTTCGCCCGCCCCGAAGAGGTCCTGCGCACCACCACCGCTTTCGGACTCGCCACTCTCGCCCTGTTCGGCCTGCCCTTCGGTACGGCGATGCAGACCGGCTACGAGAAGGTGTGGACCCTGCCGCCCGCCCGCTGGCACGCACGGTGGCGGCACGCCGTCTGGCTCTCGGGCCTGGTCGGCTACCTCTTCGTCTCCGCCACCACCACGCTGTGGCGGGGCTCCCCGGGCGAGATGGCCGCGGCGTCGCTGAGCGCCGTGCTGTTCTTCTGGTGGTCCCAGCGCTTCCTGCTCAACGGCCGGGTCCGCTGGGGTGACCTGCTGATCGGCGCGGTGGCGACCGTACTCGGGCTCCTGGGCCTCCGGGTCTTCTCCCAGCTGGTCTTCTCGCCGCTGCTCGCGTCGAGCGCCGTCACCTACGGCCCGATCGGAACGGTCCTCGTCCTCCAGTCCTGGCTCGTCGGGGTGGGTGTCGTCGTCTTCGGCGGGGCCCTGCTCGGCCGCCTGCTGCACGAGGAAGTCCCGCGTCTCGTGGGCGCGTTGCGGCGCGCCCGGAACCGTGCACACGGAGACGGACGCGGACACGGACACGGACGCGGACACGGACACGGACACGGACACGGACACGGAGACGGAGACGGACGCGGGAACGGAGACGGACGCGGGAACGGGTAGGGGCGCGCGAGGCGTCAGTCCGGTCGGTCGGCCGCTGGGAGGCGGAGCGTGGCGAGGGCCCCGCCGTCGGGCGCGTTGGCGAAGGACAGCGATGCTCCGACGACCTCGGCCTGGCCGAGCGCGATGGTCAGCCCGAGGCCGTGGCCCCGGCCGCGTTCCGACGCCCCGGTGCGGAACCTCCGGGGCCCGTCCGCGACCAGTTCGCGGGGGAAGCCCGCGGCATGGTCCCGTACGGTCACGCAGGCGCACAGCCCTTGGGGCAACTGCCGCACGGCCTCGCCCCGGCCGTCGTTCAGCGACCGGGCCAGGGTGCTGCGGTGGGCCAGCGTGCCGATGGACAGGGCGACGGCGCTGCAGGCCACGGCGACCAGCAGCGCGATCTTCCAGCGCAGCGAGCGCCAGTTCAGCAGGTCGCGCAGGAGGGCCATGCCGGTCGGCGCCGCAGCTTGTAGCCGAACCCGCGAACGGTCTGGATCCGCTCGGCTCCGATCTTCCGCCGCAGCCGCTGGACGCACAGGCCCACCAGGCGGCTGTCGCCGTCCCAGCCGTAGTCCCATACGTTGCGCAGCAGCGTCCGCCGGTCCAGGACGATGCCCGGGTTCGCGGCGAACTCCAGCAGGAGCCGCGGCTCGGTGGGGGCGGGCGCGACCGGCTCGCCCGCCTGGGACACCTCAAGTCCGGCGGTGTCGATGGCCAGGTCGCCGAAGAGCAGCGAGGTGCGATCACCGGGGCGACGACCGGACCCCGCCGACCCCGCCGACCCTGCCGCCACCGCCGACCCCGCCGACCCTGCCGCACCCGCTGCGCCCGCCGACCCCGCCGCGTCCGTCACCGGTTCAGCCGGTGACGGTTTGCTCACGGGTCCGGCCGGTGACGCGCCGCTCACCGGTTCGGCGGCGGCGGGGGGCAGGCCGGTCGATCACCGCGGCTCCCGGCCTGGGCCGCTTCCCTTCCACGCAGTGCCCGTTGGCCAGCAGCAGCGCCGGGTCCCGCAACCGGGAAGCGGGGGTGCGGAGGACGGAGCCCGCACAGGTCTTCAGGTCCACCGAGTCGGCCACGTCCGGGACCGGGTCGTCCTGGGGGACGTCGGTGCCTTGATGATGCCGTTGATCCAGTCGGCGTGCCGGGTGGCATCGGTGTACAGCGTCTTGCCGCGCTCGTCGGGACCACTGACCACACCGGCCACCGCCCACCGGCCGCCCTCGCGCACCAGGGCGGGCCCGCCGGAGACCATGTTCGACGCGGTGACGCTGCCGTCGCGGCTGCCGACGCACAACTCTCCGGCGGGCGCGGCGGACGGACACGCGGAGTTCGGCTGCACCACGGTGTCGGCCTCCCGCAACCGCCTGGGGACACACGTCGACTTGCCGGTGTCCTCGCAGGTCACGCCCCAGCCCATGATGCGGAGGGGCGTCTTCTTCGACGGCGTGGTCGAGGCGAGGGGCACCGGCTCGGCCCGGATCGGAGTCCGCAGGTGCATCAGCGCGAGGTCGCGGCCCCAGAAACCCCCTTCGTCGCGACGGGTCGCCAGCCGGTAGTGGTGATCGACCTCGGCGACCTCGCCTCCGGAGGAGGTGTCCAGCGACCCGGCGCGGACCTTCCAGCCGCGCGGAACACCCGACTTCGCATTGGTCGGATTCTTGCCGACGCAGTGACTGGCCGTCAGGACCCACTGCGGCGCGAGGACCTCCACCCCGCAGCCGTGCTTGTCCGGGCGCAGTGGGACAGGGTAGGAGGGCTGGAACGAGCCCATGAACGAGTAGGCGCGGGCGGACAAGGTGCCACCCACGACAGCCTCCGCCGACGAGGGCGCCACCACGGCCACGGTCAGCGTGGCCACCGTCCCCAGCGCGATCCCCGCCCCAGCGCGGCGGCTGCCTCCGTCCTCTCGACATGTGCGCGAGCGCCCCCTCTTCCGTTCTTCCGCCTTCCGTCTGCCCCGGCCGTCGCACGGCCTGCGGACTGGTGTGGGACGGCGGCAGGCGGCAGGTCCGTCCGGGCCCCGAGCCTGGGCCCGGAGACTCACCGGCGGATCTCACGCGCGTATCGGCCGCGACGCGGCAACCGCTCAGTCGTGTATCAACGCGTCAGTCGTGTCAGCACGTCCGGGCAGGCCGACGGAGTCCGGAGCCCGGAGCGATCGTCACTTCGAAGGTGGTCACTTCGCGGTGGTCTGCTGGATCCAGTCGCGGTGTGCGGTCAGGTCGGTGTAGATGCCGGGACCGGTGGCGCACTCCGGGTCGGCGTCGCCGTCGCGGCTGGTCGCCCCGATCAGTTCCCAGTGCCCGGGACGGCCCTTGATCTGCGGCCCGCCGGAGTCGAGGATGCACGCCTGCGCGTTCTTGGTGGGGCTGTCGGTGCACAGCTCGTTGCCGCGGTGGTAGTTCTCGCTGCACCGCTGGTCGGGGACGAGTTCGGTGTCCAGCTCCTGCAACGTCCTCGGCGGATGCGGGCAGTCGTTCCCGTCCTCGCAGGTCATCCCCCAGCCGAGGATCCGGGTGCCGGTACCGGCCGGCCCGGATGCGGCGGCCAGCTCGATGGGCTTCGCGTCCACGGGGTGGTCCAGCTTCATGAGGGCCACATCGTTGCGGAACGGCTCGTAGGAGAAGCCCGGGTGGGCGATGACCTTGGTGACCTTCGCCTTGGCGCCCTTCGTACGGTCACGGTCGCCGACCCGCACGGAAAGCTGCCGGGGCTTGACGTTCACCGTGCAGTGCCCGGCGGTCACGATCCAGTCCCGCTTGATCAGGGAGGCCCCGCAGTAGTGGTGGCCGTCCTTCTGGATGCTGGCCATGAACGGGTACTCCGAGGTGGCGTCGTGCCCCCCGATGATCGCCGACGCGGTCGGCGCCACCGTCATGGTGAGCGCCACCGCGACCGTGCCCGCCGCCGCGCCCAGTGCCGCCTTGCCTCGCCTGGTCATGTGATGACCTCCTGTGTCTCGTCGCCGTTCGATCCGCTGTCGTCGATCGATCCTGTCCCGGGCGGCGACCTCGGCACATCCCTCTCTCCGCCGGGATGGCGATACCCGAAAGTGGTACGGCACGGCGGCCGGCTCGTGCCCCGGAACGACCGCGCGCCGATCGCGCCGCTCGCGGCGGATACCGTGTGCGGACGGACCGCGCCGGATCGTCCGTACACGGCTGAGGTGGTGGTGAGTGACCGTCAAGGTAGTCCTGCTCGACGACGAGGAGTTGGTGCGCAGGGGCATCCGGCTGATCCTCGACGCCGACCCGGACATCGAGGTGGTCGCCGAAGGCGCCGACGGCTCGGTGGCACTCGACCTGGTGGCCGGGCACCGCCCGGACGTGGTCCTCACCGACATCCAGATGCCCCGCGTCAACGGCCTGGAAGTCGCCCGGCAGCTCGCCGCGCTGCCCGACCCTCCCGCCGTCGCGGTGCTCACCACCTTCGACGTCGACGAGTACGTCTACGCCGCACTCCAGCACGGCGCGGCCGGTTTCCTGCTCAAGGACAGTTCCCCGCGCGAGCTGACCGGCGCGGTAGAGGTCCTCGCGCGCGGCGAGGCGATGCTCTCACCGAGCATCCTCACCAAGCTGCTGACCACCTTCACCACGAGCGCCGCCGCCCCGCGGGCGCGCTCGCGGATGGCGCAACTGACCGCCCGCGAACGCGAGGTCGCCATGGCCGTCGCCCAGGGCCGCAGCAACTCCGAGATCGCCACCGACCTGTTGATGAGCCAGTCCACCGTCAAGGTCCACCTCAGCCGGATCATGACCAAGCTCGACGCCGCCAACCGCACCCAGGTCGCGCTCATCACCCACGACGCCGGACTGACCTGAACGCTCAGGGCAGACGCGGGCGCGGGCGCGGGCACTCGGCGCGCCCGCGCTCGGGGCAGGAGCGGCGCTCAGGAAGGGGGCGCTCCGGACGCCGAGCCCGAGCCCGAGCCCGAAGCCGGAGCCGAGCCCGAAGCCGAAGCCGAAGCCGAAGCGGCGGGCAACGAGGCGGGCAACGAGGCATCGATCCGGAAGCCGCCCTCGTCCGTGGGCCCGGACTCGATCGTGCCGCCGGCCAGACGGACCCGCTCCGTCAGACCGATCAGTCCGTGCCCCCCACTGGGCAGCAGCGGCTCACCGTCGGCACCCGGCTCGGCGGCCCTCCCAGGCGGTCCGTTGACGACCCGTACCCGCACGGTTCGCGAGCCGAACGCGAGGTGGATCCGCGTCGCCGCACCCGGGGCGTGCTTGTGCACGTTGGTCAGCGCCTCCTGCACGATCCGGTGCGCGGCACGCTCGACCGGCTCCGCCAGCGGCTGCGGCGCACCCTTGACGAGCATTTCGACCGGCAGCCCGGCGGCCCGGGAGCCGTCGGCCAGCTCGGTGATCCGCGCGATGGCCGCACCAGCAGCGGGCCCCCGCTGATCCGCCGCCGCACGCCCGCGCGCCACGCGCCCCGGCCCGCCCTTCGCAGGGCCGCTCCCCGCGGCGGCCCGCCGCCCGCCGCCCCCACTCCCCCTGTCCGGCCTGTCCGACGCGACCGGCCTGTCCGACGCGACCGGCCTGTCCGACGCGACCGGCCCGTCCGCCCTGTCCGGCCCGTCCGCCGAGCCGCCCCTGAGCAGCCCCAGCATCTCGCGGAGTTCGGTGAGCGCACGCCGTCCGGCCGTCCGGATGATCTCCGCGGTCTCGCCCGTCATCCCCGGATCGTGGGCGACGGCGCTGAGCGCGTTGGCGTGTACGACGATCAAGCTCACCTGGTGGGAGACCACGTCGTGCATCTCCCCGGCGATGCGCCGGCGCTCCTGTTCCCGCGCGGCCTCGGCGACGAGCCGCTGTTCCCGCTCGGCACGCTCCGCCCGCTCGACGAGACCGGCGACGACGGCGCGCCGCTGGCCCACGTAGAGCCCCAGCAGCAGTGGCACCAGACAGGTGAAGACGAAGTTCACCGCGAACCAGGTCACCACGGTCCGGAAGTCGGACCGCGCAGCCGCGTTCCAGGGCGCGAGGGCCACCAGCCCGATGCCGGCCGAGACCCATGCGGACCGGCGGCTGTGCGGGCCACGGAAGGCGCCTTCGGCGTAGTAGGCGAGGGGCAGCGCGAAAGCCGAGACCTGGAGGACCTTCGCGACCAGCCCGACGGCGACCGCCAGTTCGGGCACCCGGCGCCGTACGAGCAGCGGCAGCGCACTCACGGCGGCCAACAGTGGATTCGCCCACGGAGCGGCCGGCCCCATGGACGGGTTCTGCACACTGATCCACACCGCGAGCAGCAGCGCGATCCCCGTCAGCGCCAGGTCCGCGGCACGCGGCGGCAGCCGGGGCGAGCGCGGTACGGGCGGGACAGGCAGGCTCTGCGCGATACCCCCGTCCCCGCGGGGCACGAGCGCCCGGGAACACAGCGCGCGCCCGAGTTGACCGTTTTGTTCAAGTTGGCCGGTGCGCCTGGTGGTTCTCACCCGGCGAGGATAGGAGGCGGTGCGGCCCCGGAACCCGGCGGAGGGCTGTCGCGGCCCCGACGCCGACCGGCCCCAGGAGCGACGAAGGCCCCGACCGGCGAACCGGTCGGGGCCTTCGTTCAGCCCGGTGAGGCTGGGCGGAGGATACGAGATTCGAACTCGTGAGGGGTTGCCCCCAACACGCTTTCCAAGCGTGCGCCCTAGGCCACTAGGCGAATCCTCCGCCGCAAACTGTACAAGACCCAGAGGAGTGCTCGCGAACTCGTGTCCGCTGCCGGGGATCGGGTACTGTGGGCGCAGCCCCTCACGTGGCGCTATCTGACTGAACTCCCCCAGGGCCGGAAGGCAGCAAGGGTAGGTCGGCTCTGGCGGGTGCGTGGGGGGCGTTCGCGTTTCCGGGGGCGGGCTGGGCCCGGACGGTGCCGGTGGGGTGTGGGTGGGTGCCGGGGGCGCGCGGAGTGGTTCCGGGGTGGGTTTCCGGGGCGTTGGTGTGAGTGGGGCCACTTGGGAGTCGGTTGTCGGTGGGCGCCTATATCGTCGGGGGTGTGTCGTCCCTCGCCCTGTACCGCCGCTATCGCCCCGAGACCTTCGCCGAGGTCATCGGGCAAGAGCATGTGACCGACCCGCTGCAGCAGGCGCTGCGCAACAACCGTGTCAACCACGCGTATCTCTTCAGCGGCCCGCGCGGCTGTGGGAAGACGACCAGTGCGCGCATCCTGGCCCGCTGTCTCAACTGTGAGCAGGGGCCGACGCCCACTCCCTGTGGCGAGTGCCAGTCGTGCCGTGACCTGGCGCGGAACGGGCCCGGTTCGCTCGATGTGATCGAGATCGACGCCGCCTCGCACGGTGGCGTGGACGATGCCCGTGAGCTGCGCGAGAAGGCATTCTTCGGGCCCGCCTCCAGTCGTTACAAGATCTACATCGTCGATGAGGCGCACATGGTGACGCCCGCCGGCTTCAACGCGCTGCTGAAGGTCGTCGAAGAGCCGCCGGAGCATTTGAAGTTCATCTTCGCGACGACGGAGCCCGAGAAGGTCATCGGGACCATCCGGTCGCGCACCCATCACTATCCGTTCCGGCTTGTACCTCCGGGGACGTTGCGTGACCACCTGGCCGAAGTGTGTGAGCGCGAGGCGATTCCGGTCGAGGAAACGGTGCTGCCGCTGGCCGTTCGGGCCGGTGCGGGATCCGTCCGCGACTCGATGTCCGTCATGGACCAGCTCCTCGCCGGTGCCGGCGAGGAGGGCGTGACGTACGCCATGGCCACCGCGCTGCTCGGATACACGGACAGCGCGCTGCTGGACGATGTCGTGGACGCCTTCGCCGCGGGGGACGGCGCCCGCGCCTTCGAGATCGTGGACCGGGTGATCGAGGGCGGGCACGATCCGCGCCGCTTCGTCGCCGATCTGCTGGAGCGACTGCGGGACCTGGTCATCCTGGCGGCCGTGCCGGATGCCGTGGAGAAGACGATGATCGACGCTCCCGGCGATGTCCTGGAGCGGATGCGGGCCCAGGCCGAGGTGTTCGGCGCCGCCGAGTTGAGCCGCGCCGCCGACCTGGTGAACACCGGGCTGACGGAGATGCGCGGCGCCACCTCGCCCCGGTTGCAGCTCGAGCTGATCTGCGCCCGGGTACTGCTGCCCGCCACCTACGGGGACGAACGGTCGGTACAGGCGCGGCTGGACCGGCTGGAGCGGGGGGTCGCCCTCGGTGCGGGCGCGGGTGCGGGTGCGGGTGCGGTTTCTGGTGCTGGTGCTGGTGTCGGGGCAGGGGGCGGCCTCGGTGTCGGGGGGGCGGCGGCTGCCGGTTCCGTTTCTGGTTCCGGTTCCGGGCCTGGCTCCGTCCCCGGGGCCGGTTACGCGTCCCCGCCCGGGCCCGGCGCCGAGGGGGGCGACGCGTCCGTGCCGCCGGGTGTTGCCGCGCCGGCTGCCGGTGATTTCGGTCCGGGTGCTCCGGGCACGGCCCCCGGCGAGCCCCCGCACGAGAGCGCGCCCGCGCCTGTGACCCCGTCCGCGCCTGCGGCGGAGCGGCGGCCCGGTGCCTGGCCGGGGGCTGCGGCGCCCGGTAGCGGCGCGGGCGGCGGTGCCGGGGAGTCCGGGGACGGGCGGCGGCCGGGGGCCTGGCCGGATGCTTCCGCGGCCCCGTCCGCTCCGTCCTCGTCGTCCCCCTCTGCCGCGTCCCCCTCCGCCTCGTCTCCCGCGCCCGGCTCCTCCGTACCGGCCGCTCCCGCTCCTGCGGCGCCCGCGGCTCCGGTTGCTTCCGGAGCTTCCGGTTCCGGGGGTGACCCGGCGCAGATCCGGCAGATGTGGCCGCAGATTCTGGAGGCGGTCAAGAACCGGCGCCGCTTCACCTGGATCCTGCTCAGTCAGAACGCGCAGGTCGTGGGGTTCGACGGCAAGACGCTCCAGGTCGGATTCCCGAACGCGGGCGCGCGGGACAGCTTCGCCAACGGCGGCAGCGACGAGGTGCTGCGCCAGGCGCTCAGTGACTCGCTGGGCGTCCAGTGGCAGGTCGAGGCCATCGTCGATCCCTCGGGCGGTGCGTCCGGAGGCGCTGCCGGGGGCGGTGGTCCGGCGGGCCCTAGCGGGCCCGGGAGCACCGGGGGCTTCGGGAACACCGGGAGCAGCGGGAGCAGTGGGGGCGCGTTCGGCACCCCGGGCCCCGGTGGTGGTGGCGGTGGCGGCGTGCGCGGGGCGATGACCGCTCCCGCGCCCGGGGCACAGCCGGCGCAGCAGTGGGGGGCGTCCGCGCCCTCCGCTCCGGCCCACGGAGCGGGCACGTCCGGCAACGGCCCGGCCTCGCCGGGCGGGGCCCAGCCCGGCCACGCGGCACCCTCCCCGGCTCAGCCCCCGGCCCCGTCCCCGGGCGCCCCGGGTTCGGCCCAGGGAGCGGGGTTGGGATCGGGGTCGGGGTCGGCTGCCGCTTCCGCCACCGTGCCGTCGGCGGCGGTCCCCGGTCCGTCGTCGGGCCCCTCGTCCGCCGCGTCCTCGCACGGGGCGGGCCCTGGTACGGGAGCCCGGCCGACGCCGCCCGGCATGGGGCTGGAGGACGACATGCCCGCCGAGGACGACCCCGATCTCGACGAGTCCGCGCTCTCCGGCCACGACCTCATCGTCCGCGAGCTGGGTGCGACGGTCATAGAGGAGTTCCAGCACGAGTGACCCGCCCCGCGCTCCCGCCCCGCGCTCCCGGCCCCGGTCCTTCGGCCCCGATCCTTCGGCCCCGGCCCCGGCCCCGATCCTTCGGCCCCGGCCCCGGCCCCGGTCCCTCGTGCCCTGCCGGGGCCGGACCCTGGGGCCGGGCCTGGCGGATCCTGGCGGGTCTGGGGCCGGACCCTGGGGCAGGCGGGGAACACGTAGGCTCGTAGGTCCGTAATGTCGTCGAACTAGCCAGGAGCGATGCCGTGATTCCCGGTGGTGGGCAGCCCGACATGCAGCAGCTGCTGCAGCAGGCACAGAAGATGCAGCAGGACCTGGCCGCGGCGCAGCAGGAGCTGGCCGAGACACCCGTCGAGGGCTCCGCGGGCGGCGGCCTGGTGAAGGCGACCGTGACCGGCGGGGGCGAGCTCAAGGGCCTGGTCATCGACCCGAAGGCCGTGGACCCGGAGGACACCGAGACGCTCGCCGACCTGGTGCTGGCGGCCGTCCGCGACGCGAACAGCGCTGCCCAGGAGCTTCAGCAGGAGAAGCTCGGCCCGCTCGCCCAGGGGCTCGGCGGCGGCGGCATGCCGGGGCTCCCCTTCTGACAGCGCGCGCCCCGCGCCGGTCCGCATCGGCCACCCCTGGTCGGCCCGGCCACCACCCCGGTCGGCCCGGCCATCCACCCGGCTCTTCACGTGGCCGCCGCCCCGGTCGCGCCGCCCGCTCCGGTCGCGGCCCCGGCCCGGTCGCGCCGTCTGTCCGGGTCGCCAGGGCCGTTCGATCCGCCAGGGCCGTCCGATCCGCCAGGGCCGTCCGATCCGCCGGGGCGTCCGCGCCGCCGCTGGGGTCGTCGGCCGGGGCGTTGTGCGGGGGCGCTCCGGGGGCGCTTTCTTCAGGCGGCTACCAGGGCCCCGTACGGGCAACTACCGTACGGAGAGCACCGTCCCAGAAAGAGCAGGAGCGCATCCGTGTACGAAGGCGTGGTCCAGGACCTCATCGACGAACTGGGCAGGCTGCCCGGCGTCGGTCCCAAGAGCGCGCAGCGGATCGCTTTCCACATCCTCCAGGCCGAACCGGTCGATGTGCGCCGTCTCGCGCACGCGCTGACCGAGGTCAAGGAGAAGGTCAGGTTCTGCGCGGTGTGCGGCAACGTCGCGCAGGAGGAGCAGTGCAGGGTCTGCCTCGACCCGCGCCGCGACCCGGCTGTGATCTGCGTGGTCGAGGAGCCGAAGGACGTCGTCGCGATCGAGCGGACCCGTGAGTTCCGGGGCCGGTACCACGTGCTCGGCGGAGCGATCAGTCCCATCGAGGGCGTCGGCCCCGACGATCTGCGGATCAGAGAACTGCTGACCCGCCTGGCAGATGGCGCGGTCACCGAACTGATCCTCGCGACGGACCCCAACCTGGAGGGCGAGGCGACGGCCACGTATCTCGCCCGGCTGGTCTCCGCGATGGGTCTGAAGGTGACGCGGCTGGCCAGCGGGCTGCCCGTCGGAGGCGACCTGGAGTACGCGGACGAGGTCACCTTGGGGCGGGCCTTCGAAGGAAGGCGGCTCCTGGATGTCTGACGCCCCGGGGCCGCCTGGCGGCCCGTCAACTCCTGGCGTTCAGGTATCCGACATGCGAATCTCTGGTGTCCTGCAGTCCGACGTCTGGATGTCGGGCGCTCGGGTGCGTAACGTCCGGGCACGGAACACCTGGACGCGTAACACCCGGAGATGTGACGCGCGGCGGGGGAGCCGCCGCATGCGCGCGCACACGCACACGCACACGCGTACGCACGCGCTCACGCATACGCACACGCACGACGCCCATGACCAAGCGCCGACGCGTCAGCGTCCGACGCCGCGGGGCCCTCAAGGGGAGAAGGTTGCCCGATGTCCGATGCGACGCTGAACGCCATCACGAACGACCCCGACGATTTCGCCGTCCAGATCAGCGACCAGGTCGAGAGCTTCATCGTCTCGGTCACCGAGGTCGCCAAGGGCGACGACCCCGACAGCGCCGTGCCCTACCTCCTGCTGGAGGTCTCGCAACTCCTCCTCGCCGGCGGCCGGCTCGGCGCGCATGAGGACATCGTTCCCGACGAGCGCTACGAGCCCGACGTGGGCCCCGAGCCGGACGTGGACGAACTGCGCGAGCGCCTCGCCGCGCTGCTGGACCCGGTCGATGTCTACTCCGAGGTCTTCGACCCGTACGTGCCGCGCTCGGCGCCGGTCGCCTGCAGGATCTCCGACGACATCTCCGATGTGGTCACCGACCTGCGGCACGGCATGGCCCACTACCGCGCGGGGCGGGTGAGCGAGGCCCTGTGGTGGTGGCAGTTCTCCTACCTCTCGAACTGGGGCCCGACCGCCTCCGCCGCGCTGCGCGCCCTCCAGTCCCTGGTGGCCCACGTCCGCCTCGACACCCCCCTGGGCGAACTGGACGGGCTGGACACGGACAGCGACGCCACGGACGACGGCGACCTGGAGAACGCGGCGGGCGCGGTCATGGCCGCCGAGATCGCCGCCCCGCTGGGCCTCAAGAACGCCTGACCCGCCTGTGCGGCCTGTCCGACCTGCCTCGCCGCCTTGTCCGACCCGTCGGCCTGACGCCCCTGCTTTCCCCTGCCGGACGTCCCCGCTTCAGGGGCAGTTGCCGAGCGTGGCGTCGTTGTACCAGGGGGCCGCCGGCCCGTGCCGATGTACATGCTCCAGCGACCGTCGCCCCGCCCCCCCCTCGGGCCCCCGAGGGGGGGGCGGCGTGCGCGGAATCCGAGGGGCGCATTCGATGATTCGTGCGCCGTTGTGCCGAGTTGTCCGGACTGATTGACGTTTCGACGGCACGTGCCGACGGCACGTGCCGTCATGGGCGGCCACAGCGACGAGAGGCGGTTACGGGTGACGCTGCAAGACGTGGGGCCCCGAACGGCTCCCCGCCGTGCGGCGTACGCGCCTCTGGCGGCCCCGTCCACGTGAGCACGGTCACGTTCCCGTGTGGGGGGCGGTGCGGCGGGCAGGGGGTTCGCTGGGCGGGTGCGGGACCCGTCCGGTCGTTACACTGAGCCGATCAGTGGATCCCGCCCTTCCGGGCAGCGTCGCGCGGAGCGCAGGGGTCCCGGGGAATGATTCGAGGAGCGAGCACACGTGGGCCTTGTCGTGCAGAAGTACGGCGGCTCCTCCGTTGCCGATGCCGAGGGCATCAAGCGCGTTGCCAAGCGAATCGTCGAAGCCAAGAAGAACGGCAAGCAGGTTGTCGTGGTGGTTTCGGCGATGGGTGACACGACGGACGAGCTGATCGATCTTGCCTCAGAGGTGTCTCCGGTCGCCTCCGGGCGCGAGTTCGACATGCTGCTGACCGCCGGAGAGCGGATCTCCATGGCCCTGCTGGCGATGGCGATCAAATCCCTCGGCCACGAGGCGCAGTCGTTCACCGGCAGCCAGGCCGGGCTGATCACCGACTCCGCGCACAACAAGGCGCGGATCATCGATGTCACTCCGGGCCGTATCAAGAGCTCCGTGGACGAGGGCAACATCGCCATCGTCGCCGGGTTCCAGGGTGTCTCCCAGGACAGCAAGGACATCACCACGCTGGGCCGCGGCGGGTCCGACACCACGGCTGTCGCGCTGGCGGCGGCGCTGGACGCCGAGGTCTGTGAGATCTACACGGACGTCGATGGCGTCTTCACCGCCGACCCCCGGGTCGTGAAGAAGGCGAAGAAGATCGACCGGATCTCCTTCGAGGACATGCTGGAGCTGGCCAGCTCCGGCTCCAAGGTGCTGCTGCACCGGTGCGTGGAGTACGCGCGCCGCTACAACATCCCAATCCACGTGCGGTCCTCCTTCTCCGGCCTGAAGGGCACGTGGGTCAGCAACGAGCAGCCGGACGGGCAAGGGGAAGAGTCGATGGAGCAGGCGATCATCTCGGGTGTCGCGCACGACACCTCCGAGGCGAAGGTCACGGTCGTCGGAGTGCCGGACAAGCCGGGCGAGGCCGCGGCGATCTTCCGCGTGATCGCGGACTCCGAGGTCAACATCGACATGGTCGTCCAGAACGTGTCCGCCGCCTCCACCGGGCTGACCGACATCTCCTTCACGCTGCCCAAGTCCGAGGGCAAGAAGGCCATCGGCGCGCTGGAGAAGGCACAGGGCGCCATCGGCTACGACTCGCTGCGCTACGACGACCAGATCGCCAAGATCTCGCTGGTCGGCGCGGGGATGAAGACCAACCCCGGCGTCACCGCGTCGTTCTTCGAGGCGCTGTCCAACGCGGGGGTCAACATCGAGCTGATCTCCACCTCGGAGATCCGGATCTCGGTGGTGACGCGCGAGGAGGCCGTCAACGACGCGGTCCGCGCGGTGCACACGGCCTTCGGCCTGGACAGCGAGACGGACGAGGCGGTCGTGTACGGGGGCACGGGGCGCTGACGCGGCGGCGCGCCCCGTCCCGCTGCTGATACCTGATAGCAGGTCTCCTGCTGGTGCGGGGCTCCCCGCTGATGCCGGGAGCCCCGCACTCCGTTGCCGCGTTCGCGGTGTAGCGGATGTGTGCTTGCCGTGAAGCGGGTGTGTGTTTCCGGGGGATCCTGTGGGGCTCGACCTCTGGCCAGAGGGGTGTCCGCCGACGGACAATTTCGCTCCCCGTCCCTGCAACCGGCAGGCCGACGGGGAGCGTCTTTTGTCGGCCACCAGGCTTCGCGCGCGCGGGGGCGCGGCCGGACCCGGGCCTGGTGAACGGGGCGCTGAGAAAGCCGAAAGCTGGTATGTGTGAAGGCATATGACGTGTTACCTGGCACATCGCCTTTCGCGTACAACCCTGACGGGGGGAAACGTGTCAAACAGGTGTGGCAGAGGTACTCGGAATCGCAACGGCCCCTGGCGGCCCCGGCGGCAGCGCCGGAGGCATGCCTGTGATCGCGCCCTGGCCTGCCGCCCGGCCCGCACGCCTGCCCGGACAGCACGGGGACACTGACGACGCGATGGCAGCGGGCACCACAGTTGACCACCTGACCGAGACCTATCGCGCCCACTACAAGTCCCTGCTCGGGCTCGCGGCGCTGCTGCTGGACGACACGGCTTCCTGCGAGGACGTCGTGCAGGAGGCGTTCATCCGCGTCCACTCGGCACGCAAGCGCGTACGCGACCCCGAGAAGACCCTCGCCTACCTTCGGCAGACGGTCGTGAACCTCTCCCGCTCCGCGCTGCGCCGCCGCATCCTCGGGCTGAAGCTGCTCTCCAAGCCGATGCCCGACATGGCGAGCGCCGAGGAGGGGGCCTATGAACAGCTTGAACGTGATCAGTTGATCCAGGCGATGCGCGGCCTGCAGCGGCGCCAGCGGGAAGTCCTGGTGCTGCGCTATTTCGCCGACATGACCGAGGCGCAGGTGGCCAAGGTGCTCGGGCTCTCGCTCGGCTCCGTGAAGGCGTACGGGTCGCGGGGTATCGCCGCCCTGCGCACAGCCATGGAGGCCGCGTCATGAGTGAGGGCCTGAACCGCCCCCGCGGTGACGAGCGGGACGAGCGGGACGAGCGGGACGAGTGGGACGACGGGTCGGAAGTGCGCGGTGAGCGAGCCGTGAGCCACGAGCCCGAAGCCGAGGCGGGTGCCGGAGCCGAAGACGGTGCCGGAGCCGAGTCCGGTGCCGGAGCCGAAGAGGGAGCCGGAGCCGGTGCCGGCATGGACTCCGCGGAGGAGACCCTTCGGGAGCTGCTGCGCAACAGCGTGCGTGATCTTGAGCCGTCCCCCGACTCGCTCGACCACCTGCAACGGGCCGTTCCCGCGCGCCGGGCGCACCGCCGGCAGGCGCTGGTCGGCGCGGCGGCGGCCGTGCTCGTCGTCGCTGTCGGCGTGCCGGTGCTCTTCCTCGGCGGCGTGGTGCCGGGCGTCGGTGACGACGAGCATCCGCTGACCGCCTCCAGCAGCCACGGTCAGACCCACGGGCCGGACGGCGACTCCGGTGCCGACGCGGGCAAGGGCGAGGGCAAGGACAAGGGCGGCAAGGGCGAGGGCAAGGACAAGGAGGGTGACGGGGACGGCGGTGCCGACCCGGCGCCTACTGGCGGGCCCGGCGCCGACAGCGCGCGTCCCGATGACTCGCTCACCGCCAGCGCGCCCTCCTGCGGGCGCGATCAGCTCGGGCAGGCGTCGGCCCAGGCCGGTTCGCCCGACAGCCAGGGCAAGATCTACGGCAGCTTCCGCGTCGCCAACACCTCTTCGGACGCCTGCACGGTGGAGGGCGAGGGGATGATCGGCGCCTCCGTGCAGGGCACCGAGCGGGCGCGCGTCACCGTCGCGGACCACATCTCGGGTGACCCCGCGCCGGGGCTCGGCGACCCCGCGATCGCCAGCAACGAGGTGGTGCTCAAGCCGGGCGCCGCCTACGTGGTGAAGTTCGCGTACGTGCCCAGCGACGGCTGCAGCACCGGCCCGCCCGCCACCAGCGCGCAGAACGACAGCGGGGCGACCACGCCCACCGCCGGTGGCGACAGCGGCGGGGACAGCGGCGGCGGGGACAACGGCGGGGGCGGCGCGGGCGGCAGCCCCGGCGAGGGCGGCTCGGGCGACCCGTCCGGCGACACCAGCGTGGTGCTCACCCACACGCCCGAGGGCGGCTCGCCGGCAATAGCCGATACCAAGGTCGAGGGCGGCTGCGGCGGCACGGTCTACCGCACGGGCATCATCCCGGCGGGCTGACCGGATGATCCCGCGGGCTGAGCGCACGGGCTCCCGGGAGGTGCTTGGAAAACGTCACCCCCTGAACCGGTGAGCTTTTCGCGGAGGGGTCCCGGCCGGTGAGCCGCCGGGCGGACCCCGGACGTCGGGCCTGTCCCGGGCTGCACGTACCGTGGGGGCGTGTACCGGTTTCTGCTCACCCCGCGGTGGTGGGGGATCAACGTCTTCGCCGTACTGGCGATTCCGGTCTGTCTGCTGATGGGGAGCTGGCAGCTCAGCCGGTTCGATGCCCGGGTGGAGAGCCATCAGCAGCACAAGGAGCAGACGAGCGCGGGCGCTGACGCCAGGGCGAGCCCGCTGGCCGAGCTGCTGCCCCTGACCGAGGACACGGTGGGGCGCACCGCGAAGGTCACCGGGCGCTTCGACACCGCACACCCCCTGCTGGTGCCCGGCCGCACGGTCAAGGACGAGAAGGGTTTCTACGTCCTGTCCCTGCTGCGTCCCGACGCCGACGCCCCGGGCGGGAAGCAGGGCAAGAGCGCGAAGGCGCTGCCCGTCGTGCGCGGCTGGCTGCCCGGCAGCGCCGACCCGGCGAAGGTGCCGCCGGCGCCCAAGGGCGAGATCGACGTCACGGGAGTGCTCCAGGCGTCCGAGGCGCAGAACGACGCGGCCGAGGGCGCCACCGGCGGACTGCCCGACGGGCAGCTCGGCTTCATCAGCGCGGCGGCCCTCGTCAACGTCGTCCCCTACGGGGTGCAGGACGCGTGGCTCACCGAGCAGCACACCGACAAACCGCTGAGGCCGGTGCCGCCGGTCGCGCCCGCGGGCACCGGCCTCGACATGAAGGCTTTCCAGAACCTCGGCTACACGGCGCAGTGGTTCGTCTTCGCCGGATTCGTGGTCTTCATGTGGTTCCGCTTCTTCCGCAGAGAGGCCGAGATCGCCCGCGACACGGCCCTCGGCCTCCTTCCGGAACCGGACCTCGCTCCGGACGGTCAGGCAGAACTCACTGAGGACGTGCCGGAAGAGCCGGACCCTGCCCCGGTGCGGGACGCGGCAGATGACGCAGCGCGAAATCGATCTCCAGCCTGACCTGCTTGATGCGCTCCTCCACGACGAGCGAGCCGTGCCCGGCGTCGTAGCGGTAGACCTCGTGCGGGTGATCCCGCTCCACGAGCCGGTTCACGTAGTTCTCGACCTGACGGATCGGGCAGCGCGGGTCGTTGACCCCGGCGGAGATGTAGACGGGGGCGCGCACCTTGTCCACGTAGGTGAGCGGTGAGGACGCCTCGAAGCGCTCCGGCACCTCCTCGGGGGTGCCGCCCAGCAGGGTCCGGTCCATCGACTTCAGGGCCTCCATCTCGTCGTGGTAGGCCGTGACATAGTCCGCGACCGGCACCGCCGCCAGGCCCAGCGCCCACGCCTCGGGCTGGGTACCGAGGCCCAGCAGCGTGAGGTATCCGCCCCACGAGCCGCCCGCCAGCACCAGCCGGTCCGGGTCGGCCAGGCCGGAGCCGACGGCCCACTCGCGTACCGCGTCGATGTCCTCCAGCTCGATCAGGCCGACCCGGTGCTTGAGCGCGTCCGTCCAGGCGCGGCCGTAGCCGGTCGAGCCGCGGTAGTTGACCCGTACGACGGCGAAACCGTGGTCCACCCAGGCGGCGGGCTGGCCCGCGAAGGAGTCGCTGTCGTGATGGGTGGGGCCGCCGTGCACCTCGAAGACGGTGGGGAACGGCCCCTCGCCCGCCGGCTTCTGCACCAGCGCGTGGATCCTCCCGCCAGGGCCCTCCACCCAGGCGTCCTCCACCGGCACCGAGTCCGGCGCCTTCATGCCCGGCGGGTCCAGCACGGTCGCGCCCGTCGTCGAGCGGACCTGGGGCGGCTGCGCCGCCGAGGACCACAGGAACTCCACCGTGCCGTCGGGGCGGGCCGTCGCGCCCATCACCGAGCCCGCCGGGGTCTCGACACGGGTGCGCTCGCCGGATGCCAGGTCGTAGCGGAACAGTTCGTCGCGCGCCTGGTGGCTGTGGACGACCAGCAGCCCGCTCGCGTCCGGATACCACTCGGCCGACACATCTCCCGGCAGCCCCAGATCCAGCTCCCGCGTGCTGCCCGAGAGCGGGTCCCAGATCATCGGCTCCCACCGGCCGCGCCGCTGGTGGCCGACCAGCAGCCGGGCGTCCCCGTCCACCGGGGCGAAGCCCAGCACGGTCAGGCCCAGCTCCTTGGTGCCGCCCTCGCTGTCGTCCAACTCGGCGACCGCCGAGCCGTCGGTGCGCATGACGCGCAGCGCGGAGTGCATGGCGTCGCCGTGCTCGGTGTGCTCGATCACCAGCAGCGAGCCGTCGTGCGAGAGGTCGCCCACGCCGGCCGACTCCGGGTGCCGGTAGATCTCGGTGGGCGCCGCGGACCCGGCGCCGGGGCGCACCACGTGGACGGTCGAGCCCTCCTCGTCCGTGGAGCGGCCGACGACCACCGTGCCGTCCCGGCCCATGGCCAGACCCGCCGGGTAGGAGGGGGCCAGCCCGGCCGCCGCCGGGGTGTCCTCGCCGCCGCCGAAGGGCTGGCGCATCCACACCCCGAACTCGTCCCCGTCGGTGTCCGAGAACCACCAGATCCACTGGCCGTCCGGGGTCACAGCGCCGTCGGTGGTGCCGTTCGGCCGGTCGGTGACCTGCCGCTGCCCGCCGGTCGCGCGGTCCCAGGCGTACAGCTCGAACGTGCCCGTCGCGTTCGAGACGAACAGCGAACGGGCGGGGGCGTCCTCGGCCCACTCGGGCAGCGAGACGCGCGGCGCCCGGAACCGCTTCTCCCAGTCGGGCATCGGGGCGTCGGGCTTTGCGTTCTGATCCATGCGCCCCATTGTGGCCCCCGGGGTGCGGGGCCGGGCCGTCGCCCGGGTGACGGACCCCTCACCCGGGCGGCGGGCACGCGGACAGTAGAGTGCGAGGCCGCCGCACCTGTCCCCGCCACCGTTTCCGTCCCTGTGTTCGCCCCCGCCCCGCCCCGTTCGCTGCCCCCGCTGCCAGCTGTCCGCCGGAGTCCCGCCTGTGAAGCCGATCCTGTGAAGCCGATCCTGTGAAGCCTCCGCGTCATGACGTGGCCCTCGTCGGGATCGGGGCCGACGGCTGGGCGGGGCTCGCGGACGCGTCGCGGGCCGCGCTGCGCGAGGCCGAGGTCCTCATCGGGGGCGCCCGGCAACTGGCGCTGCTGCCCGAGGTGTGCGCGGGGGAGCGCGTGCCCTGGCCCGCGCCGCTGCGGCCCGCCGTCCCCGCGCTGCTGGCCGCGCACGAGGGCCGCCGGATCGCCGTACTGGCCAGCGGCGACCCCTACTTCCACGGCATCGGCCGCGCCCTCACCGAGGTGCTGGGCGCGGAGGGCGCACACCTCGCGCGGGTGCTGCCGCACCCCTCCTCCGTCTCGTACGCCTGTGCGCGGCTGGGCTGGCCGCAGGAGGACATCGACGTCATCAGCACCGTCGGACGCCCCGTGGCGCGGATCGCCGCCGCGCTCCACGAGGGGCGGCGGCTGCTGGTCCTCAGCGCGGGTGCCGCCACCCCCGGCGAGGTGACCGCACTGCTGCGCGCACGCGGGTTCGGGCCCAGCCGGGTACAGGTGCTCGAACAGCTCGGCGGCCCGCGCGAGCGCACCTACGAGGCCACCGCCGAGGACTGGCCCCACCCGCCGGGCGATCCGCTCAACGTCCTCGCCGTCGAGTGCGTACGGGACCCGGCCGCCGGGCCGCGGCTCGGCGCCGTACCCGGACTGCCGGACGACGCCTACGAGCACGACGGGCAGCTCACCAAGCGCCATGTGCGCGCCGCGACCCTCGCCGCGCTGGCGCCCGCGCCCGGCGAACTGCTGTGGGACGTGGGCGGCGGCGCGGGCTCGGTCGCCGTCGAATGGCTGCGCACCCACCCCGCGTGCCGCGCGGTGAGCGTCGAGCGCGACCCGGCGCGGGCCGCGCGCATCGGCCGCAACGCCGAACGGCTCGGCGTGCCCGCGCTGCGCGTCGTCACCGGCACGGCGCCAGGCGCGCTGGCCGGGCTCCCCGCGCCCGACGCGGTGTTCGTGGGCGGCGGCCTGACCGCGCCCGGACTGCTCGACGCCTGTTGGGCGGCGCTCCGGGAGGGCGGCAGGCTCGTCGCCAACACCGTCACACTGGAGTCCGAGGCGCTGCTGGCCGAGCGGTGCCGCCGCCACGGTGGGGAACTGGTGCGGCTCGCCGTCGCGCACGCCGTCCCGGTGGGCGGCTTCACCGGCTGGCGCCAGGCGATGCCCGTGACGCAGTGGTCGGTCCGCAAGGCCGAAGGCGAACCCGTGGCAGGAGACGACGTATGACCGTGTACTTCATCGGAGCCGGCCCCGGCGCCGCCGACCTGATCACCGTGCGCGGCGCCCGCACGCTCGCCGCCTGCCAGGTGTGCCTGTACGCGGGCAGCCTGGTGCCCAGCGAACTCCTGGCCGACTGCCCGCCCGGCGCCCGCCTCGTGGACACCGCCCGGCTCGACCTGGACGCCATCACCGCGGAACTGGTGCGGGCGCACGGTGAGGGCCACGATGTGGCCCGGCTGCACTCGGGGGACCCGTCCGTCTTCAGCGCCGTCGCGGAACAGATGCGCCGCCTGGACGCGGCGGGCGTGCCGTACGAGATGGTGCCCGGTGTCCCGGCGTTCGCCGCCGCGGCTGCCGCGCTGAAGCGGGAGCTGACGGTGCCCACGGTCGGGCAGACGGTCGTGCTGACCCGTATCGCCCGCCAGGCCACGCCCATGCCGCCCGGTGAGGACCTCGCCACCCTGGGGCGCAGCGGTGCGCTGCTGGTCTTGCACCTGGCGGCGCGGTATGCCGAAGAGGTGGCCGCGGAACTTCTGCCGCACTACGGCGCGGACTGCCCCGCCGCGGTGGTGGCCTTCGCCGGCCGGCCCGAGGAGGTGGTGCTGCGCGGCACTCTCGCGGACATCGCGCAGCAGGTGACGGCAGCGGGCATCAGCAAGACCGCCGTCATCCTGGTCGGCCGGGTGCTGGCCGCCGCCGGCTTCCGCGACAGCCACCTCTATTCCACGGAGCGGTCCCGTTAGCGGTCCCGTTAGCGGTCCCGTTAGCGGCCTCGTCAGCGGTGTCGAGCCGACGGCGTCGGGCCGGCCCCGGTAGCGGCGTTGAGCCGGGCGGCCTGGCGCGTCAGGTGGTCGCGCTCGGCGAGGTTGGGCGCCTTGTGGGCCGCCTCGGCGTACAGCCGCGCCGCCGTCGCCAGGTCGCCGTCGCGCTCGTGGAGGTAGGCGGCCACCGCCGCGTGGCGGGGCAGCGCGGGGTCCAGCGCCGCGAGCGCGGCCAGCCCGGCGCGCGGCCCGTCGGCCTCGCCGACCGCCACCGCCCGGTTGAGCCGGACGACCGGGCTGTCGGTCAGGCGCGTGAGTTCGTCGTACCACTCGACGATCTGCACCCAGTCGGTCTCCTCGGCGGTGGGCGCGTCGGCGTGGAGTGCCGCGATGGCGGCCTGGGCCTGGAATTCGCCCAGCCGGTCGCGGGCGAGGGCCGCCTGGAGAATCCCGACGCCCTCGGTGATCAGCGCGGTGTCCCACCGGCCGCGGTCCTGTTCGGCGAGCGGCACCAGGCTGCCGTCGGGTGCGGTCCGGGCGGCGCGCCGGGCGTGGTGGAGCAGCATGAGGGCGAGCAGCCCGGCCACTTCGGGATGGTCGATCACGGCGGCGAGCTGCCGGGTGAGCCGGATGGCCTCGGCGGCGAGGTCGAGGTCGCCGGAGTGGCCCTCGTTGAAGACCAGGTAGAGGACGCGCAGCACGGTGGCGACATCGCCGCTCCGGCCGAACGGCACGCCCGAGACGGTGCGCTTGGCCCGGCTGATCCTCTGCGCCATCGTCGCCTCCGGCACCAGGTATGCCTGGGCGATCTGGCGGGTGGTCAGCCCGCCGACGGCGCGCAGGGTGAGCGCGACCGCGGAGGCCGGGGTCAGCGACGGGTGGGCGCACAGGAAGTAGAGCTGGAGGGTGTCGTCCAGCGCGGGCGCGGGCCCGGGGGCCGGTTCCTCTTCGAGGCGGTCCTCGCGGCGGCGGCGGGCGGCGTCCGCCCTGGTCGCGTCGAGGAACCGGTGCCAGGCCACGGTGACCAGCCAGCCCTTGGGGTCCCGCGGGGGATCGGCCGGCCAGTCGCGGACCGCCTGGAGCAGCGCGTCCTGCACGGCGTCCTCGGCCGCCGCGAAGTCGGCTCCGCGGCGGACGAGGACGGTGAGCACGCTCGGGGTGAGGCTCCTGAGCAGGGCCTCGTCCAACGGCTCGGACATCGGTGCGGTCACTCCGTGACGGTGGGCGGCTCGGTCAGGAACGGGCGCAGCTCCAGCCACTCGTGGATCGGCCGCCCGCCCGCTCCCGGCGCCGCCGACAGTTCCCCGGCCAGCTCGACGGCCCGCTCGTGGCTGTCCACGTCGATGACCATCCAGCCGGCGATGAGGTCCTTGGTCTCGGCGAACGGCCCGTCGGTGACCGGCGGGCGCCCCTCGCCGTCGTAGCGGACCCACTTCCCCTCGGGGGCGAGTGCCTGGGCGTCGACGAACTCGCCGGTCCGCTCCAGCCGGGCCGCGAAGTCGTTCATGTACTGGATGTGGGCCGAGATCTCCTCCGGCGTCCACTTCGCCATCGGTACGTCGTTCACCGCGGCCGGGGCGCCGCGGTAGTGCTTGAGCATCAGGTACTTGGCCATGATGATTCTCCTCGCAGGTGCGCTGGTGCGGCCCATTGTGGGCGCGCTGTGGTCGCGTTCACTACAGGGACGGAGCCGGTCCCAGGATCTCGACATCGCCGTCGGATTTCTTTTCGCGAGTCGCGGGTGACGGCGGTGGCGGCGGTGACGCGACGGCGGTGACGACGGCGACGCGACTGCGGTGACGGCGGTGACGACCGGTCTAGCGGACCGCGCTGCGGCCCACCACCGTCCCCGCGCGGTCGATGCAGAGCACATCCACCCGCACCGGAGCCCCCCGGAGCACCGCCAGGGCCTCGTCGCGGGCGGCCTCCGCCACGAGGTCGCCCAGCGGAACCCCGGCCGCCGCGCACAGCTGGAGCGCGGCCAGACCGGTGTTGGCTTCCGTCACCCCCTTGACCAGTGACGGATTCGCACCGCCCCGCCGCGCGAGAGCCGCGAGGAATCCCTTGTCCACCTGGGAGCGCTGGGAGTGCAGGTCAAGATGGCCGGCGGCCAGTTTGGACAGCTTGGCGAAGCCGCCGCACACCGTCAGCCGCTCGACGGGGTGGCGGCGCACGTACTTGAGTACGGCGCCCGCGAAGTCCCCCATGTCCAGCAGCGCGTCCTCGGGCAGCCCGTACTCGGCGACGACCGTCCGCTCCGACGTCGAGCCTGTGCACCCGGCCACATGGGTGCGCCCGGCCGCCCGCGCGACATCGACCCCGCGCCGGATCGAGTCGATCCAGGCCGAGCACGAATAGGGGACGACGATGCCGGTCGTGCCGAGGATCGACAGCCCGCCCAGGATGCCGAGGCGCGGGTTCCAGGTCGAGCGGGCGATCTCCTCGCCGTTGTCCACGGACAAGGTGACCTCGACGTCACCGCTGCCCCCGTACCGCTGCGCGACCAGCGCGACGTGCTCGCGGATCAGCTGGCGCGGTACGGGGTTGACCGCGGGCTCGCCCACTTCCAGGGGCAGCCCCGGCCGGGTGACGGTGCCGACCCCGGGGCCCGCGCGGAAGACCACGCCGGAGGCGGGCGGCAGGGCCCGTACCGTCGCGCGGACGACGGCGCCGTGGGTGACGTCCGGATCGTCCCCCGCGTCCTTGACGACGCCGGCCGTGGCGGCCCCCGCGCTCAGCTCTTCCTTCGCGAGCGCGAAGGCGGGGGTATGGCCCTTGGGCAGGGTGATGCCGACCGGGTCGGGGAAGTCGCCGGTCAGCAGCGCGGTGTAGGCGGCGGTGGTGGCGGCCGTCGCGCAGGCACCGGTCGTCCAGCCGGGGCGCAGCCCGGTGTGCTTGAGTTGGGCCCCGCGCCCGCCGGCGGGCTCGCGCACTTCACTCATGCGCACATACCTCGACCACGAAGGGACCGCCTTCCGTGCACGTACTGATCCTCGGCGGCACCACCGAGGCCCGGCGGCTGGCCGAGCTGCTGCACGGCGAGATGCCCGACACGCGCGTGACCAGCTCCCTCGCGGGGCGGGTCGCCGGGCCTCGGCTGCCGCCGGGCGAGGTGCGGATCGGGGGGTTCGGGGGCGAGGCGGGCCTCGCGGAATGGCTGCGCGCGCACCGCGTGGACGTGCTCATCGACGCCACCCATCCCTTCGCCGAGACCATCAGCTTCAACGCCGCGCGGGCCGCGGCCACCGCCCATGTTCCCCTGCTCGCCCTGCGCCGCCCCGGCTGGGTCGCGGAACCGGGCGACGACTGGCACCCGGTGGACTCCCTGACAGCGGCGGCGGCGCTGCTGCCGCAGCTGGGGCGCCGGATCTTCCTGACGACCGGACGCATGGGGCTCGCCGCGTTCGCGGGCCCGGAGTCGGCCGGCCTGTGGTTCCTCGCCCGCTCCGTGGACCCGCCGGAGCCGGGGCAACCGGTACCGGCGCGGATGGAACTGCTGCTGGAGCGCGGGCCGTTCACGCTGGAGGCCGAGCGCGCGCTGCTGAGCAGCCGGCGTATCGACGTCCTGGTGACGAAGGACAGCGGGGGAGCGGCCACGGCGCCGAAGCTGGCGGCGGCCCGCGAGGCCCGCATCCCGGTCGTGCTCGTCCGCCGCCCGCCGGTCCCGGAGGGCGTACGGGTGGTGACCACCCCGGCGGAGGCGGCCCGGACGCTGACGGACTACGCCCGAAGGGGCCCGGGGCGGTCCAGATGATCGACGCCCCACAGGGCCGGTCGGCACCTTGGTCATGATCCGCGACGCCAGGCCAGGCCACGCCATGCCAGAACAGGCCGGAGCGGACCAGAATCAACACGGCGAAGATAAAAATCTGCACCGTGTAGACTTTCTGGTGCGGGGAGCAGCCCCGCCCCCCCGCGAGACCCTTTCTGGAGGAACAATGCAGAGGCAGAACTGGCTCATCACCGGCGTCAGCACGGGCCTGGGGCGTGCCTTCGCCCAGGCCGCCCTGGCCGCCGGTCACACCGTTGTCGGAACGGTCCGCTCCGAGGAGGACCGGCGGGCCTTCGAAGAGCTTGAGCCCGGTCACGCTCACGGCCGCATCCTGGACGTGACGGACGACCACGCCGTCTCGGACGTGATCACGGAGGTGGAGCAGGGCGTCGGTCCTCTGGATGTCGTCATCGCCAATGCCGGCTACGGCCTGGAGGGCACCTTCGAGGAAACCCCGCTGGCCGAGATGCGGCGGCAGTTCGAGATCAACGTCTTCGGGGCAGCGGCCACCTTGCAGGCAGCGCTGCCCCCTATGCGCCGACGCCGCCGCGGACATCTGATGGCCGTCACCTCCATGGGCGGGCTCATGGCCGTGCCCGGCATGTCCGCCTACTGCGGCAGCAAGTTCGCCCTGGAAGGCATCCTCGAAGCACTGGGCAAGGAGGTCGCACAGTTCGGGATCCACGTGACGGCGATCGAGCCCGGCTCGTTCCGCACCGACTGGGCCGGACGGTCCATGACACGCGCCGCGCGGACCGTCGACGACTACGACGAGCTGTTCGATCCCATCCGCGAAGCGCGGCAGAAGGCGAGCGGGAACCAGCTCGGCAACCCGGCCAAGGCCGGAGAGGCCGTCGTGCGCATCGCCTCGGTCGAACAGCCGCCGGCCCACCTCGTCCTGGGCTCGGACGCGCTGCGACTGGTCACCACCGCGCGCACGGCCGTGGACGAGGACATCCGCGCATGGGAGACGCTCTCCCGCACGACCGACTTCGACGAGGGCGCTCAGCTCTGATGCCCGGCCACCACACCGAGCGGAGCCGACGCAGCATCGAACGCAAGGGCGATCTGCGGGAGCGGGCCATCCTGGACACCTGCGAAGCCCTGCTCGCGGACAAGGGCTACAGCGCCATGACGGTCGGCGACATCGCCCAGGGCGCCGGCATCACACGCGGCGCCCTGTACTTCTACTTCGGCTCCAAGCAGGAAGTCGTCGCGGCACTCGTGGCGCGGACCGTCGAGCATCTGTGGGAGCGGTCCCGAACCACCGCGCAGGCGGACGAGCCCCGCCAGGCCATCGCAGAAGCCATGCGGCGCACGGTCGAGCTGTGGAGCGAGCACGGCCTGGTCATGCGCACGGCGATCGACCTGTCGTTGACGGTGCCGGAGGCCGGCGAGCTGTGGAGTCACACCGCGGACTTGTTCATCGAGGCCATCACCGCGGTCCTGGAACGGGCCGGCCTCCCGGCCGGCACCGGACCAGAACACGCCCCAGCGATGGCACGCGCCCTGTGCTGGATGATCGAGCGGACCTTCTACCACGCCTCACAAGAGTCCCCCGAGAAGCTGCGAGAGGCATCCGCGACCTGCGAACACATCTGGCTGACCAGCGCCGGTCTGACCAGCTGACGCGCGCTTGGCGCGCCTGGCTCGCCTGACTCAACCGGTCCAGGGCCTGGCCGGAATCTGGCCACGCCCTGGCCCCGCCGTACGGATGATTGAATCGGTTCGCATGGAAATACTCATCGGCTGCGTCGGCATCGGCCTGCTCCTGTACGGAGCGGTCTACGGCATCGAGACCAAGATCTCCCGCGCCGATCGGCGTGTTGCGCGCGTCGAGCGCAAAGTGGACCTGATCCTCGACCACTTGGGCATCCAGGAACACGATCCGTGGCTGGACGAGGTGGCCCAGCTGGCGCGTTCCGACAAGAAGATCCAGGCGATCAAGCGGTACCGGGAGCTGACCGGCGAGGGCCTGAAGGAGGCCAAGGAGGCCGTCGATCGCCTGGTCTGAGCGGGGGCGGCGGGGGCGGCGGCGTGGGCCGCCGCTCGTCAGGGCCGAGTATCCGGGGCATGCGGGGCGCCCGCGCCCTCGTCGTCGCGGGCGCCGTCGCCGGGTGTGCCGTACCGGCTGAGGAAGGTGGCTCCGGCGTCCTCGGAGTCGGGGTCAGGAAGACGGGCGCCCCTGCTGTCCGCGACGCGGAGAACGTTGCTCAGGGCGGCGGCGGCCTCCTTGACTGCCAGTGTCGTCTCGTCGTCCCCTGCGGCAGGCCCGCGGTCCAGGATCTCCATGATCCGCTTCAGCGCCCGGCCCCCGTCCTCCAGTTGGGCGTCCTCCAACTCGTCGGCGTAGAAGGAGAGCGGGGAGCCGGGCTCGCCGTTGAGGTAGCAGGGCTTGCCCGAGTCCGTACTCCACGGCAGCAGGCGCAGTTGGGGCACCGAGGGCATCGGGGTCCGCTCCCGGTCGTACATCCACATGCAGATTCCCTCCGCCCCTCGGTGGCAGCCGCAGTCGCACACCTCGTAGGTCACCGGAACTCCCGGGGGTGCCTGGCGCGGCGTCGCGTGACGGCACTGCGGGTGGCGGCCGAGGCCGCACGCGGCCGATCGGTAACTCGTCATGGGCTTCTCTCTCCGAGCGCCAGCACTCCGCGAACGCTCTCTGTGAACAACCAAGGACAGAGTGGCACCGGCGCGGCTACCGTTGGAACGGAGACGGCGGGATTGCGCGATCAGGTTTCCGCGCGAATTGCCGCTGCTCAACGGGGTGTTCGCGACCCACCGTGATGTCCCGCTCGCACGCAGAACGTTCCTCGCGCCACCGGAGGAAGGAACCAGCGCAGATGATCACCGACATCGAGTCGGCCACGCCCGCACTGTGCCGCCTGCAACTCGGCAGCGAGCTGCGCCAGTTGCGCCTCGCGGCGGGCTACAACGGCCGCACCGTCGTCCGGAAGCTCCTGTGGAGCCCGTCGAAGCTCACCCGTCTGGAGACGGGCGAGAACGCGTCGGTCGAGCCGTCCGATGTCATAGCCCTGTGCGAGATCTACGGCGCGACGCCGGAGAAGCGGGCGATGTTGCAGGGGTATGCGGCGGTGACCAAGACGCGGCGGGACTGGTGGCAGTCGGCGGAGTACCGGCCTGTGATCGGGCCGGGTTTCAAGGCGTATTTGGGGTTGGAGGCGACGGCTAGCGTTCAGCAGAACTACGAATCAGAGTTCGTACCAGGGCTGTTGCAGACCGAGGCGTACGTCCGGCAGATCTACAGGCACACTCATCAGGGCGTGAGCGCGGAAGAGATCGATAGTTTGGTCTCCGTGCGAATGACCCGTCAGGGGGCCCTGTACCGGAGGGGCTCGCTGCTCAAGCTCACCGCCATCATCAACGAGGCTGTACTTCGACGTGCTGTCGGAGGGACGAAGGTGATGCGCGACCAACTGAGTCACATCGTTGACGTGGTCACAGAGCTTCCTAACGTACGCGTACAGGTAATGCCGTTCAGTCTCGGGCTCCACCCGGGGATGAACGGACCCTTCATCGTTCTCCACTTCCCAGGCGGTGCCGCCTTGCGGCCCATCGTGTACGTGGAGAACCTGTCAGGTGCGTGGGTGAGTCGTCGGGAGGACGATGTAGCACAGTACGAGGAAGCGTTCAGCGATCTGCAATCGCTTGCCCCCGGACCGCAAGAGTCCCTGAGCTTGATCAAGGAAGCAGTCAAGGAGCATTGATACCGATGAACAGCACGGCTGAGGTCCTTCGGGATGCCGCATGGTTCAAGTCGAGCTACAGCAACAATCAGGGCGGAGCCTGCGTTGAGGGGGCCCGTCTGGGCGGTGGCGTGATGGCCGTTCGGGACTCCAAGCAGGCGGCAGGGCCCACGTTCTCCTTCGCGACGGACGCATGGATGGCATTCGTGAGCGGTGTGAAGGGTGGCGCCTTCGCCGCTTAGGACGGTGGTCGAATCCGGCGAACGCCCGGCTCACCCACGGTGGGCCGGGCGCTCGCGCGTCGGGCGCGAGGTGCGGCGGCGTTCGCGGTAGGTGGCGGACTTGACGCGGTTGCCGCACTCCTCCATTCCGCACCAGGTGCGGCGCGCGCCGCGTGAGCGGTCGAGGTAGAGGCGGGTGCAGGTGGCGCCGCCGCACTCCTTGAGGCGGGCGTGGGGGTCGGCGAGCAGGGCGATACCGCTTCGGGCCAGGTGCGAGAGGACCGCCGGGAGGTCGCCCGACGTCCGTACCCCCGCGTCGCTGAGCGTGACTGTGAGAGTGGGGTGGGCGGCCGTGGTGTTGACGGTCTTCAGGTCGCGGGGCGCGAAGGGGCGGGCGTGCACGCGGGCGAGAGCGAGGCCGTAGAGGGCTTCGCGCAGCGCGAGCGCGGAGTCGAAGGCCGTGGGTTCGACGGTGACCCGGTCGGGCAACTCGTCACACCGGGTCACCCACCGCTCCAGGTCTTCGGGCGTGGCGAGGACATCGACGGGGTCGCCGCTGCGCCGGAACTCGACGGTGCCCGCCAGGTCGAGAGCCGGATTGCCGCTTACATACGCGAACTTCACGCCCCCATCTTGACCGCCCACCCGACCCCCTGACAATCTCGTCACCGGTTTGACCGGTGACGAAAAAACAGTCAGGTGCTGGGGAGCGCGCGCGTGGCCGTCATCCGCGATTCCGACTCCGACGTCATCCGCGATTCCGACATCGGCGTCTTGCGCGATTCCGACATCGGCGTCTTGCGCGAGTCCGACATCGACGTCGTCGTCTTCGACATCCTCGGCACGCTGGTTGACGAACCCGGCGGGTTGAAGGCGGGCATCCGGGCCGCGCTGCCCGTCTCCGACGAGGCGGCCGTCGAAGAACTGCTCGCCGTCTGGCAGGGGCACGTCGAGCACGAACAGCGGCGCATCGCGCAAGGAGACCGCCCCTACGCCCCGTCCGAGGTCATCGACGCGGAGGCCGCACGACAGGTGGGCGGCAGCGTGGGACTCACCGATCCTGCGGCCCTCGCCCGGCCGGCCACGGCGAGCCGGTGCCTGCCCCCGTGGGAGGACTCCGTCGCCGGTCTCGACCGCCTCGCCGGGCGGTTCCCCGTGCTCGGGCTCTCCAACGCCGGCCGCCCGGCCCTCTCGCGGCTCAACGCCCATGCCGGGCTGCGCCGGCATCAGGTCCTGTCCGGCGAAGCCGTCCTGGCCTACAAGCCCGCGCCGGACATCTACCAACTCGCTCTCGACACCGCCGGATGCCCGCCGGAGCGTGTCCTCATGGTCGCCGCCCACGCCTGGGATCTGCGCGCGGCCCAGGCGGCCGGTATGCGCACCGCCTACGTCCGGCGCCCGGCAGGGGACCCGCCGACGCGCGCCGACGCCTTCGACGGACAGTTCGACGGACTGGCCCCGCTGGCCCGGGCACTGACGGCGACGACGCGCTAGCCGGCCGCGGCGGCGTCCGCCTCCCGGCGCTCCCCGGCCCGCTCACGAGGGGCGGCCCGCTCACGAGGGACGCTCGGCCTCCGGATGTTCGGGATGCTCCGGATAGCGGCGTGGGGTCCACACGACCTGCTCGCCCGTGCCCCGCCGGACCCGCCGCGTCTGCGACGAGCCGACGATCAGCAGCGTGCGCATGTCCACCTGCGCGGGGTCGAGTTCGGCCAGCGGCACGGTACGTATGTGCTGCTCGGGGCCGCCGACGTCGCGGGCCAGCACCACGGGGGTGTCGGGGGCGCGGTGTTCGAGCAGGACCTCGCGCGCCTTGCCGACCTGCCAAGTGCGGCTGCGCGAGCCGGGGTTGTAGAGCGCGAGCGCCAGATCGGCCGCGGCGGCGGCACGCAGGCGCGCGGCGATGACCTCCCACGGCTTGAGGCGGTCGGAGAGGGAGAGCACGGCGTAGTCGTGGCCGAGCGGCGCGCCCACGGCGGCAGCGGCGGCGTTCGCGGCGGTCACCCCGGGCAGCACCCGTACCGGAACGTGCGCGTACGGCTCCTGCGCCGCGACCTCCACCACGGCGGTCGCCATCGCGAAGACGCCGGGGTCGCCGCCGGAGACGACGGCGACCCGCCGCCCGCGCCGCGCCAGGTCCAGCGCGAACTCGGCGCGCTCGGACTCGACGCGGTTGTCGGTGCCGTGGCGGCGCTGCCCGGGACGCCTCGGTACCCGGTCCACGTAGGTGGTGTAGCCCACGAGATCGTCGGCCGCCGCCAGCGCGCCCCGCGTCTCGGGCGTGAGCCACAGCGGCCCGGCGGGCCCGGTCCCCACGACGACGACCTCGCCGATGCCCGCGTCCGTGTCCGTGTCCGTGTCCGTGACGGCGTCCGAGTCCGCGTCCGTGCCCGCCTCCGGTTCGTCGTCCGGAGCGGCGAACCGGGTCGCGTCCACCCGGCTGGGCAGTACCGCCACGGCGAAGTACGGCACCGAGGCCGGGTCCACCTCCGCGAGCCGGCCCGTGCGCTCCCCTTCCATCGTGGCGCGCTCCACATAGCGCGCCTCGTCCAGCCGGCCCGAACGCTGCAGCGCGCGCCGCACCTTCGGGAAGGTACGGCCGAGTTTCATCACCGCCACCGCGTCGGTGGAGGCGAGCCGCGCGGTCAGCTCCTCCTCCGGCAGGGTGCCCGGCAGCACCGTCAGCGCCTCCTCGCCCTCCGAGAGCGGGGTGCCCAGCCGCGCGGCGGCAGCGCTCACCGAGGTGACGCCGGGAATCACCTCGGTCGGGTAGCGGTGCGCGAGCCGCTTGTGCATGTGCATGTAGGAGCCGTAGAACAGCGGATCGCCCTCGGCGAGCACGGCGACCGTCCGCCCGGCGTCCAGGTGCGCGGCCAGCCGCTCCGCCGCCTCGGCGTAGAACTCCTCCAGCGCGCCCCGGTAACCGCCCGGGTGGTCGGTGGTCTCCGTGGTGACGGGGTAGACCAGCGCCTCCTCGATGTGGTCGGCGCGCAGGTGCGCGGCGGCGATGGAGCGCGCGATCGAACGGCCGTGCCGGGCACTGTGGTAGGCGACGACCTCCGCGCCGTCGATGGCCTGGACGGCACGCAGGGTCATCAACGACGGGTCCCCGGGCCCGAGTCCGACCCCGAGCAGCCTCCCGGCCGGCCCGCCGTCGTGGGTGGCGCTTCCGGCTGCGGTCCCGTTCACAGTCACTCTTCCTCACTCGCGATCGCGTTGAGCGCGGCCACGGCCAGGGCACTGCCGCCCCGGCGCCCGTGGACGACCAGGTGGTCGAGCCCCGACGGGTGTGCGGCCAGCGCCTGCTTGGACTCCACGGCACCGACGAAACCGACCGGCACCCCGATCACGGCGGCGGGCCGCGGTGCCCCGGCCTCGATCATCTCCAGCAGCCGGAAGAGCGCGGTGGGCGCGTTGCCGACGGCGACGACGGAGCCCGCGAGCCGGTCGCGCCACAGTTCGAGCGCGGCGGCGGTACGGGTCGTGCCCAACTCGGCGGCGAGCGCGGGCACGGCGGGGTCGGACAGCGTGCACACCACCTCGTTGCCGGCCGGGAGCCGCCTGCGGGTCACGCCGCTGGCGATCATGGCGACGTCGCACAGGATCGGCGCCCCGGCGCGCAGCGCCTCGCGGGCCCGGGCGACCACATGCGGCGTGTGGGCGAGGTCCCGTACGAGATCGACCATCCCGCAGGCGTGGATCATCCGGACCGCGACCTGGCTGACGTCGGCGGGCAGCCCCGCGAGGTCCGCCTCGGCGCGGATGGTGGCAAAGGACTGGCGGTAGATGGCCGCACCGTCCTTCTCGTAGTCGAACACGGTTTCTCGCTGCCCTTACTGAAGTCGGATATCGGGGGTGGTCGTGGCGTTGCCGCAGGCACGGGCCGCCGCCACGGCAGCGGCCAGCTCGGAAAGGGGGACGGGGGAGACGGTTCCGCTGCCGCTGGTTCCGGTTCCGGTGCCGACGACGGACACGTGGTAGCCGTCCTCCCCGGCGACGGCATCCACATGGGCGCCGGGCGGACGGCCACAGCGCCGGGCGCACCCCGACCAGTAGACCGGGAGCAACGGAAGCCCGCGCCCGTCCCCGGCCTCGGCACCGTCCCCGGCCTCGGCACCGTCCCCGTCCTCGGCACCGAGCCCGGCCACCGCGTCCGCCCGTACATCGGCCAGCGAGCGCGCGCAGCCGGGCCGCCCGGTGCACGCGCCCACGCCCCGCCAGGGCGAACCGGGCTCGGTCACCAGTCCGGCGTCGGCGAGCGCGGCCAGGGCGGCCGGCACGCGGTCGGGCCGCATCCCGGGTACGACGACCCCGCGCCAGGGCGTCAGCCGCAGCTCGCCCGCACCCTCCCGCAGCGCGGTCCCGGCCAGCAGCCGCCACTGCGCGGCGGACAGCAGCCCGAGCGGAGCGAGTACGGACACGGCGCCGCGCCCCCCGTACAGCACCGCACCTGGGTCCGGCCCCGCACCGGCGGGCCCGATCGGCGGCAGGGCGGCGGCCCGCGCCCCGCGCACCCGCCGGGCCACCCCCCGCAGCAACTCCGTACCAGCTGCCGGGCCCGCACCCTCCGCCGGGAGTTCGGCGACCCGCCAGGCGCGCACGCCGTGCTCGCGCGCCGTCTCCAGAAAGACCTCGGCGGCGACGAGCGCGGCCCGCGCCGCGTCCGAGGCGTCCAGCCGGAGGGCGCCTGCGCCCACGATCAGCAGCGCCTCGTCACGGTCGGCCGCGAGCAATGTCACATCAGCGCCCAGCGCGGCGACGTCGCCCCGGCCGTCGTCCAGCGCGAACAGAAAGCGCCCCGAAAGCTCCCGCGCGGCTTCGCTTGTGCACAGCCGCGTGTCCAGTTCCGTCAGCCAGGGCCGTACGTCCGCCACCCCGCGCCCGTCGAGCCCCGAGCAGGGCGACGCCACGATGTTGCGCACCCGTTCGTGCGCGGGCGACGGCAGCAGCCCCACCGCGTCGAGCCGTTCGGCCAGCTCGCCCCCGCAGTCGGCCGGGAGCCCCCGCACCTGCACGTTGCCCCGCGAGGTCAGGTGCAGACCCCCGTCCCCGAGCCGCACCGCGCACTCGGCCAGCGCCTCGGCCTGCCCGGCGCCGAGCACGCCGCCGGGTATGCGCACGCGCGCGAGCGCACCGTCGTCCGCCTGATGCAGCCGCAGCGCCCCGGGACACGCGTCCCCCGAGGAGCGCGAAGCCCCCGAGGACCGCGGCTCCTCCGGAGCCCTCGGAGTGCCCGAGATCCGCGAAGTCGACGCATTCCGCGAAGCCTCCGAAGCCTCCGGGACCCCTACGCGTTCAGCCCCCGTTCCACGTTCGCCAACGCGAACATGCTCACGCGTCGGTGTCGCGTCCTCGTCGGACGCGCCGGTGGGGGGCCTGGTCATGGCGGCGAGCATACTCATCCCTTTCGGACGAGGCCGTGCCCGTTCGCCGCTCGCCGTTCGCGGCTCAGCGGGCTCCCGGCCGGGAGCCCGTACTCCCCAGCCCCGCCCCCTCACCCTTACGATGCTTGTCGGCGGGCCGCCCGGTCCGCCATCGCCGGCGACGGCGACAGGGGAGGAAGCCCGGTGTGAATCCGGCGCGGTCCCGCCACTGTGAGCCCGGCCCCAGCGGCCGGGTGAGCCAGGAACTCCCTTACCTCAGCTCTGGGTTCCTCCCCGGCCTCCGGCCGGACGGCTCCTCCGGAGCCGGGGAACCGATCCGAGACCACCCGGGGCGTGGACACCCCGAGGAAGGGCCGAACGCCGCCATGCCGCATGCGTCCCAGGACAGCGCCCCCCACCAGGGCGACCGCCCCAACGGCGACCGCCCCGAAGGTGACCGCCCCAACGGCGACCGCCCCGAAGGTGACCGCCCCAACGGCGACCGCCCCGAAGGTGACCGCCCCAACGGCGACCGCCCCGAAGGTGACCGCCCGGACGGCGACCGCCGCCACATCCTCCTCCTCTCCACCTCCGACACCGACCTCCTCAGCGCCCGGGCCGCCGAAGGCCCGGTCGGCTACCGGTTCGCCAACCCCTCCCGCCTCGCGCTGGACGAGCTGCCCGCGCTGCTGGAGGGCGTCGATCTGGTGGTCGTACGCCTGCTCGGCGGCGTACGCGCCTGGCAGGACGGGCTCGACCAGCTGCGCGCCGACGGCCGCCCCGTCGTCGTGCTCACCGGCGAACAGGCGCCCGACGCACAGCTGATGGCGGCCTCCACCGTGCCCATCGGTATCGCGGCCGAGGCGCACGCCTACCTCGCGCACGGCGGCCCCGCCAACCTGGAGCAGCTGGCCCGCTTCCTGTCCGACACGGTGCTGCTGACCGGCCACGGGTTCGAGCCCCCGGCGCAGGCCCCCTCGTGGGGACGGCTGGAGCGGCAGCCGCTGCCCGGCACCCAGCCGGACACCCCGCTGGTCGCCGTGCTCTACTACCGCGCGCACCACATGAGCGGCAACACCGCCTTCGTGCGCGAGCTGTGCGACGCCATCGAGCAGGCACACGGCCGGGTGCTGCCGTTGTACGTCGCCTCCCTGCGCGCCCCCGAGCCCGAGCTGATCGAGCAGCTGCGCGAGGTGGACGCGATCGTGACGACCGTCCTGGCCGCGGGCGGCACCAAACCGGCCGAGGCGTCGGCCGGCGGCGACGACGAGTCCTGGGACGCGGGCGCCCTCACCGGCCTGGACGTCCCCGTCATCCAGGCGCTGTGCCTGACCGCGCCGCGCACCGAGTGGGAGCGCAACGACGAGGGCGTCTCGCCGCTGGACGCGGCCAGCCAGATCGCGGTGCCCGAGTTCGACGGGCGGCTGATCACCGTGCCGTTCTCCTTCAAGGAGATCGACGCCGACGGGCTGCCCTCCTACGTCGCCGACCCCGAACGGGCGGCGCGCGTCGCGGGCATCGCCGTACGGCACGCCCGGCTGCGCCACATTCCCGCCGCCGACAAGCGGCTCGCGCTCGTGCTGTCCGCATACCCCACCAAGCACTCGCGGATCGGCAACGCGGTCGGCCTCGACACCCCCGCCAGCGCAGTAGCACTGCTGCGCCGCCTGCGTACCGAGGGCTACGACTTCGGCCCGGCGGACGGCTCCGAGGCCGACATCCCCGGCCTGGCCTCCGGCGACGGCGACGAGCTGATCCGCGCCCTGATCGAGGCGGGCGGCCACGACCAGGAATGGCTCACCGAGGAGCAGCTGGCCCGCAACCCCGTCCGCATCCCCGCCGCCGACTACCGCCGCTGGTACGGGGGTCTGCCCCAGGAACTGCGGGAATCCGTAGAGGAGCACTGGGGCCCGCCGCCCGGCGAGATGTTCGTGGACCGCAGCCGCAACCCGGACGGCGACATCGTGCTGGCGGCCCTGCGGCGCGGCAATCTGCTGATCCTCATCCAGCCGCCGCGCGGCTTCGGCGAGAACCCCATCGCGATCTACCACGACCCCGATCTGCCGCCCTCGCACCACTATCTGGCCGCCTACCGCTGGATCGCCGCGCCCCGCGCGGAGGGCGGCTTCGGCGCCGACGCCATGGTCCACCTGGGCAAACACGGCAACCTGGAGTGGCTGCCCGGCAAGAACGCGGGCCTGTCTGCCGCCTGCGCGCCCGATGCCGCGCTGGGCGACCTGCCGCTCGTCTACCCGTTCCTGGTCAACGACCCGGGCGAGGGCACCCAGGCCAAGCGCCGGGTGCACGCCACCCTGGTCGATCACCTCGTGCCGCCGATGGCGCGCGCCGAGTCGTACGGCGACATCGCGCGCCTGGAACAACTCCTGGACGAGTACGCGCAGATCAGCTCGATGGACCCGGCCAAGCTCCCGGCCATCCGGGCCCAGATCTGGACGCTGATCCAGGCCGCGCGGCTCGATCACGACCTCGGCCTGGAGGCCCGCCCGGACGACGACGGCTTCGATGACTTCCTGCTGCACGTGGACGGCTGGCTGTGCGAGGTCAAGGACGCGCAGATCCGCGACGGCCTGCACGTCCTGGGCAACGCCCCGGCCGGAAAGGACCGCGTCAACCTCGTCCTCGCCATCCTGCGCGCCCGCCAGATCTGGGGCGGCAGCCAGGCCCTGCCCGGACTGCGCGAGGCGCTCGGCCTGGACGAGTCGGCGGCCACCCGTACGACGGCGGACGCGGTCGAGGAGCGGGCCCGCGCCCTGGTCCAGACCATGGACGACGCGGACTGGGACCCCGCCGCGCTGCCGGAGGCTCTCGCCGCGCTCCCGGATGCCGCCGCGCTCTCCGAGAGCCAGGGCGAACAGGTGCGGGCCATCCTGGAGTTCGCCGCCCGGGAGGTCGTCCCGCGGCTGGCCGCTACCACGGCCGAACTCGACCACACCGTCCACGCCCTGAACGGCGGCTTCGTGCCCGCCGGGCCGTCCGGCTCCCCGCTGCGCGGCCTGGTCAACGTCCTGCCGACCGGCCGCAACTTCTACTCCGTGGACCCCAAGGCCGTCCCCTCGCGCCTCGCCTGGGAGACCGGCCAGGCCCTGGCGGACTCGCTCCTGGAGCGCTACCGCACCGACACCGGGGAATGGCCCACCTCCGTCGGCCTGTCCCTGTGGGGCACCAGTGCGATGCGCACGGCGGGCGACGATGTGGCCGAGGCGCTGGCGCTGCTCGGCGTCCGCCCCGTCTGGGATGACGCCTCACGCCGGGTGACGGGCCTGGAGCCGGTGCCGTACGAGGAGTTGGGCCGTCCCCGTATCGATGTCACGCTCCGTATCTCCGGCTTCTTCCGGGACGCGTTCCCGCACACCATCGGCCTGCTGGATGACGCGGTACGCCTGGCCGCCACCCTGGAGGAGCCCGCCGACCGCAACTTCGTGCGGGCCCACGCGCAGGCGGACCTGGCCGAACACGGGGACGAACGCCGCGCCACCACCCGCATCTTCGGCTCCCGGCCCGGCACTTATGGCGCGGGCCTTCTCCAGCTGATCGACTCCCGGGACTGGCGTACCGACGCCGACCTCGCCGAGGTCTACACCGTATGGGGCGGCTACGCGTACGGCCGCGAACTCGACGGCCGCCCGGCCCGCGAGGAGATGGAGACCGCCTACAAGCGGATCACCGTGGCCGCGAAGAACACCGACACCCGCGAGCACGACATCGCCGACTCCGACGACTACTTCCAATACCACGGTGGCATGGTCGCCACCGTCCGCGCCCTGCGCGGCACGGCTCCCGAGGCGTACATCGGCGACTCCACCCGCCCCGAGACGGTGCGCACCCGCACCCTGGTGGAGGAGACCTCCCGCGTCTTCCGTGCCCGCGTCGTCAACCCCAAGTGGATCGAGGCGATGCGCCGCCACGGCTACAAGGGCGCCTTCGAACTCGCGGCGACGGTCGATTACCTCTTCGGCTACGACGCCACCACAGGTGTGGTCGCCGACTGGATGTACGACAAACTCACCGAGACCTACGTCCTGGACGAGACCAACCGCGATTTCCTCCAGCAGGCCAACCCCTGGGCCCTCCACGGCATCGCGGAACGCCTGCTGGAAGCCGAATCGCGCGGTATGTGGTCCAAGCCCGACCCCGGGGTACTGGACGCGCTCCGCCAGGTCTACCTGGAGACGGAAGGCGACTTGGAGACGGACGACTGACCCGCCGGCCGCCCGCGCCCCCGCCCGATGGCGGACCGGGGTGCGGGCGGCGCACGGCGGGCCGTCGCCGTGACGTCAGCTGGACTTCTGAAGCGCCCGGAACTGGTCGATCCACACCCGGTTCCGCCCGGGCAGACTGCCCTTGCCCGACTGGACGGTGTACGGGCAGAACAGGCTGTTGAGCATCCACGGATTCTTCTTCGCGCCGAAGTCCGAAGTCATCGCCTTGTCCTGGCTCACACCGTAGGTGGCCACCGCGAGCCTCCCGGTCTTGCGGAACTGCTCGACCTGGTCGCGCAGATAGTTCTTGTTGTCCGCGAACCAGGGACTCATGGAAAGGAAATCGTCCCATTTCTTCTGGGAGAAGGGCTCCTCGGTGGCCGAACGGAGCACCTCCCACACCTTTTTCCCCTGGGCGTCCTCATAGGCGCGGGCGAACCGGGGGGACACCGGGTCGGTCAGGTGCTGTTTCCAGAGCAGTACGAGGGAGAACTCGGTGGCCAGGAACTTCTGCTCGGGCCGCATGCGCGGAAGCACATAGTCGAGGTACTGCTTGGCACCGGCCAGCGACGTCACATGCGGATGGATGTCCACCCCGTCAATGGCCTTGGTCTTCTTCACGAAGCGCATCCAGCGCGCGGTCGCCCCCGTCTGGCCGCCCTTCCAGTCGAGGTGGTTGAGCGCTCCCATATAGAGCTTGGTCTTCCCGGCGGAGTGGTTGTCGCGGTAGTCGATGACGCGCTGGGCGAGCTTCTCGTAGAAGAGGTTGAGGCGACGGTCCCGCTGATCCTTCCGGGTCTCCAGGAACGGCTCGTTGCCGATCACCAGAATGTCCACCCGGTCCAGGACGGTCGGCAGCACCTTGTCCAGCCGGGCGAACGCGGTCTTCCACGCCGGGCTGCCAGGAGTGGGGATGTCCTGCTGGCTGTAGGGGAATTTCAGCGACAGCACCGTGCCGAATCCCCGCTTCTTGGCCTCCAGAAGCTTCGCTATCTGCGGCTTGTCGGAAATCGACCCCTCGTCGGCGTCACGCATGGGGAAGAACCCGCGCAGCCAGGTGGCTGAGATGTCCTTCAACTCGGCGAATTCCACCGTGGCCGGGTCGCCATTGAAATTCGCGCCGAGGACCCCCGCGGGCGGCGGTGCGGACGAACGCCCCCCGTCGCCGCGCTCTTTCTCCCCTCGCCCGCCCGCCTCGTGCCCCGACCCGGAGCCCGACCCGGAGCCCGACCCGGAGTCGTCGTCCCCGCACCCCGCGAGCCCCCACGCGGCCAGCCCCGCGCCCGCCACGATCCCGGACATGCGCAATACCCGCCGCCGCGGCAACCTCTGCCCTACTCCTTGCCCTTGCCTCTGTCCCTGTCCCGCCGCCGCTCCATCCGTGCTCCCGCCGAGGTGCTCCCTCATCAGGACTCTCCCTTCCCCGTGCCACAGTTGGCCGAGCTGCGACGTTTTGTGACAAGTGGTGCCATGTTGTGGTGACTTGTTGTGGTGACTTATGGCGTGTGGTGTGTTGTCGTGTGTCGTATAGGGCGCTTTTTGTGACGTTGACGTTGACGTTGACGTTCACGTTGACCTTGACCTTGACGGCGCGGCCGGGCCGAGGCGCGCCGGAATCCCGCTGCGGGACCCGGCCGATGCGCACGCGGACGCGCACACGGACGCGCACGCCGCCGCAAGGCCCACGCGGAGAGACGAAGCGGGCGCTCGGCCGCCGGGTCTGCGCCCCGGGGCCCAGACCCCGGGACTGCCGGGAGCGGCACCGTCGCCACAGCGCGGCGTTCGCCGCGCCGCACAGCCGTCGCCCCTCTGAGCAGCCCTGAGCAGCCCTGGCCAGGGGCGCCGTCGGCCCCGGAAACCGCGTGCCGCACAGCATGGTGGCCCTCGCCCTTTTTCGTCAACGAGACGGAATCAGCCTCGCCGCTGAGACGGAACCAGAGCTTCCGCGGTTCCGGCCGGTCCTGGTCCGGCTGGTCCTGGTCCGGCTGGTCCTTGTCCGGCCGGACCGATCTGATCCGCCCGGACCCGGACCCGGCGTGACTCGTCCGGCACTCAGCCGTTCCTCCCGCTCCCGTCCGACCACCAGGGCCGCGTGGCCTTGGGCCAACTCGGCGAAGGTCCGGGGCGGACGCCCGGTCAGGTCCAGCACCGCCGCGCTGACCAGGTCCACCCGGCCCGCCTCGATACCGGCGTCCACGGCGTCGAGAGCCGAGGCGAACTCGACCGGCAGGCAGGCACGGCCAACGGATTGCAGTAGTCCCGGTAGCGGCGATCAACTCCTCGCGGACGGTGACCACCGTGCCGTAGCCGAGCCGGTGGGGCGCGCCGGAGCGCACCGTGTGCCCGTGCGCCCGTGCGCGGTGAACTCCACCACGAGGGTGCCCCCCCGCTCCGTGCGGTGGACGGTGACCGTGGGCATCGGTCGGAGGTCCATCCGTTCCGGGTAGCCGGAACGGCAGCCGCGCACTGCTTCCCGCCCGTCCAGCCGCCGTGGCGAGTCACCCATGGCGAACGACAATTCGGCGGTTCCGTCCTCGGCCCCCAAGTCGGCGATGGCTGCCATGTCCTTGGCAGGCGGCAGGCGGCAGGCGGCAGGCGGCAGGCGGCAGGTCGAGCAGGTGACGGAAGGTCTCCTCGGGAGTGCGTGGCACGGCGTTCCTCCGCCGTCCGGCGAGGTGTCGGCCCACCTCGGAGGGGGCGTCGGCCCCACCTCGGACGGGGCGTCGGCCCGGCGCCGAGGAACGGACGTACGAGCCCCGGACTGCTGATCCGTGGCTGAGCCGGGAGCCCTGTGCCAACCTGACAAGGTGAGCAGAGGTGAACTGGGGGACTTCCTGCGCCGACGGCGCGAGGCACTCCGCCCCGATCAGATGCCGACCACGGCCCTCCACCCGCCCGGCCGATCCCGCCGCACCCCCGGTCTGCGCCGCGAAGAGGTGGCCGCACTGGCCGGGGTGTCCACCAGCTACTACGAACGACTGGAACAGGGACGCGCCCCCTACCCGTCGCCGCAGGTGCTGGCCGCGCTCGGTACAGCGCTGCGGCTCACCGTCGCCGAGCGCGAACATGTGACGCGGCTGGCAGGCCACTACTCCCCCCTCCCGCCCGACACCCCCACGGGCCCGAGCGGAGGCGCGGCCCCGGACCCACCACCCGAGGCCACCCAGCCCCCCAGCATCAACTCCCCTCCCCACGCCGCTTCCAGCACCACCCCCCACCCCATTCCCCACTCCAATACGGCCGTTGGCCCGGCGCCGGTACCCGCCGGGATCCGGCGCATGCTGGATGGATTCGGCCCCATCCCCGCCTACCTGGTGGACGCGCGGCAGGACATCGTGGCCTGGAACGATGCGGCAGTCGAGCTGATCACCGACTTCGGACTGATGCCGCCCGAGGAGCGCAACACCGTACGGCTGGCCATCCGGCTGCGCGGCACTCTCCGCTCGGCGCCGGTGGGCGACGAGGACGCGTTCGACCGCCAGGCCGCCGCCGAACTGCGTACGGCCGCCACCCGCCACCCGTCCGAACGCGTACTCGGCGAGCTGGCGGACGAGTTCGCCGCGCACAGCCCGGACTTCGCCGCCGCTTGGCGCGAACACGACGTACGGCCCCTCTCAACCCTGCGCAAGCATCTGCACCACCCCGAGCTGGGCCGCCTCGAACTGGACTGCCACACCCTGCTGATCCCGGCCACCGACCTGCGCCTGGTCCTTTACACAGCCACCCCAGGTACCCCCACCGCCACAACCCTCACCCGCCTCGGCCCCCGCACTCCACCCACAGCCTCACCCCCACCGACAGCCTCACCCTCACCCCCACCCCCACCCCCGCCCTGAAAGCGGTGGCTGCCGTGACCACCAGCCCGCTCCCCGGGCGCGTGCCCGCCCCCACAGTGTCCGGGGGAAAACCCCACCACGAACAGTGGTGCCCACGCGATCGATCTGCCGTGCCCCGCCTCTGATCATGGATGGATGCACACGACGATCAGCGTTCTCGGGGCGGATGCCTGGACAACTCACCCGGCACTGACGGTGGGGCCGGCACTGGCTCTGACTGTGCCGATAGCAGTGGCCGCCGCGTGTCTCCTGCGGGTATGGCCGCTCTCGGACCCTTCGCGCAGGAATCCTCAACCGGGCACCCCCAGGGGAAGGGGGAGCCATGGGTCCCAGAGGGGGCCACGGGATACCCCTTCCCCAACCGGGGCCGAGAGTCCTCCCCAACCGGGGCCGAGATCCTCCTCGGCCGGGGCCGAGAATCGCCGCGCCGAACGGGACCACCCCGCCCCCTCGTTCGACCTCAGCGGGCGAGAGGCCCGCTCCTGTGCGGCTCGGGAGCGGCGGAGCCGAACAGCAGTTCCGAGCCGAGCGCGGTGAGGGAGTGGTGGGCGGTGCGGCCCGAGCGGCGGGTGGCGACCAGCCCGGCCTTGCGCAGCACCGTGGTGTGCTCGCTGGCGGAAGCGGGGGAGAGGCCGACGCGCCGCGCGAGCTGGCCCGTGGTCACGCCGTCCGCGATGACCTCCAGCACGGCGGCGCGACTGTGCCCCAGCGGCGCCGCGAGCCCCTGGTACGGCGCGGATCCGCCCCCGTACGGAACCGCGGCGCTCCCGGCCCGGCCGACCAGGCCCTCCGGAAGACCGGCGCAGCGGCCAGTGCGGCCGGCGGGGGATGCGCGGCGGCCTGGTAGTAGAGCGTGGGCTGCTCCTCCGCCGGGTCGCAGGGCAGGTACGCGCAGAAGGCGGCGGGCGCCAGCAGCAGGGCCCGGCCGTTCAAGTGGTAGTCCTCGCCGGCCCCGGAACCGGCCATCTCCAGCACGGGCGGACGCCGGCGCAGCCCCGGACGCAGCGACTCCAGGACCCGTTCGACGCCGCCCTCGCGCAACTGCCGTGCGCGCCTCACCTGTTCGACGGCGATATCCGCGGACATCGCACGCCAGTAGGGGGCGACGGCCACGCGGTGGTAGGAGTGCACGGACTCGGCCACCCGGTCGAGCATTTCGCGGTCCCCCTCGGCCAGGTACCGGGCCCACGACGGCATGGCACGGCGGCCGGCGACGTACGCCAGATCGGCGCGCAGCTCCCCCGGGGGCGTCGCGCGCAGCCGCGCCAACTCCTCCTCCAGCGAGGGCAGTCCTTCGGTCGGGCGCAGGAAGCGGGGGAGGGGCTGGGCGGGCGAGGCCACCGCGAGCGCCCCGAACAGCCCCGGCCGCTCCGGCGTCCAGTTCCGCCGCACCGCGCGCCGCCACAGGTCCAGAGCGGGCGGCCCCGGGCTGACCCGCAGCCGGAAGTCGCTGAACGCGGCCGCCGCCAGCGGGCTCGGGGCGGACGCGAGACGGGTGCGTGCCAGGTCGCTGACGGTGAAGTGAATCCGCATACCGGTCCGGTCCTTCCGCGCCGCCAAGCCTTCGCGGGCGCCTGCCCCCGGACCGTTCGGCGAGACCCGAATCGTCTTCCGGGCCCGGCCCGCACCGGCCACCGTAGGCCGTGCGGCCCGAAAGCGGGACGAACGAGCCAGGACGAGCCAGGACGAGCCAGGACGAGCCAGAACGAGCCAGGACGAGCCGAGGCCGAGCGAGGGAGGATCACGATGGGCGCGACGGCAGGACAGAGCACAGTGGACCCGATGGCGCGGCGGTGGACGGCCGGACGGCGGCGCCGCGCGAGGGCCGGAGCATTGGCGTTCCTGCTGGTGGCCGCAGGGGCGGCGACGACCACCGGGGCCGGAGCGAGCGGCGCGGCGGGCACCGGAGGGGACTCGTCGGCCAGCGACACCACGCTCCCGGCACGCGCCCCCGCCAACGGGAATGCCGCGCCCCCCGCACCCACCACGGAGGCCGCGGGTGCCGCAAGGGCCGCGGGTGCCGCAAGGGTCGCGGGTGCCGCAAGGGTCGCGAGAGCCGCAGGCCGGGGCTGGCACGGCCCCGTGGTCACCCACCCCGCCCAGCCGGAGATCGACTACCCGCGCGGAGAGGTGTGCCCCTTCCCGACACACGCGGAGTTCCCCGCCGTCGACATGGTGCAGAAGACCTGGACCGACGACGCGGGAAACCCGGTGTTCGCCCTCGTGAGCGGCCCTCTGGTGATGGACGCCACGAACCTCGACACCGGAAAGACAATCCGGCGCGACCTCTCGGGCACGGGCACCATGTCATACCCGGAACCGGGCAGCACCACCCATGTACTGAGCGGCGGCGACTGGGGCGTGGGCCTGCACACCGGGGACAGCCCGGTGCACAACAAGTGGCTCGTCTCGCGAGGCTTCATGTCCGTCAAGTTCACGGAGAAGGCCAACGCCGGCACCACCCGCGAACTGCTCGCCCTGGAGGGACGCTACGAGAATTTGTGCAACACACTGGCCAAGTAGCACGCCCCGCGCCCGTCTTCGAGACCGTTTCCCGGCCCGGCGCAAAAGTCTCGGCCCCTCTCCAACCACATTCTTCCAAGGAGTTCTGCCGAACCACCGCCCCAGGACCACGCCATCGACGGCGACCACGTGCCCAACGGCGCCGCCCTTGACGCGCAGTTGAACGGCCAACTGGCAGCGATGAAGACGAAGTCCTCCGGAGAGCCGACCCCGCTCTGGGAAACAGGTCAAGGCCCCCTGCGGCGCTGCGACGCAGGACGGGGATGGTGACTGCGCGCAGCAGACAAGGTCGCTGGTGCGTAGCTGGATACATCCTCAGTCGCACGAGACAGGCGATCCCGCCCCTTCGTCCCTGAGAACCCCGGCCAAGGTCTTCACCCAGAATTCTCCGAACGATCTCCAGAAACACATCAGAGGCCCGACCCGCTCTCACGGATCAGGCCCCTGACCTGCTGTTCCTTCAGTCGGGGTGGCGGGATTTGAACCCACGACCTCTTCGTCCCGAATGAGGTTCGGTGAAGATCGCCACCGGCCTGGATTGCATTTCTACAGGTCAGGGCATTGGTGTGGGTCGGTTTGGCGCTGCCTCGTGTGGGTTCGGAGAGCGAGTCGGCTCCCAGATGGCTCCCCGCCGGCCTGCCTCATACGGACGTACGGTCGGCCCCGGAACCCCCTTGACGTTGACCCCCTACCCGTTGACCAGCCCTGTGCCACGGACCGGAAGCGCCAGAGGTAGGGACTCGGCTATTGCACATCCTGTTCGTCGGCTGCAGAGGCCCTTCCGCGGAGGTCACAGCTATCAAGGGCGGCGTGTAGGAAAGGACTAGCGCCAGCAAGGACCGCAGCCCCAGCGCCGATCGGCGTGCCCAAACTCGGGCTGAGCCAGACGGCCAGGATTGTTGTGAGGGCGAGGGCGCCACTCAGGAGGACCCAGGGTGCGATGACGGGCCTCTGGGGGTTCCTTCGTCGGCGGCGTACATTCATGCTGACACCTTCTTCGTGCGATGCGTGGACTTGGTGTGAGAGCGGCCTCCCGTTGCCCCGGGGGGCCGCTCGCTGCTCGGCATGAACACTGTGCTGCATAGACAACTACCTAACGGGGCCTACCCAGTTACCCTTTGGCCCGCATGAAGCCACTAGGGCGGACGCAAGATTATGCAGGTGCCCTGGGGGCGGCGCTGCGGCCAAAGGGTCAGGGGTACCTCGGCAACCCTTTGGCCCGCATCTAGTTTCTAGGGCGGACGAAAGACACCGCAGGTCACCTCGGTGGACCTGTGCGGCCAATGGGTACGGAGGTGTGAACGGGGTGTCCAGGAGTGCGGAGCGACGTGCCCGGCGGCTGCGGGAACTTCAGCAGATGGAGCCGATTCTTGAGAGTGCGATGACAGCAGTGGGGGAACTACATGCCCGCGGCGTACAACCCCGTACCGTGAAGATTCGGGCGCCCTTCATCGTCGGTGACCGGTGGAGCGAGCCTCCTATCCAGCGGATCTCTGCGCCCCGAGGATTGAACCTTCAGTTATATCTGATTGCGATTTTCGAGGCTCACTGTCGAAAGCGCAATGGCATTGTGGGGCCGAGCCCTTTGACGGTTTCCATGGGTGCGCCAGATGCCCCGTCCTGGGTGGATCTCGTGGTGTCGCGAGCTAAAGGTAACCTGCAAGCGGTGAATCCAATTACAGAGCGAGGAAATAGGGTTCGCCAGGTTAAGTCTGCATTTGCGAGACTCGCCGCCGAAAATCTTGCGCTCAGAAACGTTGGTACGCCCTCCAAGCCAATGGCTGTAATGCTGCTGCACGAGTCAGGGGCATCTGCATCCGAGAAGTATGACTATGCGGTGCCCGCCGCGTATGAGGTTGCACCATCGGTAGTCACCCTTTCCGAGCTATTTTTCATGAACGGCTGGGTGCATCTCATGAGTGACTCGGAGATCCGGATGTACTTGGTGCTAAAGCATCTTTCTGCTCGTTTTCCTCGGGTGCATAAAGATGAGGGTGTTTTCTGTTCTGAGCGCGAGCGTGAATCGCTATATCGCATATCTCGTGACGTATATGAAGCTCATCTTGCTCTGGAGAAGTTCGGCCTGATTGAACGAGTGCGGGATCCTTCGCGGCATGCTGACGGTAAGGTAGTAAATTTTCATCAGATGGCCGCATCTGGGGAGACTCTGCCGCCTCATCGGTTCAGGGTGGCTGGGAACCTTGCGTTGAGTGATTTTGCGTTCGCGAGAATCAGAAGAGCGATGCTAAATTTTCCGCTGAGCTTTGCGGAGTCGCAGCGGAGAAGGGAACTAGGGGTGTGAATCAGCCCGGCGTGTCAGACGCCTGACCACTTCCGGATCGGCCTAGCACGCCCACGTCGTGGCTGGCATGTGGAAGCGCGACCGGCCTGGTCCGTTGGGCGGCAGGCACTCCTATGGCGCTCCAGCCTCGGCAGGGCTTTCGGGTTCTTCCAGCGCGGCTCGACGGAACATCCCAACTGCCTGCGGATACGCACTTTCCTCTGGATAAGCGATTGTGTACCCAGGCAAAGCCGTGATCTGCCATCCCGAGAGGGGTCCCCATGCCAGCTCCCTGAACACGGCACGTGCCGGCTGTCCTTGAGTCACGTCCTTACCAGGAGGTGGCGATGGGTCGGGTAGAGGAGCATGACGGAAGCCATACGGCAGGCTCTGGCGTATGTCGCGTACGAGATCGGAAAGAGTGGTCCCCTCGATTGCCTGTGGGAAACACCAGTCGAGATCGATGGGGTAGCACAAGTCGAAGTGCTGTTCCTTGAGCCTGGTCCTGTCTCGATTGCGCCCGGGGTCTCTCGCGCTGAAGCCGTTGTAGTTCCAGGGGTACATATCATCCGAAGTGATCAGACGCTCCAATGGGAGCCAGACCGTTGAGGCGTCCATGGGGATCATTTGGTAGCTCACGGCCTCGGATGGCAGATTCTGGCGGCCCGATACTTTACGCCGAACAGACTCAAGGCTGCGTCGGAGATCCTTCTCGGACTTACCGAAGTACACTGCCCGATTTTGTAAAAACAACCTATAGACCCCCGGCGAGCGGGGAACGCCATCGAAGGGTTGGCCAGTCAAGGGGAACGCCGGCAGGGTGGTGAGCTTCTGGTTTAGCTGCTCTGCCACCGCCCGGACCAGGTCCACGCCGAAGGTGAGCGGCTCGGCTGCGGTCCCAGTGGATTCTGCGTGCCCTGGCTCGCCACCCGAGGGTTTTAGTGGAGGCTCAGTTAGCGTTACAGGAACAGCACCCGTCGGCATATGGGCTTGCTGCCACAGCTTGCGCAGAATCCCTACCTCTGCGACGACACTGCTCCCGGCCAATGGAGCGAGAACCTCGGCCAGCGCCTCGACCAATGACCAGGCGGGCAGTTGCACATGCGAGAAGGCGGAGCGGACCCGCTCGTGACTGGCTGTGGTCCGGTAGTCGCCGAGCCTGATGGCCCTGGAGATGTCTCGACTGCTTGGGTATCCCGCCCGAAGGTGAAGGTCGTGCAGCGCGTTGTTCAGTGCGCGATGTGTGTCTGAGCCGAGGGAAGGTCTGGAGAAAGAGCCCACCGTCAGATCGTGTCAAGAACTGTCCAGTAGAAGCGGCGACTTGTGCGGCCCTACCAGGGGTACACAGTGTAGCCGACGGCGGTCTGTCAACTCTCGGCAAGTCTTGCCATGAAGCGTCCTCCCACCCAGCTCGCCCTGGAGCGTGGACTACGGGACCGCACCACAAGGGTGCAGTTCAGCAGAGGAGAGACCATGACTCCGTCTATGCCACCGCAAGGGCCCAAGCCTGCGGTCGGATCCCCTGACAGCATGCGCTGCAGAGTGGTCCTCGCTGCACTCAAGGGAACATGTTCTGGCATGGCACGCGCCGTTACAGCCTGGCTGCTCGCTCAGATGGCTGGGTGGCGTGAGTGAAGGAAGAACCACGCCACATCAGGCCCCCTACCGGGCCCACCCAGGGCTCGTCATGAGTCGCAGCAGGTAAGTTTGGGATTCATCGCCAACCGTTGAGGGAGACTTCCGGTCCGCCTTCGAGGTAGCTGTAGAGGGCGCTGGCGGTGGTGTCCACGAACTCTTCGGGGATGGCGGCGGCGTCGACCCAGCGGACCTGAGCGTGCTTGCGCGGCTCGCGGTTCTCGGGCTCGCCGGTCCGCTTCGCCATCGAGGGCCGAGCGCAGAGCACGTTGGCGGCTCGTTGCCGCTTCTGCTCCTCCGTGAGCTTGGCCATGGGCTTCACCCTTCGCTGCACCGTGTTCTCGTGCACGACCGTGGAATCCATGCTGGCGTGGCCGCCCCGTGCGCCGACTGCCCGTGTGCCGGATGACGACTTGTGACCGGACCTGGATCGCAAGCGGCCTTCAGGCGACTGGTGTCGTCTGGAGCGGGCGGCCGGAGGTTGCTGATTTGATACGCGGTCAGGAGCCGCACTGCAGAGAGCACGGACAACAGGGCACACGACGCAAGGGTCAATCTTGCCAGCCCGTGACCTGCCCCGAACCGGTACTTGCGGGGCGTCTGTCACTCAGCGCTACGACTGGTCACGTATCTGGGTGTAGGCATCACGGGAGGTGATACCCCTGGCTGTTTCAGCACCTGGTCGGTCCGCGGGCCCCTGGCCGAGTCCCGCCCTACCTGGGGATCGTCCGGTCTGATGCCATGGACGAAGTGGCTGGTTGGGACACCATCGTTGGGGGCGATGTGGGGACATCCACGCGATGGAAGGGACCGAACGGCGATCGGTGGAGCTCCGCTGGGAGGCGGCTGGCGCGCTGGCGGGAGGACTCACGTAACGCGGATCAGCGGCTAGAGGAGATCGCGGCGGACCACCTGAGCGCCCTGCACGAGACGCTCCGTGCCGATCGATCGGCTTTCGGGTTGTACGACACGGCTTGCGCGGCAGGTGAACGGCTCGCCGGAGCCCTGGGGTCGCTGGCTACAGAGGGGGCGGAGTCGGAGGACGCGCTTGTCGCGCGTCTCGTCTTGGAGGTCGGTGGGGACGGCGGCACACTCGCCGACGCCGCGGTGCGCAGGGGGACGGCCGCGGCGGTCCGCGATGTCCGGAGCAGACATCCCGAGCTGGACGACGCCATGGGCGGAGGCGCCGGCGGCGGCTTCACCTGGGACATCCTGTGCGATCTCTACCAGGTGTTCTTCGCGGACATGGTGGGGGAGTTCCTCAGGTCCGTTGTCGCCGAGCACGTCAAGCTGGCGGTCCCGGTGCTCATCGCGGCCGATCCGGAAGGCAGGATCGCCGACTGGGTCGCGGAGAAGGTAGTGGACCTGGTGCCGAATCCTTGCGAGGAGTCTGCCGAAGCGACGGACCTTGCACAGGGCGTGGATACCGCGCAGTCAGTGGTGGACGCTCTGCAGGACCCGTCGGCTGCATTGCCCAAGATCGCCGAGTTGTTGGTACCGCGGGCGGTCGGAAAGGTGCTTGGCCTGATCACCGAGGAGATCACCGGAGAAGAGGGAGCTGCGGCGTGACCGATTCTGACGATTTCCTGTGGTGGCGCGGTCCTCGGAGCGACCGACCTCGTGGCGACCGCTGGACGGAGATCGGCGAGGAGTCCTTCCAGGAAAAGGAGCGCCGCATCACCGGCCGGCACTATCTGCCCGGTTCCGTCCCCGACTGGGCCGAGGACCTGTTCCGCGTCGCCAGGGCGGCTTTCATCGCCGACAAGTACGTACGCCGGACCGGAGTACGGGACAGGTGGACCCGCCGCATCAGCCTCGCCGTACCCGTCACGGAACACGAGCGGTGGGCAAGCGCAGCGGTCCGTACCCACCTCACTGCGCTTCTCCAAGTCCTCACCGGGGACCTCTGGAACGTGGACTTCCGTCCCCTCACCGGTCACTACGTCGAGGAGGCGATGATCTCTCCCGACGACCCGCGTGCCTCGGAAGTCGCGTTGTTCTCCGGCGGACTGGATTCCCTCAGCTGGGCCGCTACCCGTTCGCGCGCCGATGACTCCCGACCGCTGCTGCTCGTGATGTTCCGTGAGATCGGCCTGCTGCGTCTCCAGCAGCGGGTGTACAAGGCTGTCGAGCAACTGGACGGAGCACGGCCGGTGCTGCTGTTACCGATGAGCCAGACACCGGCGGGCGACGGCTCCGGGTCGCGGCTGGAGACCTCCTCCCGCACTCGTGGTCTGCTGTACGCGGCGGGTGCGATCCGCGCGGCCACCGCGCACGGAGTGGGTACCGTCCACATCCTCGAGAACGGCCAACTCGCCCTCAAACCGCCGCTGACACCAGCACGTTCGGCCGCTTGCTCCACGCGCTCCGTGCACCCGCGGACGCTGGCCAGTCTCAGCGCCTTGGTGACTGCCGTGAGTGACACTGAGAGTGCGGTGCAGGTGGTCAACCCCTTGGCACAGCTCACGAAAGGCGAGGTGTGCAAGGCCGGACGTGATGCGGGCCTCGCCCCGTCCGACCTGGAGTCCACCTTGAGCTGCGGCAAGCCGCCAACCCGCCGAAGTGGCGGCCCTCCCATCGCCAACTGCGGCGTCTGCTTCCCGTGCCTCGTGCGCCGCTCCGGGCTACTCCACGCCAACGGCATCGACGGCACCCGGTACGAGGCATTGCCGTGGGCGGACGGCTTACCGCTTGACCGGGGTGCCGACTGGCGCGCACTGCAGCGGTGGCTGCTCGGCAGATACACCTTTACGGATCTCCTCACCGATACTCCGCTGCCGCCGGACACGGACCCGGCGGTGGCATTCGATTTGATCAGGCGCGGGCGGGAAGAGTTGGCCCGGCTGCTTCAGATTGCGGATGCGACGGAGGCAGCTGACGCGGCGTAGGCGCTGCAGACGAGATCCGGCTCGCACCAGGCCGCTTTGGTGGTCATGGGACGGCATCGTCGAGGTGTCCTGGACGCAGTACCTGCGCAAAGCGTCCACTGATCTGGGTCAAGGCTTTTCGCCTACCCATTCGGATCGTGAGTCGAAGGCCCGGACGCACCTCCTCGCCGACTCGCTGCCTTGAATCCCAAACGACGTGCACTCGCCTAAAGTGCTTGAATCCTGAGCGCGCACTTAAGGAAATCCCAAGCTCAGGGCCGGACGGTGATCCTTCTGGTGCAGGGCCGGCAGGAGGGTGCGTCAGCCATACGGCATCCCGGGATGGTCGGCGCTCACTCAGTCTTCTTGTTGCCTTGCTCGTCGTTCCCGCGCAGACGACGCGCTCGCTCGGCGATACCACTGGAGAGCTTGTTCTTCACCGAGTTGGCCCGGTCGAGGGTCTCGTTGCCCAGGCTTCGGGCAGCACCAACACCATTTACTCCTTTTTCCAACGCTCTGTCCCTCACCTCCAGGGCAGCTTCCGTCCATCGCCTCGCCTCAGATGAGTCGCCACCGGACTCGATTCCGAGCCGCACGTGAAAGTCATGGACGCCGGTCGCGACCTGGTTGCTCGACTGGACTACAGCCGGGGATGTGGTCGGGTGCAGCAACACCTTCGCGTTGGCCACGCCAGCAGCGGCGTTCATCCTGGCCAGCAGAGTTTCGGTGCTCCGCGAGATGTGCTCCAGCCGGCCCTGCCGGGCGGCCTTCAGGCCGAGGCGATGCCCGTTGAGCTCATCGGGGGACGCGTCCAGCACCCTGTCGAGTTCGAGTACGGCGATCGCGTCCTGCAACTGGAAACAGCGAGCCAGAACGGCGAGCCATTCTCGAATGATGCCCTCAGCCTCCTTGACCATCGTGGCGAGATCGCCGATCTTGGTCTGACGCTCCATGTTATCCGCGAGCGCGTCGAGTTGACGCAGCGCGTACGCTTGCGTCTCCGCGATCGTCGCCGGCGCGGCGTGCACCTTCGACCAGGTGACCTCGTCGACCCTGCCCCCGCTTCTCTCGGATGGTCATGGCCTCCTCGATTACGAAGCCCACTCCGATCATGCGGGCCAACACAGCGTCCTTCTGGGCACGCAGTACGTCGTCGACCTTCTTGTCGATCGCGGCGAGATAGTCAGTGATCTCGTCCATGGTCTGTTGCATCGCAACCTGCGCCATGAACTTCCCGGCGTTGGCAAGAGTCGCCGGATTGGACAGGAGTGATCGGGGCGCGTGCGCGAACTCGAGGAATCCCTTGATCTGACCCTTCTGCCCCTTCAGCACACCCGTACTGAGCCCCGTCTTCGCGCTCTCCCTCAGGCCATACTTCTTGAGAAGCAGCGCCGATTTCGGGGTCAGCTTCACCCACTGAGCGGAGTTGGCGGCGATCTCCGATCCTGCCTCGGCGACTGCAGCACCGGTGGCGAAGACGGACTTGTACCATCGCGGTCCAAGGCTCTTGGACGGCAGTCCCTCCGAAGCGAGGAAGTTTTCGACATCCTTCGCGCTCCCCATGACTGTCAGCCCATCCCCGTCGCTGATCAGCTGAATCTCGTTGTCCATGGTCCGCTCCTGAAGTGGCTTCTCGCCGTCGAAGGTGGTCGGAGTTCGCAGAGTGATCGCCGGGCCGCGGCCGAGGTCTTCCAAAGGCGGGAGACCTCGGCCCCGACCCGGTCGGGATGTGGGTTCACTGCTCTTGCACCAACGCGGCCGCGCGGCTCAGCTGTCCGGCATACCGGTGGTGGCCCACTCGTCGGCGAAGTGCTCCATCTGCTTCAGGACCAGGTTCACCGCCTCCGCACGACGGTCCGGCGGGTAGCCGTGGCGAGCCAGCAGGCGCTTGATGGCGCTACGGAGACCAGCGCGGACCGGCTCGCGGGCGATCCAGTCGGGCTTGAGTTTCTTCTGGACCTCCGCAACGAGGTCGCGGGCAATGCTCGCCAGGATCTCATCGCCCATGAGTTCCTGCGCCGAGTCGTGCTCGGCCACAGCGTCGTAGAAGGCGAGCTCGCGCCAGTTCAACGGCGGGTCGAACTTCTCACCGCGTCTGGCGTCTTCGACCACTTCCTTGGCCATCTCGACAAGCTTCGCGATGAGTTCGGCACTCGTGTACTGCTGCCGCGTGTACCGGATCATGAGGTCCTGCAGGCGGTCAGAGAAGGCCGTGCGGCGGACGATGTTGTGACGCGTGACCTCGCGCATCTTCTGCTCGATGAGCCGCCGCAGTGCCTCCGCCGCGAGGTGGGGAGTGTCGCTGCCCTGGAGCTTGGCGACGAGTGCCTCGTTGAGGTGCGTCAGGTCGGCCATCTCCAGGCCGGCCTCGGCGAACAGGTCCGATATCCCGCCAGTCTCGACCACGGACGAGGTCAGCTGGGCGAGGTACAGCTCGACGTCGCGGGCGACGGGCAGGCCACGCGCCTCGCGGTCCGCCGCGTCGAGCTTGGCCATGTAGGCGCGGACCTCGACGAAGAACTGGACATCTCGACGCCAGGTCGGGTGGTCCGGGAAACGCTCGCCGATGTTCGTGGCGCTGGCGGTCAACGCGTAGAAGCGCTCCAGCCGGTGGGAGTGGTCGCGAAAGCGCCGGCCGACGGTCTGGCGGGGGTCGTCGAGCTTCTCCGGGTCGTTTCCGGGGGTACGCGGGTTCCGGAGGTACTCGGCGGCCCCGCCAGCGGCGTTGACGAACGCCTTCGCCGTCGGCTGTTCAAGACGCGCACGCCAGTTGAAGCCGCGCAGGATGTCGCTGAGGATGTCGTACTCGTTGCGCAGCTCGTCCAGTGCGCGGTCGAGGTCCTGGCCGAGGGTGCGGTCCTCCTGGTCGGCGTCCGTGTACTCGGCGATCGCCTTCTGCAGGTTCTCCGTCAGCGGCGCGTAGCCAACGAGCAGACCGTCCTCCTTGCCGCGAAAGCGGCGGTTGACCCGGGCGAGGGCCTGCATCAGGTTGGCGCCCTTGAGCGGACGGTCCAGGTACATGGTGTGGACCGGCGGGGCGTCGAAGCCGGTCAGCAGCATGTTGTTGACGATGAGCAGCTCCAGCTCGTCGTCGGGATCCTTGGCGCGGTTGATGACCGCCTTGCGCTGGCCGTCGGGCAGCGCGTGGTCGAGCAGGGGGTCCTCGTCCTTGCGGGAGTTCGAGGAGAAGACGATCTTCATCGCGCCCTTGGCGGGCTCGTCGCTGTGCCAGTCCGGCCGCAGCTCGCGCAGGGCGTCGTAAACCTTGACGCAGATCTCACGGGTCGCGCAGACGACCATCGCCTTGCCGGCCGCCCCGCCCTTCTCGGAGACGCCGACAAACGGCCGCATCCGCTCGCGCCGCTCCTCCCAGTGCGCCACCAGGTCCTCGGCGAGATCCCTGACACGGGCCGGCAAGCCGTACATGGCATTCATCGTGGCGACGGCCGTCTCGACCCGGCGGCGTTCGGTGTCGTCGAGGCCGTCGGTGATGCGGTCGGCCTCCTCGTCGATCTCCGTCGGGTCGACGTCCTTGCCGAGGACGAGCTTGATGACCCGGCCCTCGTGGAAGACCTTGACCGTCGCGCCGTCGTCGGCGGCCCTCTTGAGGTCGTAGATGTCGATGTAACCGCCGAAGACCTGGCGGGTGTTGCGGTCGGCCTCGGAGATCGGGGTGCCAGTGAAGGCGAGGAGCGTGGCGTGCGGGAGGGCGTCGCGGAGGTGGCGGGCGTAGCCGTCGAGGTTGTCGTAGTGGCTGCGGTGGGCCTCGTCGACGACGACCACGATGTTGCGCCGGTCGGAGAGCAGTGGATGGTCGGCCCCCGACTCCTTCTCCTCCTTGGTCCTGCCGAACTTCTGCAGGGTGGTGAAGAGGATGCCGCCGGTCCGCTTGGCCGCGAGCTCCTCCCGCAGTTGGGCCCGGGTCGATATCTGGAGGGGCGTACCCGGAAGGATCTCGCTCTCAAGGAAGGTGGAGTACAGCTGGTCGTCGAGGTCATTGCGGTCGGTGATGACTACAACAGTCGGGTTCAGCAGGGCCGGGTCGCCCATCACCATCGCCGAGGTGAGCACCATCTCCTCGGACTTGCCCGAACCCTGCGTGTGCCAGACGACGCCGGCCTTCCCGTTCCCGGCTGCCGCTTCGCGTACCTTCTCTGCGGCCCGGGTCACCGCGAAGTACTGGTGCGGCTTAGCGATTCGCTTCATCTGCTTGGACGGCACGAAGTTGATGAAGGACCGGCACAGGGAGAGAAACCGGGTCTGGGTGAACAGCCCGTGCAGCGCCAGGTTCTGGCCCGAATCGGCCACCCCCTCGCCGTCCACGGCGAACGGCGTGACGCGGGCCCCGAACTCATCCGTGTTCCAAGGAGCGAAGTGCTCGTACGGCGTGAAGGGCGTGCCGTACTTCGCCGTGACGCCGTCGGAGAGCAGCACCACTGCGTTGTAACGGAAGGCGGTCGGGAACTCCTTCACATACCGGGCGACCTGGGAGTGCGCATCCTGGAGCGTGGCGTACTCGTCGCCGGCGCGCTTCAACTCCACTACGGCGAGCGGGAGTCCGTTGACGTACAGAACGATGTCGAAGCGGCGCCGCTTCTCGCCGTCGACGACTGTGACCTGGTTCAGCGCGCGGTACGTGTTCCCGTCCGGATCCGTCAGGTCGACTAGGCGGATGGTCGGGTTGTGCTCGGCACCGAAGGCGTCGGTGTAGACGACGGAGCGGATGCCGGTCGTCAGGTAACCGTGGGCGGTGCGGTTCTCCTCGTACGTGTCCTGCGACTCCGGGGTCGCCGCGGCGGCGATGGCGTCGCGTACGGCGTCCGGTGGCAGCTCGGGGTTGAGCCGCTCGATCGCCTCGCGGAGGTCGGGGTAGAGGATCAGGTCGTCCCACGACTTGCGGTGCCCGGAGCCGGGGGCGAACTCGTTACCGAAGGCGGGCAGCCAGGCCAACTCGGCGAGCTCATCCAGGGCGAGCAGCTCCCAGTCGGCTTCCAGGGGCCGGTGGTTCTGCTTTCTTCTGCTTCGGCTCTCACCGTCGTGCGTCATGTGTGATCCTCGACAATCTTCTCGGCGTCTTTGACGCGAAGGCGGCCGGACATGAGCTGAGGGAGGAGGGTGTCACGGAGGGCGGCGAGAGATCGAGACTCCCCTGTCGCCTGGCGGAGTCGTTCGTCCAGTGCCTTGAGCTTCGCCTCGAGGCCATCGATGTGCCGCTCGCTTGGCCAACTTAGTTCTAGCTGTGAGAACTGCGTCTTGTTGATAGCTCCAAAGACCGTCCCCTCCGCCTCATACGGCTGCCACGCGGATTTATCGGACGAGAGTGCATGGAGCAGTGCGTGGGGATACCGATCAGATCGCACCGCGGCAACACCGCGGCCGATCCCGCACGTTTCTGCAGCCACGTTGATTTCCCCAACAGGGGCACGGACACTCACGAGTACGTCGTTCTCGTGTGCGTAGCGCGCGACTGCGGTGCACCACACTCTGTGCCCCGGATAGCGCATACCGAAATCCCTGGCGCCTTGGTAGAAGGGAATTCCATCCCCTACCTCGTTATAAGTTTCACCAGGGGGCGACTGTCCCATTGTGATGCTAGCAACGTCAGTGATCACACACGGGGCCCGCTCAGCGCACCCCCGGAAAAGAATGCCAGCCAACTCATCCACCGTGGTCGCGATGCGCTCATTGATGGCGATCTTGTCATCCAGTGCCCCGAGCACGTCTGCGATAGCCTCCTGCTCCTGCCTATAGGGCAACAGGACCTCAACGGCCTGGAACATCGACTTGTTCACAATCGGCGTTGTTGACCCATTGGCGATGGCTCGAATGTCGGCCGATTTGCACCGCAAGAGATAGTAAGCGAACCGTTCATCCACGACGGATGAGTTCGGGATCAGGGCATTAACCTGCTGATTGGTAATCGCAGGTCGAAAGATCTGCGCAACCTTCCCGGTAGAGAATCCGATGCACGCAAAAAGAGTCGATCCGGCAGGAATGACACGACGTTTCAGTGCCTCCATGCCCGATGCAGACAGTTTCCTGCACTCAGATGGTTCGCGATTTGAATAGCTCATCTCAGTGGGGGTAACGAAATCAATCGCATCGCCCCACGCTCCATCGTCTCCAGTTCGCGGGGTGGAGCCCGTTACAACCCGTCCAAGTTGCCCAATATTTAGGTTCTGCCACTGCCTACCAGTCATACGACCCTCCCCAACTGCTCCCGAACCTTGGCCTCCAGTTCCGCCGACCTGTCAAACAGCCCGTACAGCTCCTCCGTCAGGTTGGCGATCTTCTCCGCCACAGCCTCCACCCCCTCCTCCTCCGTCTCAACAGCCCCCACGTACCGCCCCGGCGTCAGCACATACCCGTGCCCCCGAACCGTCTCCAGGTCGGCCGAGAAGCAGAACCCAGCCTCGTCCTCGTACCTCAGTCCCGCCTCACGAGCCGACGCCGTACCCCGCCACGCGTGATATGCGCCAGCGATCTTCGCGAGGTCAGCCTCCCTCAGTACACGCTCCGTGCGGTCCACCATCTCGCCCATGTTCCGGGCGTCGATGAACAGGATCTCGCCGCGCCGGTCGTCCAGGCGCTTCGCGCCTTGCGGGGTCTTGTCCTTGGCCAAGAACCACAGGCAGGCCGGGATCTGCGTCGTGCGGAACAACTGGGAGGGCATGGCGACCATGCAGGCCACCAGGTCGGCCTCCACGAGCGCCTGGCGGATCTCGCCTTCGCCGCTCTGCTGGGAGCTCATGGAGCCGTTGGCCAAGACAATGCCAGCGGTGCCTCGCTCGCCCAACTTGGAGATCATGTGCTGAAGCCAGGCGTAGTTTGCGTTGCCCTTAGGCGGTACCCCGTACTTCCACCTCGGGTCGCCCTCGTCCCGCGCCCAGTCCTTGATGTTGAACGGGGGGTTGGCCATGACGAAGTCGGCCTTGAGGTCGGGGTGTTTGTCGTCGGCGAAGGTGTCGCCCCAGCGGGGGGCGAGGTTGCCGTCGATGCCGTGGATGGCGAGGTTCATCTTGCCCAGGCGCCAGGTGCGCTCGTTGAGTTCCTGGCCGTAGACGGCGATGTCCGCCTTGTGGCCACGCCCCTGGTGCGCCTCGATGAACTTGGCCGCCTGGACGAACATGCCGCCCGAGCCGCACGCGGGGTCGTAGACCCGCCCTTCGTACGGCTCCAGGATCTCCACGATCAGCCGGACGACGGACTGCGGGGTGTAGAACTCTCCGCCGCGCTTGCCCTCGGCGCGCGCGAAGTTGCCGAGGAAGTACTCGTACACCTCGCCCAGCACATCCTGCGCAGGCTTGTCCCCATTGCCGCCGAAGCGGGCGTCGCTGATGAGGTCGACGAGTTCGCCGAGACGCTTCTGATCGACGTTGTCGCGGTTGAAGATCTTCGGCAGGACGCCCGTGAGCGAGGCGTTCTCGCGCATGACCGCGTCCATCGCGTCGTCGAGGAGCTTGCCGACGCCCTGGCTCTTGGCGTGAGTGGCGATCCACGTCCAACGGGCGGTCTCCGGAACCCAGAAGACGTGAGCGCCGGTGTACTCGTCCCGGTCCTCCAGGAAGTCGTCCATCCGGTCCTCGGTGATGCCGTCATCGGCGAGTTCCGCGGCGAGCTCGGAACGGCGCTCGTCGAAGGCGTCGGAGACGTACTTCAGGAAGATCAGGCCGAGGACGAACTCCTTGTACTGCGCGGCGTCGATAGAGCCGCGCAGCTTGTCAGCGGTCTTCCACAGGATCGCCTGGATCTCCTTGGCGGTGGAGGCGCTGAACAACTCCGCCTGTTCGGTGGGCTTCTCCGCAGCGGTAGCCATGGGGCAGACCGTCTCCTTCAGTCGTCGGTTCCGGGGATGTTCTGGAGGGTGAGCGTGCCGTCGGCGATGCCGGCGGCGGTGAGGCGGACCAGGTCGTCGAGGGCGGCGGACTGCTCCCGCAGGAGGTGCACGCGGGTCTCGATCTCCGCGAGCACGGAGTCGAAGCGCTCGGCCTCGCGCCTACTCAGGTCGGGGATGAGGAGGTCTTCGATACCTCGCGAGGCCCGCACCGCGCCGCTGGTGCGCGCGTAGTCGGCGGCGGCCGCTCGTAGCAGTGCCGCGAGCACCCGTGGTAGCACCGGCGGGTCGGCGTCGGGGTGGACGCGGAGGATGCGGGCCGGGGCTGCCACCAGGGACAGGCCCGCTTCGTCGACGTAGGTGCCGAAGCGGGGGCTCGTGGTGACGACGATGTCGCCCGGCTCGGTGAACAGGGCGTGTTCGTAGCCGGTGAGGAGGACTCCGCGGTCGATGCGGCGTCCGCCCAGGCGTGCGATGCCGAGGACCTCGTCGGGGGTGAGCACGGTGTAGTGGCCGTCTGCCGTGAGGTGTTCATCGGCGAAACGGTGCCCGGGGCGTCGGCGCAGGCGCCGGTCGTCGAGGAGCCGCCGGACCGTGGTGCGCCGCACGGGCTGGTCGTCGGGGCGCAGCACGACCTGAGCGCTCAGTGCCGTGCGCAGGTCGGCGCGCTGCCGGGCTTGCTCGTGCAGCTCCGTCAGGCGCTGCTCCAAGGCGCTGATGCGGACCGGACGCTCGATGACGCCCCGGGTGTAGCGGGCCATGGGCGGGCGGTGCTGGGTGGTGAAGGCGGCGCCCGGCCGGTCGTCGAGGTCCTTCGCGGGGACGATCACCGCGTGGCGGGGTTCGTGGCGGCGGTCGCCGCGCCAGGGGGCGGCGCGCCAGATGGCGATGTCCTCGGCAAGCACGTCAAGGACCGTGTCGGTGAGCGGCTGCGCGGAGTAATCGGCGAGGAGGACCAGGCCCGTGCGGTGTTCCGCCGAGGTGCGGGCCAGCACCCAGAAGGCGGTGCGGTAGCCGGGACGGTAGGGGAACGCGCCGTCGGGGAGGCTCACCGCGGCCTTGAGTAAACCGTCCCGGAGGAAGGACCGGCGCAGACGGTCGGCCTCGCTGTGCCGGGGGAACGGGCGTACGAGCACGTCGGCGGGGCCGAGAACGACGGCTGTCGAGCCTTCGTCGAGGTAGTCGGTGAGTGCCTGCACCTGTTCCAGGACGACCTGTGGGCTGCGGTTCTCCCCTGACTCGTAGGGGAGGACGGAGACCAGCAGATGGGGATATCCCCAGTCGTCGACGGGCAGGTCCTCCCCCTCGGTGACGCCGAGGTCGAACTCGTTCACGCCTCGGACGAGCATCCGGCGGCGGACCAGGCGGGCCCGCACCGGGTCGGGGTCGGCGGCGAGGTAGGTGTGGCCGGAGTCCTCGGCGGCCCGGGCGTGCAGGGCGGCGAGCAGGTCGCCGGAGCGCGCGTGCGGGGTGGCGACGACGGAGCCTTCGTCGAGGGTGTCGACGCCGGACAGGGCAGCGAGGGCGCGTACCACGGCCGGGGTGGGCTCGTCGGCGGCCAGGTCGTGGGAGCCGAGGCGGCGGCGGGCCTCCAGGACCCAGTCGAAAGCCTCGGCGGGGGTGTAGGCGGCCTCGGTCAGCTCGTCGGCCAACGCGGCCAGCTCGGGACCGAGGCGGTCCGGCTGCGGGACGGCCTTCAACTCGGCCGACATGTACGTGTTCTCGGGATCGAGCTCGTCGGCCTGGGTGAGGACCGCGTCCCAGCTCTGGCCCGAGAGAGGAACGTCAAGTTGTTGGCGCAGGCAGATCAGGGCGGTCAGTGCCCCCACCAGGACGGAGGCGGAAAGGGCAGGCGTCCGCCAGGCGGCGAGGGTGTACAGGGCCAGTTCGGCCTGCAGGCGGCGAGGTTCGGCGTTGCCGCGACCCGTCGTCGTCAGCCAGTCGACGACCGCGCGCGCGTCGAACAGGGGCCGCCCTTCTTCGTGGGCGACGGGTGCGGGAAAGTCCGGGTGCCTGCGGCTCCAGGTGGTGGGGACGGGCCGACGCACCTGGGCGAGGGTGGCGATTTCCGCATATGTGATCCGCCAGGCCGACGGCTCGGGCACGATGGGCGACACGGCCCCTTCGCGTGTGCTGGTCACTCGCTCCACTCCCCCTTCCGTACCGGTCCTGTTCGGGCATCCGCGTCGGCCGATCAGCGGGCCACGAGGCAGGCAGAACCCTACAGCGAAGGGGAATAGGGCAGGAGAGGAAAGCTGATAACCCCGGTTATCAGCATCTCCAACGGATTTCCGAGCCTTCCGGTCTCACTCTGGTGCTCGTTCGGCGCACCGACACCCCGGTGCTCGCCGCAGTCGCGATCCGGAGGTCTCCCCATGGCTGACATGCCCTCGATGCCGCCCGCCCACCAGCCGTCGGAAGGCATGGGCGCCGGCCCCGGCTGGGCAACGGTGCCTCCGCAGCCGACGCTGCACACGTTCACCCAGCCGCCCGTGCCGGGCCTGCCGCCCCGCCGGGCGCACGCCCTCCCGCCGCAAGGTCTGGCTCACCCACGGCGCGACGGCGCTCGTCGCGCTGATCTTCGGTGCCGCGATCGGTGGCGGCGGAGAGTCCGGCGCTACGGCGGGCTCCTCGGGTCCCGCCCCGGCCGTCACGGTCACCAAGGCCGCCGCGGGCGAACCGAAGCCGGCCGTGACTGTCACCGAGACGGTCAAGGCGACGGTCACCGCCAAGCCGAAGCCGGTGAAGGAGTCCGGCCCCCCGAGCAGCTTCTCGGGCGAAGGCCAGTACCTCGTGGGGCGAGGACATCCAGGCCGGCACCTACCGGACCTCTGGCCCGGAGAAGGACAGCATCATCCCCAACTGCTACTGGGCGCGCCTGAAGAACGCCTCCGGCGAGTTCGACGCGATCATCGCCAACGACAACATCCAGGGCCAGGGCCGCGTCACCGTCAACAAGGGCGAGTACTTCAAGACCAGCGGCTGCCAGGACTGGCAGAAGGTCGGCTGACGTCGAGGAGTCTCCCTCCCCGGCCGCCTGAGAGGTGTCCCGTCACGGCGCTCTCACGCGGACGGAGGCCGCCCTTCGAACAGACGGCCTCGAGTACACCCTCGGCGGCTGACCGCTGACGGGGAACCGCCCACCGGCGTACGTGCGACGCGCGCACGCCATCGGCGACCGACCGCCGCCCCTGTCGACTTCGTCATCTCCGACATCTCTGGGTGTCGAGCTCATCGGAACCGACGCACGCGGATAACCCGACGCCCCCGCAGCACAGCTGTTGCGCCACTTCCCAGTTCAAGTACCGGATCAAGGAGCACTCCCATGACCAGTTCGGAACAGAACGAGCCTGCCGCGTCCCCTTCCGCGTCCCTCGCCCAACAGGCCCCTGCCGCCGAGTCCGTGCCGCTCGCAGACCTGGTGGAGACACGTCTGGCTGCCGCGCCCCTCGGCGAACCCGTGAAGGCGCTCCTGACCGAGGCACTCGGCAGCCCGCAGACCCCGGGAAACTCGCCCATGGGCCGGATCTTCCTCGACTCCGTCTCTGTGGAAGGTTTCCGCGGCATCGGCCCCCGAGCCTGGCTGAACCTCAGCCCCCGCCCGGGTGTCACGCTCGTCGTGGGCCGCAACGGCTCGGGGAAGTCCAGCATCGCCGAAGCCATCGAGACGGCGTTCACCGGCACGAACATGCGTTGGCTCGGGCAGGATGCGACGCGCACCAGCAATTGGCGCAACCTGCACGATGGCGCCAAGACGGAGATCGAGGTCAAGCTGACGGTCGAGGGCGACTCCGGCCGGAGCACGCTCACTCGCGCCTGGACCGGCCACGACATCACCGACTGCGTGGGCACGTTCCGGCGTCCGGGACACGGCGCAGCCCCCCTCGACCAGGCGGCGTGGAAGCAGGCCCTGACGGACTACCGTCCCTTTCTGTCGTACGTCGACCTCGGCCGCATGATCAGCGGCAAGCCCTCCCAGATGTATGACTCCATCGCCACGATCCTCGGACTCGTGCACCTGAGCGCCGCCTACAACCACCTTGGGCTGCAGGAGAAGGCGCTGGGCGACGCGGTCAAGGCGGCGAAGAACGAGCTGCCGGAGATCACAGCCGCGCTGTACGCACTCGAGGACGACGAGCGTGCGGTCCAGGCGCTCGTCGCCATCGAGACGAAGGGCCGGCCTGACTTCGAGGCGCTGGACGGACTCGTGGCGGGCCTGCCCTCCGACGATGACGGTCTCCTCGCCGAACTGCGTGCCGCGGTCGACATGCGGGGACCTGACCTGGAGCAGGTCGGAGCAGCGGTGGACCGGCTGCGCGAGGCACTCGCCGGAGTCGAGGACGTGCGCCTGAGCGGGGCCGAGGACGCGTTGCAACGCGCCGGCCTGCTGGAGAAGGCCCTGGCCCACAGCAACCGTCATCCCGACGAAGGGTCCTGCCCGGTCTGTGGCACGGAACAGGTCCTCGACGCCGCGTGGGCCGCCGACGCCGGTGCCCAGATCGCCCTGCTCCGGAAGGAGGCGAAGACCGCCGAGGACGCACGCAGCGAACTGCGGTCGGCGGCACGGGCGGCTCAGAACCTCATCGAGACGCCTCAGCGGATCCCGGCCGCCCTGACCGACCCCTGGAACGAATGGCTCGCCTGCCGTGCGATCAGCGATCCGGCTCAGCTCGTGCAGCGCTTCCACGACACCGCCTTGACCCTGGCCGACGCCTGCGCCGCCGTGAAGGACAACGCGGTCCGCGAGCTGGAGAAGCGGGACGAACGGTGGCGCCAGCTCGTCACTCGCCTGGCGAGCTGGACGGAAATCGCCCGCACCGCGGCGGACGCCGGGCCCCGGCTCGGCCATGTCAGGAAGGCCCGCACCTGGGTCAAGACGCTCACCGCGGAGCTGCGGGAGAGGCGTATGGAGGGCTTCACCGGTCACTCCCAGCGGATCTGGGAGAAGCTTCGCCAGGAGAGCGACATCGACCTCCAGTCGGTGAGCCTTCAGGGCAGCGAGAGGGCCAACGTCCGCAAGCTTGTCATGGACGTCACCGTCGACGGGGAGGAGGCTTCGGCGTTGAGCGTCATGAGCCAGGGAGAGCAGCACTCTCTCGCGCTGTCCTTGTTCCTGCCCCGTGCGGCCACCGCCGACAGCCCGTTCGGCTTCGTCGTCATCGATGACCCCGTGCAGTCCATGGACCCGGCCAAGGTCAACGGGCTCGCCCAGGTCCTGCACGAGCTCGGCGAGCACCGGCAGGTAGTCGTGTTCACCCACGACACCCGGCTTCAGCGCGCTTTCACGACCCAGGAGCTGCCGGTCACTGTGTTCGAGGTCGAGCGGGGCAAGGCGTCCAAGGTGAACGTCAAGGCGGTGACCGATCCGGTCCGCCAGGCGATCGCGGATGCCAGGGCTCTCGCCAGTACCGAGAGTCTTCCGGAGGCGGCCCGCACCCACGTGCTCCCCGCACTGTGCCGGATCGCGCTGGAGAACGCCTTCGTCGAGGCGGCCTGGGTCCAGCACCACCGCTCCGGGGGCTCCGAGCACGATCTGCAGTCCGCCGTGGCCGACGCGGACAAGCTCATGAAGATGGCCGCGCTGGCCTTCTTCGGCGACATCGGCCGCACCGGCGATGTCTACCGGGAGCTCCGCTCCCGTTGCGGCCCGCGTGCGGTGGACCTCCTCAAGCAGTGCCAGAGCGGTGCCCACGCCACGGGAACCCGCATCGCCGACGCGCACCGCTTCGTGACCGAGATCAGCGAGCTCGCGCAGAAGGTGCGCAAGACGGAGGTGGCAAAGTGACCGGCGCCGCAAGTACTTCGATCGACGAACTGCTACTGACAGCCGACCAGTTGCTCTCCGACCCCAGCGTCGAAGCCTCGGCGGCCGGTCGGCACCGTGGAGCCTCCCTCGCGCTGCGGACCGCCCTGGAGATCGCGGTCGACCGCACGCTCGACGCCGCTATGCCGGGACTGGCCGGCATCACCACGCGGGCGAAGATGCTCTGCCTGCGCTGCTACACCGCCGCGACCACCGCCCGCAGGGCCAACGCCGTCTGGTCGCATCTCTGCCTCGGGTGCCACTACCACCAGTACGAGATCGGCCCTACCCGAGACCAGGTCCACTCATGGCGTGCGGAAGTCAGCGAACTGGTACGGGAATTGCCTCGTTGACCGAATATTCACAGCTGGCCCATGCGTCTGATAAGTCTTTTGTCGGGGGCCGGGCATATGCCCGGCGCGCGGCGTCTCTTGGGGCGCCGCAGGGGGAGGGGACGTACATGAGCACCACCGTGCGCGACGAGATCATCGCCGAAGAGCAGAAGGCGGTGGACCGCGCCTACGACTGCTATGAGAAGCGACTGGCCGAACTGAGCGGCGGCTCGATCGCCGCGGCCTCCGCCAGCGGCAAGGACAGCGTCGCCAACCGGAAGGACGCCGAGGAGAAGGCCGCAGAATACGCCGGCCTCGGGGACGCGTCGCTGGTCGTCAGCCGCGTCAAGGTCCAGCCGGGCGAAGAGTCGGACACCTTCTACATCGGCCGCCGTGCCGTTTCCGACGTCGAGACCCGCGAGACCGTCGTAGTGCTGTGGACCGCCCCGGTGGCGGAGAAGTGGGCGAAGGCCCTGCCCGAGGCGCCAGGTGAAGTGCTCCTGCGGAGACAGTTGCGCTGCGCGAAGAACGTCGTCGAAGCGTACGTCGATGAAATCTCCGTCGTTTCTCCCACCACGCCGTCTGTCATCGATAGCACCGAGTCCGAAGCGGGGGTCCAGGACGACTCCAAGGTCGCGGCGCCCGAGATGCCGGCGGTCCCGTCGGCTCCTACCCCGTCCGATGTCGCCCAGCTCCATCGGCAGAGACAACAGCCGCCCGATGACTTCCTCCTGCGAGAGCTCCAGCGCTCCCGCAGTGGCAGCATGCGGGACATCGTCGAGACCATCCGCCGCGATCAGATGGATCTCGTCACCGGTTCTCCCGCCGACATCCTTGTCGTGCAGGGCGGCCCGGGCACCGGAAAGTCCGCAGTCGGCCTGCACCGCGTGACGTGGCTCGTCAACAACGACCACTTCAAGGCGCAGGACGTCCTGGTCATCGGCCCGCACGAGCGCTTCCTCGACTACGTCGGCCAGGTCCTCCCGACCCTCGGCATCCGGAACATCAACGCGGTTCAGATGAACCGCCTCTGGGACGGCGATGTCCTCGGTACCGACACCCCACGCGCGCGACTGGTCAAGTCCGACGACCGCATGGCCGCCGTCCTGCGCCGACGCGTGGAACACGAGTGTCGCCCCGACGCGATCGACGAATTCACCACTACGCCCACGTACAAGGACGCCAAGCCCGAACTCGCGGTCACGGCTGGCAGTACCACTCTGCGTATCCCGCGTTCCGAGGTTCTCGTCCTTCTCCAGGAGGCACGCGAGGGCCACGGCTCCTACCGGGAGCGCCGCAACCGCTTCCGCAGTCTGCTCGTGGACCGCCTGCTGCAGGAACTCATTGCTCTGGCCCCACGCCGCAGCCAAGGAGACACGATCCGCCGGGACCTGGAACGCAACCGCCAGGTCGAGCGGCTGATCGAACGCGTCTGGCAGTCGCCCGGTGACAGGGAAGCCCTCCGAAGCCTCTACGACTCCCCCGAACTCCTGCGCACCTGTGCCGACGGCGCCCTCGACCCGGAGGAGCAGGCAGCCCTTCACCGTCCGAGGGCAGCCACGGCGGACGCCGACCTCTGGACCCTCGACGACCGCGTCTGCCTGGAAGAGCTGCGCTACCTCATCACCGGAGAGACTCCACAACGCTACGGGCACATCGTCATCGACGAGGCCCAGGACCTGACCCCCATGCAGGCACGCTCACTGCGCCGACGCATCGCGGTCAACGGCTCCATGACCGTACTCGGCGATCTCGCCCAGGCCACGGGTCCGCATGCCTACGCCGACTGGGACCGCCTCGGCACTCTGCTGTCCGACCACGGCGACTGGCACGTCGCCGAACTGAACACCAGTTACCGCGTACCGGCGGAAATCATGGAGTTCGTCGCACCTCTGGCTCGCACGATCTCCCCCTCGCTCCCCTACCCGCGGGCGGTGCGCGAAGCGGGCGCCGACAGCGTCCGGACCCTGGCAGCCGAACCGTGGACGTTGCTCGACGAGACCGTCACTCAGACGACCCGGCTCATCGGCACCAGCGACGGACACACCCTGCGCCGCGTGGCCGTCATCGTCCCCGACGACTCCGGCTGGCTCGACGAGATCAATCGTCATCTCGACCGGACCGCCGGCCTCACCGAAGAGCACCGTGCCACCGTGTCCGTTCTCGCCGCCGCCCACGCGAAGGGCATGGAGTACGACCACGTCCTCGTCGTCGAACCCGCCACCATCGCCGACCGCGGACCGGCTGGGCTGCGCCAGCTCTACGTCGCCCTCACCCGAAGCACCCAGAGCCTGACCGTCCTGCACACCTCCCCGCTCCCGGATGCCCTCATGGACACCACCGATACTCCCGGGCCTGGAACCACCCCCACCGAGCCGTCGATGGCGGCCGCTGACGTCCCCGAGATCGGCACCGACATTCGTGTCCGCGTCCTCGACCGAGGTACAGGCGGCCGCTACAAGGTCAAAGCGCTCTCCCCGCCGGTCGAGGTCCCACTGATCCTGACCGTCCGCCACGGATCGACTCCGCCCCGCCCCGGCGAGAAGCTGGACTGCTGGGTCTTCGCGCAGGAGAGGAACCACTGCCTGCTCACGACGGACCAGCGTGGACGCCAGCCCATCTCGGCGAAGATGGCCGAGCGCTACCTGGCGGCGCTCGCCGTGTTCGACGAACTGACCGCCGACGGCGTCGCTCTACCGGAGAATGCCCGTGAACGGCTCTCCGAGCTCAAGGGCATGGCCAACCGCGTACTCCGCCGCGACCAGGCGGACTGGGTGGACGTAAGACGAGTGCTCGGCTCACCCGACAGACAGCGTCTGAACCTCTTGCGCGACCTCGCCGCCGAAACCAATCGCGCCCTCAAGGACGACAGTCTGGACGTGAGTCGTCTCCGCGAGAACCTGGCGCGAACGGACTGGTCCCCCTCTCTGGCCCAGGCCCGGGAGACGCTTCAGCACCGCATGACCACCTTGACCGAGCCGACAGCCGAGACCACACCCACACCCTCCGCATCGCAGCCCGAGCAGGAAGCAACCGAGCCCATGGCATCCGCCGAGGACACCGCCGTAACGACACCGTCCGCGACGAATCTTCTGCACACGCTGGAGACCACCGCGGCCGCCGACCGCACGTGCAAGAAGCACGAAGCGGTGCGCCACGCCCTGATGTCGGCCTTGTTCGAGGCCGACGAACAGGCGACGTCATCCCAAGTCGTAGATGTCAGCCGCACGGCCGAAGATGGCGACTTCCTATACGAGATCCTCGGCGCCGGTCACTCCGCCTACACCGACCTCCGCTCGGGTGCCGCCCGCCTCCTGGAGGTCAACCACACCCTGGCCGCCCCCGCCGACCGTCTCTACCTGGTCCTCACCGAGCCACCGGCCGAGGACTGGTCCGCCGAAACTCTGCTCGCGGTCTACGGTGTCCACCTCCTCTGGCGCACCCACAACGGCTGGGCCGGCCGGGACAAGGATGCCGCCCTGGGCTCGGCGCAGCCGTAAGCGCCATCGGTCTAGATTGATCACTTTGACGGCATTAAGAGGCTGTTGTCTTTCCGAGTCTGACGACTGCGTTTTCGCTGGTGAGGGGTAGGGGTGGCGTCCGTGTGGGAGTGATGGACCGTCGTTTCGTCGCTCCCGTGGAGGTCGTGAATGCCGTCGGTTGTCGGACTGCTGGAACAGCACGAGCTTGCCGCCCGTCGTCGCGTGGACGGGCTGCGCGAGGAAGCCGAACGCATCCAGGCCGAGCTCGCGACGGCCGAGCAGGAGTGGCTGGAGTGGACGATCGCCCGCGAGCGCGTTGGTGCGGTGCTGTCCGTGCCGGGCGGGAGCCCAGCCGACGTGGTGGTCACCGACTTGCCGGGCGGCGCCGGGACGGAAGGCGAGGTACAAACGTCGCCGCCCGTGGCGGCGAAGGCGAAGTCGCAGGTTCCGGTGTGGCGCGAGGGGTTGGCCTGGACGGCACTGTCGGCGGACTACCAGCGCATCCTGGCCGCGCTCGCAGATCGGGTCCGTCTCGGTCAGGGCCCGCTGACCTGCCAGGAGATGGCTGCCGCCTTCGGCATGGACGTGGTGCCGGCCAGGGTGGAGGCGCTGCGGTCGAAGTCGAAACGCCTGGTCGCCCGGGGCTGGCTGGCCGAGCCGGCGCCGGGCCGGTTCACGCTCGCGCGAGGCGTGAGCGGACCAGGCGGCGGGTCATGACCATGGTCATCGACCAGTAGACCATCGCCTCGGCGCTGGTGGTGCGGCGTTCGAAGTCGCGTACCAGGCGGCGGCTTCGCATCAGGTGGGCGAAGAGCCGCTCGACGATCCACCGCTTGGGCAGCACCACGAAGCCGCGCGTGTCGTCGCTGCGTTTGACGATGGCCAGGACCAGGGCGAACGCGGCCAGGCAGTGCTCGACAAGGCTGCCGGTGTAACCGCCGTCGGCCCAGACGAGTTCCAGCCGGTGATGGGCGTCGGCCACCTGGGCGAGCAGGACCTTCGCGGCGGCGCGGTCGCCGGTGTCCGCTGCGGTGACCATCACGCCCAGCAGCAGGCCGAGGGCGTCGACCACGACGTGCCGCTTGCGGCCGTTGATCAGCTTCCCGCCGTCGAAGCCGCGGCTGTCGGCGCCGACGACGGCGTCAGCCTTGACCGACTGCGAGTCGATCACGCCGGCCGTCGGCTCCGCGTCCCGCCCTTCCTTCTGGCGGACCCGGCCGCGCAGCCGGTCGTGGAACTCCCTGACCAGCACGTGGTCGCGCCAACGGCGGAAGAATGCGTAGACCCGGTCCAACGGTGGGAAGTCGCCGGGCATAGCCCGCCACTTGATCCCGTTGTCCACGAGATAGCGCACAGCGTCCAGCATGGCCCGGTGGCAGTACGCCTCCGGCTGTCCGCCCCGGCCCCGCAGCCAGCCCGGCACCGGCAGCAGCGGCCGGACCTCGGCCCACTCCGCGTCCGTCATGTCCGAGGGGTACCGCCGAACACGTTCCGGGTGATCGGCCGCATTCCCGAACCGGTGAGCGACGCAATCACACCTCGGTGCAGCCGAGTTGAACTCCACCGGCGCGAGCACGTACAACTGCGGCAACAGGGTCTCCTGGATCTCGGTCGGCTTCGCAACCCCGAGCTACCAAGAGGCCCTGCCTTCATGCCCGCGGCCGGCCGCGATCACCCAAACGAGACTCCCGTTCGACACCCACCCCTCAAGATCGGAACGACAACAGCTACTAAGGAACGATGTGCGGCGCAGAGCGCAGCGGGAAGGGTCACTCGACCCGCCCCGCAGCCCCGAGCACACAGCTGACCGACTTCCCGCTGCTCGCGTAGCCGCCGACCATCATCAGCGTCGGCCGGTTCGGATCACCGCCGGTGTGACGTCGCTTCCAGGCGTCGAGGATTCACTGCTGGACGCCAAGACTGTCGGCGTCCTCCGCGCTCGGCGCCAGCTGGTGCAACGCCCGTTCCACGGCCAGGACGTGGGCGCCGTTCTGCGGTTCGCTCGACGCGGTGAACTTGAGCTTCGTGGCCTCGTCGGGCAGAGCGTTATGGAAGCCGAGCTCGGGCTCGGTCGCGCGGTACAGAAGGCAGTACGCGCGACGGTAGTGCGGTCCGGGATAGACCTCACCCTGCTCGTGCTGCAACAGCGTCTGGAAGTTGGCGGCCGGCACTGTGAGCCCCGCGGCCCGGGCCACCTCGTGTAGCTGCTCGCACGCGCCTTCGAGCGTCAGGCCGTGGGCTTCGCGTTGCTGTCTCAGCTTGTCCGGGCGCCACCCCGGGCGACTCCTACTCACCGCGCCTACCGCCTGCCCATCTCTGGTCATGATCCGGAGCCTATTAGGGCACCGTGGACGGACGCGTGTGGAGGCGCCGGGGGCTCCGTTGTCCGCGTCGTTCCACCCCGCCTCGCCCTACTCCTGGAAAAGATCAGGCCGCCATTCCTGTAGGTCGCCGTCGAAATTGCCTTCGCGTAGATCACGCAGGGCAGTCGCGTACCCGATCTCGATTGCCTCGGCGATCAGCTTCTGCAACTGGGTCGGCGCCACCAAGAGCCCTGAGCCAGTGCCGGAGCAGAGGTTGGCCGCAGCATGGCTGGCTGCCTGGGCGTGGTCACCAGGAACCGTCGTGTGGTGTAGGTCCGTGATGATCTGAGCAGCGCACTCGATCTCGTCCAGCGGATGCGAAGTCATGGCGGTCACTATCCGCACGTCGGTGACGGGAGGGAATGCCGCCTCTGGTGCACTGCCCCGCCCATCGCTGGAAGGCGATCGACGCCGACCGGGCGCCGGTGAACATTCGCTGCCAGGATCGTCACCTGGGACTGAGACCACGGCCCCAGGTCAAGCCCCTGTCTCTGGCGACACACCTTGTTCCAGGTAGGCGGTCAAGCCGTCTGCGCGGGCCTGGATCCCGGCGGTGATCCGGCGTACGAGGCGGGGGATAGTGAGCTCTGCGAGTTGCTCGGCGAGGTGGAAGTCGTAGCTGCGGAGCTCGTCGGCTTGCAGCGCGATCTGCTGGCGCTGGTCCGCGCTGAGACGGCCGCCGTCGAAGAGGTAGAGGACTTTGTCTCCCTCGCCTGGATTCGGTGCCCAGTCCACGACGAGCAGGCGGCCGATGTGGGGCTTGATCCCCAGCTCTTCGTGGACTTCGCGCACGCAGGCTTGTCGGGGAGATTCCCCATGCTCGACGTATCCGCCAGGGATGTCGCGGTAGTCCTTGTACGAGGGTTCGACGAGCAGGACCCGGTCGGCGTCGTCGAAGAAGAGTGCGCCGGCTGCCATGCGCGGGTGGGCCATCTTCGCTTCGTGCTCGTTCTCGCTCACGGGACGGACTCTAACCGCCGACGACGCCGAGCCTGCGTGCCAGGTCTGCCACCGGCTGGGACGGGCGGCCTCGGGTACCTCGGATCCAGCCGATGACCAGTTCCCGGCTCAGGTAGTGGTGGCGCACCTGTTCGGGGGCAGCCTGTTCGGCGTCCAGCAAGGTGGCCAGGGCTTCGTCGGTCCGGTTCCAGGCGCTGAGTGCTCGGGCGACTTCCAGGTTGTGCCTCACGCGGCGTTCCACCGGCAAGCCGCTGGTGTCGATGCGTTGTCCGAGGTCCGCGGCTATCTGGATGTCTCCGAGCTCTCCGGCGGTGGCGACGCAGTGGATAGCCACGTTCGTCGGACCGAAGGCCGTCCACAGGTGGTTGGCATCGGTGCCCAACCGCTGCGCGGCTTCGTCGGCTTCTCGGAGGAAGGTTTGCGTCGTCGCCCGGGCCTCCGCTCGGGCGGCCGCCATGGCACCGGCGAGGAAGAGAGTGCCGTAGACCGAGAGGTACTCGTCGTTCGCGGTGCGCAGGCCAGGCTGCATCACGGCTGCCGCATCGTTCACCAGCTGGACCGCCGGGGTGAAGCGCCCGGTGGCCAGCAGGCAGTGTGTGACTGCCCGGAAGAGCGAGCCCGTCACCTCGCTCTGGCCGCTGTGCTGCGCGGCCGTCAGGCCGCGGTCGGCGGCGATCCATGCCAGCTCCGACTCCCCGACCTTGCCCAGCACCATGGCCGCGCCTTGATAGGTCAGGGCGAGCAGGGTATGAGCCTCCTCCCTCTTACGCCCCGAGTACGCGCGGGATGCGGCGAGGGCATCGGCCAGTACGAGGGGAAGGCGTCGCGTGGCGAAGCCGTAACGAGACGCCTGATAAGCGTCGAGGATCTCCTTCACGTTGGCCCGAAGGTCCTTCAGGGCGGGCGATTCGTCATCGGGCGGAGGTACGAGCAGCGGCGTGAGCTGCTTGTAGTCCATGAGCGCTTCGCGCAGAGCGGGCACCGTGCGGCGGCCGCTGTCGTTCGACCACTCCATGAGGGTCGGCTCGGCGAGCAGGTCTCCGAGGGAGACGTCGAGGGCCTCGGCGAGTGAGGTGATCACCGAGAGCCGGTCGAGCTCGATCCGATTGTTCTCCGCTTTGCTCAGCCAGTCCGTGGTCCGTCCGACAAGGCCGGCCAGGACTTCTTGGGAGAGGCCGCGTCGGCGCCGGTACCAGGCGACGCGCTCGCCGATGGTCAGGTTCTCTGTCATCCCTCGCATGTCCTGAGCATCACCTCGTGGCCGGAATCGACCCCGGAAAGATTTTCCGGGGTGCTGCGGGGTGCCGTACCTACTGTCGCAGTAGATCGAAAAAGCCGCCGGGCAATGTGGTCAACTCCCTCCGCCTTGGCTGGCTTTGGTGATCGGTCCTGCTCCTCGCGCCGGAGCAGGGCACGGCTCGCTGATACGGACTGGAGGTGTGGGGGGTGCGCAACACGAAGACGGCGGAGCCGTGGATCGAGCAGGGTCTCGGCCCGTTCGGCCCGGCAGCTCTCAAGCCGTACTCCAGAACGCGATTCGCCACGGACGGCAGCGCCTTGCTGAAGATCTACGTGGGCATCGACCCCGAGGGTCGGCGCCAGCGTGAGGTCGCGACGGTCGAGCGGGCTGCCCTGTGGGGTATCTCGGTCCCGGCCGTCTTGGCCACGGGAAATGATGAGGCCGAGTCTTGGACGGTATTTCGGACGGTGGATGGGTCGCCGTGCTCGGTAAGCACGCACTCAGCGATTGAGGAGTACATCGGTCACGTCGTGGCTGTGAGCGGCAGGCTGCACCGGCCTATCGCTGGCGCGACTCCCGGCTCCGGCTGGGAAGCACGGCAAGCAAGTGTCGCTTCCTCGCACCAGTTCCTGCTCGATCAGTTCTCTCCTCGCTGCCGGTCGCTGCCCTGGTGGGCGGTGCTGAGCGAGGCCCTCCAACCGATCGATTCCCATCCGGTCGTTCGCCTGCATGGTGATCTCAAGCCCGAGCACCTCCTCATCGACGGTGAGCGCCTGCACGTCGTCGACTGGGAGGCGAGCGCCTGCGGACCAGCCGTCCTCGACTACACCGACGTGGTCTTCCACCTCGTACGCGACCTGCTGTACGGGGGCATGCCGCCCGGACGCATCCCGGTCGATCTCCTGACCCGGTTGCCGTTCAGCGGGCCGGTCCTGGCCTGGCGCCTCCTCCTCTGGCTCGATCGCCGTCGGACGCGGGACATCGACCTCATCACTGCCCATGACGTCTATCGACTCGCTGCCGAGGAACAGGCGGCTGCCTCCGCGTACCGGTCGCTTGCTCAGTCGGTCGCGCTCCTCCGCGCTGCCGGCGTCCCTCGCTGAATCCTCCGCTCCACCGCTCGTCCAGGCGTGCTGACGCCTGCGCTCATTCCCTTCTGCCCACCCCTGAACGGGAGTTCGTGATGCCTCGTACGAGCACGACCATCGACAACAGCCACATCGTCATCGACACCGGCATGGCCCAGCCGGACGTGACGACCATCGTGGAACGCAAGGGCCTCGGCCATCCGGACACCCTGGCCGACCATCTCGCCGAGCGGTTGTCCCGCGCCTACAGCCGCTACACCGTTCAGCACTTCGGCGCCGTACTGCACCACAACTTCGACAAGCTCGCCCTCCTCGGGGGAGCCAGCGAAGTGCGGTACGGGGCCGGCCGGATGACATCGCCGGTGCGGGTCCTGGTCAATGGGAGGGCCGCGCCGTTGTGCGGCGGCGAGCGGATACCGGTCGAGGACATAGTGGAGGCCGAGGTTCGGGCGTTCTTCGCCGAGCGACTGCCCGAGGTCTCGGCCCACCTCGACATCGTCTTCAACATCACCAGCAATTCGAGCCCGGGTGCTGTACTCACCGGCGACGGGGTGCCCGACCGCACCCGCTGGTTCACCCCGCGCTCCGTCGAAGATCTCCGCGAGCGGCGGGTACGGCTCTCCAACGACACGTCCCTCGGCACCGGCTGGGCGCCGGAGAACCCCTTCGAGTCGTTCGTACGGGAACTGGTGGACCACTTCTCCGGGAAGAGCGAGTTCACGCTCGCCCACGCCTGGTGCGGCTCGGACGTCAAACTCATGGGCTACTGGGACGGAGCCCAGGCCGACATCGTGTTGTGCGTCCCCCAGAAGTCGCGTCACGTCGCCGGCCGGGCGGAGTACGTCCGCAACGCGGAGACCGTCCTCGCCGAGTGCCACCGCCTCGCTGGCCTCCGGCTGCCTGGAGAGGCGGCGCGCTTCCGGCTGAATGCTCGCGACGTTCCGGAGAAGGACGAGCTGTACCTCACCTACACCGGCAGTTCGATCGAGTCCGGTGACGAAGGCGTTGTGGGGCGAGGAAACCGGGTCAACGGGCTGATCACACCCTTGAGGCCGATGAACCTTGAGGGCGCCAACGGCAAGAACCCCGTCTATCACGTCGGCAAGCTGTACAACGTTGCCGCGCAGCGGCTCGCCAACCGGCTCCACGAGGCGACCGAGGGGCACGCCGAGGTTCACCTGGTGAGCACGACCGGGCAGCGGCTCGATCAGCCCTGGCGCATCCTCGTTCGCCTGTCCTCTCCCGACGCCGAGGTGGACAAGGTGCAGGCCCTGGTCGCCGAGGCTCTCGGCGAATTCCCGGCCCTGACGGACGAACTGGTCTCCGACGGGATCGTGCTGAGCTGATGGCGACGCGGACGCTCGGAGAGGTTCCGGCAGGGTGCCGGCAGCGACTACTCGCGCACTACGGGCAGGAAGCCCAGGCATGGCTGGACGCAGCACCTGACCTGCTGGAACAGGCCGCCGAACGCTGGAAGTTGTCCCTCAGCGACTACCACGACGCCGGACACGCCTCGGTGATCGCGACAGCGACCGCCTTTGACGGGCGTCCGCTGCTCCTCAAGGCATGGACCGACCCCGCCCGGTATCGCCACGAAGTCAGTGCACTGCGGCTGTGGGCCGGCGGGCCGACGGCGGACGTCGTCGAGGCCGCTGACGACTTGGCGGTGGCCGCCCTGGAGCTGGTGGGAGGGTGCCCTGGTGGCGCTGAGCGGCCAGAGCGCGAGGCTCAGATGGCTGCCGCTGCCCTTCAGGGGCTGCACACCCTTGGCCAGCGCCGAAGGCGAACGAACAGCTTCCCGCTGCTCGCCGACCACCTCAGTACGGAGATGCTGCCGCGGATCCGGCGACGGATGGAGACGCTCGACCTCGACACATGGCGTCTGCTCGTCGACGCCGCGTTCCCGGCGCTCGCCGGACTGCAGGAAGACGCAAGCAGGACGACTGTCCTGCACACGGACTTGTATCGGGAAAACGTGCCATTCGACTGGCTGGGGCACCCGCGCCTGCTCGATCCGCTGCCCATGCTGGGCGACGCGGCATTCGACTGGGCCTTCTGGACCGTTTACTACGACCTTGGGCACGGGACCGACGGGCGGTTGGCCGCTGCCGCCCGGATCTCGCGGATCCCCATTCTCGTACTCGCGCCGTGGTGCAGAGCGCTGGCCCTCGACGGACTCCTCTACTACCTGGAGGCCGGGGATCCGAGAGCACCGCGGATGGCGGAAGTGCTCGCCGGCCTTTCCGCGTCGACCCCGAGGAGAGACTCGTGACCACCTACGTCCTCCGCCACGGACAGACGAACTACAGCAAGCGGTATCTCGTCAACGGTGACTCGTCCCAACCCATCCACCTGACGGAGGAGGGTCGGCAATCACTGAGCCTGGGCTGGTCCACCCTCCCTCTCCACACCATGCGGACGTGGCTGACCAGCGAGTTCCCGCGTGCCCAGCAGACGGCTTCGCTGCTGATGGGTGTGCCGGCGGCGGAGCTGGTCATCGACCCTCGTCTGAACGAACTCGACTACGGAGAGTTCGAGGGCCGCCCGTTTCTGGAGTACGCGGTCTGGCTTGACGGCCAGGGTCCGAACGAGCGGCCTGCGGGTGGCACCGAGTCCCAGCGCGACGGCATCCGGAGGATGCTCACCGGACTGCTCGCCACCCTGGAGCGCCCCGGACCCCGCGTTCTCGTAGGCCACGGCCTTCTGGCCTCAGTGCTCCTCTGGCATCAGAACCGATCTCCAAAGGAGGCCATGCCGCTCTTCTTCCCCGAGGCTCCGTACGTCGAGCCGACGGCCATACGCGACGACGAGCTGCAGGACTGGATCACGGCGCTGATGAGTGATCTCGACGGAGACGTTCCCCGAGGTCGTGCTGACCGCGGTGGCGCGGACATATTCCGGATCGGTGAGGGCTCGGCGGTTGCTACGGTCGATTCCGTATCCCACCAGCCGGATCAAAAGGATCTTCCTCATGCATGATGCCCGCGCCCTAATCGAAATGGGTGCCGAAGCGGTTCGTCGGCTCGCTCGTCGCGGTTACTCTCTGGACCTGTCCGAGCTGGAGTCCCTCCAGTCTCGGCGCAACCAGAACATCCGCTCGGCCGACGAGCTGCGGGCTGAGTCCAAGCGGGTGGCGAGTGAGGTCCAGCAGACGGCCAAGCAGGGCGGCGACATCGCCAAGCTGAAGGAGCGCGCCCGCGAGCTGAAGGACCAGATCCGGGATATCGAGGCCGGGCAGGTGCAGGTCGAGGAACAGCTCCGCGACCTCCTCCTCAGCATCCCGAACCTGCCGGACGAAGCGGCCCCGGACGGTGACTCCGAGGACTTCGCGGTCGAGGTCCGGCGGGTTGGCACTCCGCCGGCCTTCCCGTTCGAGCCGAAGGACCACGTCGACCTCGGTGAGGCCATCGGCATCCTCGACTTCGCTCGGGCGACGAAGCTGTCCGGCCCGCGCTTCGCGGTCTCGCGCGGCGCCGGAGCAGCGCTGGAGCGTGCCCTGGCCACACTCTTCCTCGACCTGCACACCCGTCGGCACGGGTACGTTGAGCACGCGGTCCCGTACCTGGTCACCCGGAAGACGATGACCGGCACGGGGCAGCTGCCGAAGTTCGAGGAGGACCTGTTCAAGACCGGCGTCGCCGACCGCGAGCTGTTCCTGATCCCGACGGCCGAGGTGCCGCTGACCAACCTCTACGCGGACGAGATCATCCCTCCGGCCGAGCTGCCGCTGGCGCTCACCGCGCACACGCCGTGCTTCCGGTCCGAAGCCGGGTCGTACGGCCGCGACACCCGGGGCCTGATCCGTCAGCACCAGTTCGCCAAGGTGGAGATCGTCCAGATGGTCGACCCGGCGGACGCGGACACCACGCTGGAGACGATGGTCGGCCACGCCGAGGCGTGCCTGAAGGAACTCGGCCTCGCCTACCGCGTCGTCAAGCTGGCAGCTGGTGACACGGGCTTCTCCGCTCAGCTCACGTACGACATCGAGGTCTGGATCCCGAGCCAGAACACGTACCGAGAGATCTCCTCGGTCTCCAACTTCGGCACCTTCCAGGCCCGCCGGGCGAACATCCGGACCCGCGGTGAGGGCGGCAAGCCCAAGCTCGTCGCCACGCTCAACGGCTCCGGTCTCCCCGTCGGCCGCACCCTGGCCGCTCTCCTTGAGCAGTGCCAGCAGCAGGACGGCTCCATCGTCCTGCCCGAATCGCTCGTCCCGTACCTCGGCTTCCGCCGTATCTCGGCGGACGGAACACCGGAGGCATAACGTGCTCGTCGGCGTCTGCGACTTCCCTGGTAGCTACGCCTTTCCACCCGCCGGCTACGGCGGGATCGAACGATGGCTATGGGCGGTCGCCGTAGGCGCCCGAGCCGCAGGCGCCGACGTACACCTTCTTGGGCCGGGCTGGCTCACGGATCTGGAGAACGACTGGGTCCGTCGGCCGGTCCGCCTAGAGGACATCACCGCCGGATCGCTCGCCGAGCGGGAGCTTCGCGATACGGGGTACGACCTCCTGGTCGTGGGGCACGAATACCCGTCCCTGCCAGCCTGGGCGCGCACGTGGAGCGAGCTGGACTGCGACGTCGCTACCTTCCAGCACTCGCCCGTCTTCCAGCACGCCGACGCGGCCTTCGACGGCAAGAGGTCACGGCTCTACTGCTATTCGCCCGAGATGACCGAGCGCTACGCCGGCCACCGGCCGATACCCGAACTCGCTGTTCACTTGGGCCTCCACGAGGAGGAACCTCCGGCCACCGCCGGTACCGACCTCGTCTGGCTCGGCCGGATCGACGACGACAAGGCCCCGCACATCGCGGCGCGGGCGGCACAGATTCTTGGCCGCCGGATCCGAATCGTCGGACCGGTCTTCGACAAGGAATATGTGTGCCGCCACGAGGACCTCCTCGGCGCCGAACACGTGGAGTGGGTCGGGGAACTCGGTGGCACCGCCAAGACGGCCGCGATCGCCGAGGCGTCTGTCTTCGTCTATACGTACGCCCGTGCGTACGTGGAGGCCGGTGCCGCTGTCTTCGGTGAATCTCTTCGCGCCGGCACCCCCATGGCGGCTCTGACCTGGCGGGAAGGGACATGCGCCCAGGCGGCCCTGTGCAATGAGACCGGTGGGGTCGCCGTCGCTGACCCGCTGGAGGACGACGAGACGGCGGCGCGAAGGCTCGCCGAGTCGATTCAGCAGGCGGAAGACCTCGACCACCGCCGGGTCCAGGCGATCGGGATGCAGCGCTTCGACCCGGTCCGCCACTTCCAGGCGATGGCGACGCGATCGTGCTGACCCGCGCGAACCGCGTGCTCGGGGACGACCTGGCCCAGCAGATACCCGGCGTACTGCGTGCTGCGTTAGGCCCCCACTGGGAGTTCACGGTCGACGGCCGTCACATCCAGATCCTCCACCCGAACCGCGGTACCCCCTACAGGCCAGCGCGCAGACCACCCTCATGGAGGGAGCTGCTCGACTCCCTGGAGACTAGCTTCGCGCAAGTTGGGGCCCCACGCGATGCCTGCCTTCCCCTCCGCTGGGGGCGGGAGACCGAACTGACCATCTCCGCGGTCCAGGCACTTGACCCACTCCTCAAAGACGGCCAACTCCGCACACACCGAAGCGGGTTCCTTCCCCAGCCAGTCGTCCGCTTCACAGGTCAGCGCGACGCCACCGGCCACTTGAAGGACGGCTTCCTGACCTCCTTCGTCAACGTCTCCCGGGTCCAACCCATAGGCAGCCTGGACGAGTACGGCGTAATTCTCGACGGCTGGCTGACAGTCCTATCCCAACTCGGCTTCCACGCACGGCACCTGAGCATCAACGGCAACCTGACCTCGTGGCGCCGGCGACAGGTGGAGGGGATCACGCTGCGCTTCCGCCATCTGGACCGCACCCTTGGCGACATCGTCCTCCTGTGGAACGCCGAACGCCCAGGCCGGATGGCCGTAGACCTCGGCAGCGGACTTGAACGCCTGGCATGGGCTCGCACCCAGGAGCCCTGGCACCAGCTGATCTACGGCAGCTTCGCGGGGACTGCGCCGCCGACCACACTGGATGCCATCCGTACGGCCACGCTCCTCCTCGGACACGGGATCACCCCAGCCGCACGAGGAGCGGGAGGAATCACCCGGCGAGTCATAGGCGCCATCGACCGAGATGTCGCACGCCTTGGCGTTGGGGCCCTGCTCCGGGACGTGTACGGCTACTGGTCGCTCTTCGGCATCCTGCGCGTACCGTGGCCAGGGATCGCTCGGGCCATCGAAGAAGAGATGCGCCTGTAGGACGCGCCCGGTATCAGTTCTGTCCTCTGACAAGCGATGTTGACCGGTTGTCAGAGGACTCTGCTCATGGTGGTGCGGCTCCGGTCGTCAGGGACGCGGCCCGAACAGCATCTGCGCAAGACGCTGGCGTACCTCTGGTCGAGCGAGTGCGTTGCCGGTACTGAAGAACGTGATGTCGCCCGAGTCACTGATGAGCTGCGGTGCGAAGTATTCGAGCCGCGGATGCTTCTGCATCACGGGGCACGTCGGCTCATGCGGCAAGCGGTGGCCTCCCCGCCCAGCGCACGAAGTGCAGCGGCCGGTGGCGTCTCGCCGACGCCCGTCTTCAGGCAGCGGCGTCACCCACCCTTCGCCTTTGCAGTCCTGACAGACGTTGTCCTTCGCGAGGCACCTACAAGCCTCAGTGGTTTCGGCGACCTGTGACTTCATTAGGTGACGGCAGCCAACGCGCATGGGCTGGCGGTTGCAGATCCAGGGAACGGAAACATGGCGATCAAACGCACCTGGCAAACGGTCAAGATCACTTATCAAAGGACAAGTTCGCCGGGGGCAGACAGGAAAGACCCCCTGAAGGGCTGGTGCCCGGCGGCAAGCCATGTCAACGTACAACGCTGCTGGTAACTACCCCCGAGTCCAGGAGGCGCCCCTGCATCCGCACCGCCCCAGCGGACCCTCCCATCCTGACTTCCAGGACCCCGTGTACTGGGTCACCCCGCGCCACTTGGCCGGCGATGACGATGCGCTCGCCGAGCGGGTCGGGGACACCTTGGCCGGCCTCGGCTGGCGCATGTGGCCCACCGCCCGCCACACCCTGCTGTACGTGAGTCCCGACGGGCTGTGCGGCGCCGAGTGGATTCTCGCGGCCTACCCCTTCGAGCTGGGCGGACTGCCGGTGGCCTGGCAGCTAAGCGCCCGCTCACATGCCGCCTCCGCGCTCGCGGAGTGGAACGCGTACTTCACCACAGGTGTCCCGTACGAGGCCCTCGCCGACCTCCTCGTGGCGATCGACACCAGTACTACGCCCGACGTCGGCTTTGAGGGGCCCGAGACCGTCCTTGACGCGCTCGGTGCCCGTGGCTGGATCCGCGACGTGGATCGGCCTCATACCGCCGCCATGGATCCTGGGTTCTCCGCGAGCGTCTCTCTGGAGCTGGTGCCGCCGCTCGTCGTGTTCGGCTGCCCTGCCCTGCCCTGGAGGAGCTCGGCAGTGGCACAGCCACCGGTTCCGGCCTCGACTTTCCGCGCAAGGCGAAGGTGTCCTTCACCTACACCGGCAGCAGCTCCGCGATTAGCGAGGAGCTGTACAGCGACAGCGCCGCGAAGCTGTCCAAGGGTATCGGGAAGGTCTTCGACGCGATGCCGTCCTGCCCCTCCTATCAGGTGGCGTCGGGCAGCACCGTGGTCGACGTAGGCACGGGGGGATGGCTGCTCCGGATCTCGGCGATGAGCGGTGGAGCCAGCTGCTCAGTTTCTCGTCCGGTGGGCAGAGCAGTGTCGTCAAGCAGACGGCTATCCGAGTCGGTGACGTCTTGGTCCTCGTCTCGGGAACCCCCAGTCTTGTCGATACGCATCTGCAGAGGGCCCTCGGCAAAGTGCAGCGCGTACTTTGACTCCTGCCGTCGGCAGACTCGAAGCTGGGCCAGCGGCCGGGTACCTCCCGGCCGCTGGCCCAGCTTCTTATCTCGGCGCGATCGTCTGTGATCGTGTCCTCAACGGCTGTGAGGACGGCGGCTTATGCGTCGCCTCCGCGTGCTTCCCTGAGGATCTCGAGGCTCTCGGGGTCCTTGGGTTCGGAGCGGCGGAACTGCGGGTGGCCGAGGTCCATTTGGAGTGCGGCGTGAAGTGGCGCGGGGTAACGGGTTCGGTCGGACCATGACAGCGCCTGGTGGCTGAGTCGGGCTGCGGCGACGGCGAGGGCCTCGCGCTCGTACCCGTCGCGCGTGTACATCGGAGTGATTTCGCGTGTGGTCATGCTGTACCAGGGGGAGTTGAGTTCGTTCTCCTTGCGCTCGTCAGCGTTCTTTGACGCCTTGCCCGGGTCGGCGCGCCAGCGGGTCTTCCACTGTCCGTGGCGCTTCTTGCCGTAGTTGCGGGGCTCGGTGAACAGGAACCACGGATGCCCCTCGGGACGGTCTTCCGGGTAGTAGAGGTCGCTGGAGGTCTTGAGCGGCTTGGTGGTGCCGTTCTTCAGCTTCTCGGTGACGGAGACGAGTCGTGGCATCTCGGCCTGCGCGCAATTCATGCGGATGATGCTGACGGGGTTCCAGGAGGCAGGCAGGCCGCTGCCTGGAAGCCACAGGCGGGGGTCGTCCGGGTCCGGGGTGAGACCCTGCTTGTTGTTGTGGAGGCCGGGCCACACGCGGCGGCTGGCGTGGCCGTCGATCATCAGGGCGTACGGGAGCCCATCGAGCTCGTCGCTGAGGTCTTGGAGGGCGGTACGGACGTCGTCGCCGGCCTGTGCCCAGCGCTGCATTTCGCCTTGGCCGTCCTGCGTGTGCAGAGGGTAGTTGGAGGCGTGGAAATTGCTCTGCGCCCGCGCGTAGTGCTCCCACTGCGGGTGGATATTGCTCCAACCGAGCATGCGCCAGGTCTCGCCGGCCTTGCGGGACGGGATCACCGCGGTGGCGGTGATGATCCTCTTGGGCTGTCCCTTGTACTTGCGATCGGTGGCCTGCTTGCGGATGTGGATGCCCACGAAGGCCATGCGGGGCAACGGATACGGATCGTCTTCAGGGTAGAGAGCACGTTCGAACCGGTCGTCGATCACGCCGCACGAGCGGTACAGGTCCAGCTGTCCCATGTAGACGCGGTGGTCTTCGAACGCCGCAGCGGGCTTCTTGATGGTGCTGAACGTCTTGGTGAACGCGTCGTACGTGCGGCCGACCAAGAACTGAGACGGCACTGCCGCCTTTGCGAGCTCCCGTACCACCTGGTGTTTGGCGTCATTCTCGGCGAGGGCGGATTTCACCTCGGCGGGCTTCATGCCTTCGTGCTCTTCCCCGCGGACGGGGAGTTCCGTCTCGCACCAGGCTGCGAGGAGCACGCCTGGCTCTGCGAACTGGCTGATGAGGGCCTCGACGTCCGAGGCCCTCTCCTTACCAGGGCCGTGCTCCAGCAGAGCCTTGGCGTTGCAGAAGACTGCCTCGATGCCCTCCGCGAGAGGCGTGGTGTCCTTCCCGTTGGGGTCGGGGTCGATGTGTTCCGGGTCAAGGTCGTAGGGGTGGGCGAGACCATGGATCATGCGCGTGAGGGTCTCGTCCCGGTACCAGAGACACAGGATGCGGAGTTTGGTGTAGCCAGCTGTTTCGATGGAGCGCCGGATGCTGTCGGGCGAGGGGTTGCCGATGAGGTCGATGTAATCCCCGTCGCTCTTTCGCTTCTTCTTCTCCTTCTCCTGCGTCGAGGTGGCAGGTTCGTGGTGCCGCTTGCCGAAGACATTCCCCTTCGACTTCAGCTCGAGCAGAGAGACGGCGTCGCCGAAGGCGCGCCGGATCTGGTCCTGGAGAAGAGAGAGCTGGTAGATGCCGGCGCCGGTACCGACAGCGAAGGAGTCCGTTTTGGGCATGGTCGGCCGGATGGTGCCGGGCGCGGGTGTGAGGATGTCGATCCTCTTGCCGTTTTCGTCCCTGAGGTTCAGGCGGTGGCGTTCGTCGGCAACGCGTTCCTCCAACGCCGTGAGCGCTGTCCGGTCGGCGTCGAGTTTCGCCAGGATCTCCAGCGCGTGCTTGTTCGCCTGGCGCAGGCCCCATCCGTCCAGAGAGAGGGACAGCAGGGGGCGCTCCGTCCCTTGATCGAGCAAGGCAGTGCGCGCGTGGACCACGGTGTTGTTGACGCGGCGGATGTGTGCGTTCAGGTTCAGGACGGGGTTGGGCTCGGCGGTGTAGGTGGCCATCTTCACCGAGACGCGGGACATGGCGTACTGGACTTGCGCCCGCGTGGGGTCGTTGGGACGGGCGGTGGCGGCTTCGCTGAGGTTGACGGGGTGGGCCAGGGAGGCGAACAGCGGGCCGATGGGGTGGTCCCATGCGATCAGATCGCCGTCGCTGTCGGGTCGGTAGTACACGGCCGCGGTGTTGGTGGACGGCTGCCAGTCGACGATGCGTTCCTTCGGCACGCCCTCTTTCGTCTCGTACGGCTCACGGACCGGTTCCACTTCCGTGTCCAGGAGCGGCTTAGCGGCCAGCTTCTTCGAGATATGCCACTTCACCGCCTCATAGGCCCAGCTGTCAGGGCTGGCTGGTCTGCCGTCCTGTTGGGCGAGGATGTTCTCGGCGAGGCTGAGCGACTGCGGCGTGACACCGGCCACCAGTTTTGCCAGGGCGGGTTCGTCCATGAACGGGATCTCGTCGAGAGGGATCTTGCGGACGATCCCTTCCAGGTAGGTGAAGACGTTTTTGAGGACGCCGGGTTTCACGGGGCTGAGCGTCACCATGAACGCCAGGTTTCTGTCCAGGTACACATACCCGTCGGTGATCTGCTGGAGAACGGTGACCGCGATGGAGTACGGAATCAGGAAGGGGTCGGAGTCCTGTACGCCCGTGATCCGCTTGCTGTTGCGGGTGGCCGTGCTGCCCAGGTCACGCCAGGCTCTGCGCGTCGGCGAGTGGTAGTCACCGAAGTCCCAGACCAGGGCGGTCATGCCGTCCAGGAGCTGTGGGGTGCACTTGATCGATGTGGTGTGTGCGGTGAGATCCCGCTGCGTGCTGCGACGCCCCATGGACGGTTTTACCTCTTCTCTCGGTTTTTCTCCCGGACAGGGAAAGCAGCCCCCGCCTGCACCGGGGGAGGGCGGGGGCAGGTGTAGACCGTTCAGAGCATCTCGCGATCGAGTCCTGCGTAGGTGAGGAATGCCTGAAGCGCTTGACCGTAGAGCTCATTCATGATTGCGCGCTGCTCGGGGTTCCAGTCGGCATAGATCTGCTTGATGATCGTGGCCAGGTCGGAGCTGAACTTCTGGTCATGGATGGCGTGGTCCACGATGTGCAGGGTCATGTCGGTTTCGCCGCGGCGGGCTCGGCCGGCAAGCTGGATGAGCAGGACGAGCATTCCTGCGACGAGTTCTTTGCGCAGGTCGTGGTCCATGTTGGAGAACCGGGCCGGGGAGCGGAGGATCTTGGAGAGTTGCTTCCAGGAGGCTTCCCCGGCGCTGCGCAACTCGGCCAGCGGGGTATCGCTGCCACCTACGGGGAGGGTGTTGACGCCAGCGGCGTTGACGCTCGCGTGCATCCAGTCGGTGTCCTCGATGCTGAGGACGGGCCGTACACAGAGGTAGATGTCGCGGACTGCGGAGCGTGTGCCAACGACGATGTTCAGACCTCGTCCGATAACAGCGAGGGGGGCGATCAGGATTTCCCCGCGGTCGGGGAAGTCCTTCAGTTCCTCGCGGACCATCCTGTCCACGTGAGGAGGCAGGTTCTCCTCGTAGTTCTGTTTCTCTGCCTTCTTCACGAGCAGGCAGACTCGGTGGTTCAGACCGTCGGCTTGCGCCACTCCGGAAGCGAGGTGGGCGGCCTGCTCGTAGGAGTTGACGGTGAGAATGACACGGGCTCGTTCCGGCTCCCGCCTCTCCAGGTGGGTCAGGCGTCGGGCGAGCTGCTGCTCGTAAAGTCCCCGCCCGAGATCTCGCAGGGCGTTGGGCTTCAGTTCCGGTGGCAGACCACCGATACGCATCGCGTCGTCGGCGCCACTGCGTACGGGGGTTGCGAGGGTGACGATGGATTCGGGGCGTGTATCGGGCAGCCACCATCGCACCGGGGCGTGGATGTGCTCCTGCACGGCCTGGGGCAGGTAGGCGGTGGCCGACAGTCCCATGACGGGCCGCTGTACCCCGGCGGTCAACAGCGACGTGAGGCCGCCGAGTTCGGAAACGAACGTATGCGGATCGCCTCCGAACGACCGGGAGAGGAGCTCGGCTTCCTTCTCCTTGTTGTCCATGCCTTTGACCTGGTAGCCGTGGATGGAGCGGCCCAGCATCGCCAGGGGGTACAGGGTGGCCACCGTGCTGCTGCGCATGGTCTCAAGGATCTTGCGGACCGAGCCCAGGTCGAGGTAGCGCAGGGTCTGTGCCTGCGCGCGCAGTTCGTCGAGTGCGCCGTCGAGTTCGCGCAGCACCGTCCGGGTGACCAGCAGGTTGATCACAGCAGCCTGCTGGTGCGCGTCGGGCACGAGCCCGAGGAGAAGCTTGCGCATCTCGTCGCGGGTGTCCGTGAGATGGTCCTGGCCACGCTGCGCTGTGAGCGTCATCAGGGCGGTCTGAACGGCGTCCCAGTCCGCGCCTTCGGGGAGGTCGAACTTTTCCTCGTCCGGCTCGGAGCCGTACCAGCGGGCGGGCATGATCTCGTTGAGGAAGGCGAACAGCTCGGGCGGGATGTCCTCGGCCGCAGCCGCCTCGGGGAAGAGGATCTGGAGGATCTCGCGGTCCCGTGAGTGGGCCAGACGCCACCCGGTGTTGTCGCGGCCGGCGCCGTCGGGGCCGTCCATTTCATTGCCGGGATTCAACTTCAGCCCACGTCCGGAGCAGAGCCACAGCAGCAGCATCTCGGCCATGAAGCGGGCATGGCTGACTGGTGAGACGAGCCCCATCTCGTGGACAACGGGAAGGTTCTTCGCGTCGGAGTCGATCTCCCGCAGTGCGGTTGTCCTCTTCCGGGAGGCGAGAGTGATTTCCGAAGTGCAGCGGCTGATCGCCGCTGTCTGGAAGGCGTCGATCTCGTCGATCACCAGGGCATCGCAGGAGCGCAGGGTCATCTCCAGGACGCTCATGCCCCGGGTGCCGCGCGCTTGACCGCGGAACTCCTGCCCATCCAGCACGACACCGATGCGAGTGCGTCCTTCGAGCAGGTTTGCGTGGTTGGTGACGATGACCGCCGCGTTGGTGGCCCGGTAGAACTGCTGGAATTTGCCGCACGTCGGTGCGAACGGGCAGGTCAGCCGGTTGGAGCCAGTGGCCTCTGAGGTCAGCGAGGTGCAGTTCTCTTCCCCGTAGGGGTACAGGGTGGGCGGGTCCATCAGCGCCCGCTGCGCGCATCCGGTCGACAGAAGGCTGATGTCCGTCCTGGCGTGACGGTCCCACTCGTCGATCTGGGTGGAGGTGCCCAGGGCTGCGTAGTCCATGGCGCGCCGGTGCATGCTTGACGGGGACATCAAGGGCGTGCAGTGAGTGGGCTCGGCGAGACGTTTGATCTTGTGGAGATAGGCCAGGTCGTTGTTGATGTCCCAAGCCATCTCCAGGGTGGCCCGGACGTCTGTGACGGCGAGAGCGATGCGCCGGTCGTTCAGAGCAGCCCAGGAGGCCAGAACCCTCACCAGGACGGTCTTGCCGCTTCCTGTGGGAGCGTTGAGCAGCTGCAGATCGCCAGCAGTCAGGTCGAGTTCGGTCAGCGCCCCCGTCGTCGTCTTCATGCTCTTGAAGAACCGCTTGAGCACCTTGTGCAAGTAGCGGACGCTCTTGTCCTGTCCGCTGAGCGTCTTGGCGACGCCCAACAGCTGATCCACGGTCGGTGCGACCCGGTCGCGCTGTGGGCGGGTGTGCACCTGAGGCAGGACTTCGTGTCCGGGTGCTTCCAGGAAGCCCGGTGTTGCCGGGATGTGGATCTCCCGGCTGGTTGTGCCGTGCTCCGGGCCTAGGTAGGCAGTCCTCGTCTTCAGCTTTCCGGGGCCGGCGAATGCCTGGGCCTTGGGGCGCTTGCCGAAGGTGAAGAAGGGGCCGGTGACGCGTTGCACGTACCCGAGGAAGTCACCTCCCATCCGGGGGATCGCTGCGTCTGCCAGGTTCGGGTCTCCGGGCGGCAGACGCAGCGAGCCTCCCGAGCGGTCTGCGATGTCCGGCTCGGACGACAGGACTCCGAGCATGGCGAGCACTGAGGTCCTGAGCTTCTTCGTGTCCGTCCACTCCTGGGCCATCAAGGTCATCACCTGGCGGATCAGGTTCCGCTCGGCGACGGGCAAGTTCGGCCATTCCGACCAGGCTTGCGGCTTGCGGTGGGCGAAGAACGTAGCCTCCTCGAAGCCGGCCAGAACATGTCCCTCGTCGTCCTTGCGCGGGAAGTAGTGCGCTGCCAGCGCGAGCGCTCCGGCGAGGCCAGCCTCCGTCCCCGTCATGTCCCCGCTCATGCCTGGCCTCCCTTGACGTGCTTGACGACCATCTCCAGGTAGTCCGTCGCGGTCATCGCCGCCTTCATCCCGTGTCTGCGGCACACCGCGTTGAGCTGATCGACCTGCTCCCTGCGATGGTCGGGCACCACCAGATACTCGGCTCCGCCCCGGTCGCCGCCATCCATGTCGAGTTTGCTGACCAGGTGATTGGGCCAGGTGTAGTCCTTGAAGTCGGCCATGAACCGAGGCTCATCGTTGTTTTCATGAGTCACCCACAGGTCACACTGATCCCCGTTGGGCCACAGATGCGACGTCCAGGGAGTGCCGTCGAGGCTGGCCGAGACGGCCCGATGCAGAGCCAGTTCGGGAAGTCCGGGCACAACGGTGTATCGCCACACGGGCCGCACCAGCGCTACTGTCTCCGCCACCGCTCTGGCCTCCGGCACGAGCGGAACAGCACCGGTCCACAGCCGGGCAAATCGCCCCGACGGCACCCGGCACTCGAACGTCGGGCTCAACTCGGGAGCCGTCTTACGGCGAGTGGTCACGACGAACTCGTAAGACGCGCCCGTTTCCTCGTGCCAGGGGTACAGGCAACGCACCTGCCCGCGAATGCGCCCGCTGGATCGGTTTGTCGTCACCTTCATCGGCCACTGACAGGCCGGGCAAGGCCACCACCAGCCGTTGTACTGCCCGTACTGGGAGATTGGCCCATAAAAGTCGTTCGCCCGGGACGGCAGGTTAAGGGCGGCCAGGCCCTCCCTCGGGACGGTCGGATTCTCGACCAGCGTCCTGCGGTGCCTCTCGTAGAACGGGCCCTTGATCGCGCTGAAGACGGACTCCTGGCTGTACTCGTCATCCAGCTTGGGCTTGGTCACCTGGCCGCTGAATTTCCCGACTTTCTGCGCGGCGCGCATGACACGCTGCGCTTCATGCCGGAAGTCGAAGCCTTCTTCAGTTGCGACGCCGTCGCTCTCCAACAGCCGTATGCCTGCGAGTTCTTCGGCGTTGATCCACTCGGGCAGCAGCCGCTCGAGAGAGCCCGCCCGTTCACCGGTGAGTCTGCCGATCAGTTCGTCGAAGGGGATGTGGTGGCCGGGTCCGCACGCGGCCATCAGGATCCCGTGGGCTTCCATGAGGCGGTCCAGACGTCGGGGGCCGGTCAGGTCCCCGACGGTCATCGCGTGCTCGCACACCGCGAATGCCTTGACGATTTCCAGCAGGACATGGGTCTGCTGGACCGTGGTCGTGTCTCCGTGTCGCATCATCGGTGGGGAGGCTACGACACGGCACTGACAATGGGCCTGGAAGGCACTCAGGTGATCATGCGAACTCCGCTGTGATGGAGCCGACTTCGACGCTCGGGTACAAAGAGCGATAGGTGTCGATGTGGTCGGCGATATGACGTCGCCCGGAATCGGTGAGGAACCAGCGGTACGGTCCGTGGTCCGCCCCGTCAGGGAGGCGCAGAACAATGAAGCCACGGCTGGGTGTACGCCCGTCGGGACTTTGGCCGACGGCAAGGTAGTGCGGTCCCCGTCCAGCGAGGCTGCCGTCCACACCTTGCGCCCCTGCCCGCGCGACACGAACCACGATTTTCCACAGCCACGGCGACAGTAGTGCTGCGGGTGGTGTTGGAGCGGGCGTAACCCCGAGCGCTGCGCGTGCGACCGCTCGGCCGCGTCGAGTCATCTCTACGCGCGTACGCGGAACATCCCCCAGTCCTTCGACATACAGACGATCCCGGTAAACGGTGATTAGGCCCCGTCTGTCCAGTGCGCTCACGGACGACCCGGTTCCCGGATCGTGAATCCCGGCCTCCCGGAGCCGCTCCTGGATGCGGGTGAAGCCGACAAGATCGGCTGGCGCACTGAGTGCCAAGGTCAGCCGACGCCACGCTGCAGCGGGCCGCTGGGCCTCCCCTGCATAGCGATTCTGGCGCTGTTCCTCTTCTGCGTCCTGATCCTGATGGAAGATGCACGTCAGGTAGCTGCGCTGTCGCTCGTTGAGCTCGCGCCAGGTTGTCATTGCCGTCTCGGATGTGTTGCGAGGTTGACGGGCCGGAAGCGCGGGGGCAGGGTCGTTCGGGCGGGTGCGGCGCCAGGCGTCAATGACTACACGGTCGGGAATTCCGTAGACCTGGGCCAGCATCCGTGCCACCTGGCCCTGAGTTTCAGGGGACAGCCAATCCCGCCCGCTCACCGGGCGGCCACGCTCAAGGTCACGTACCTTCTCGGCGCTGATGTGGAGACCTTGCGAGGCTCGCTTGCGTCGAAGGAGCGAAGCGACCTCGGCGGCGCTCATACCTGCCCGGCGACGTAGATCCTGCAGCGTCTCGGTCCCCCGTTCGCCTGCTGTCAGGTCTTGCGCATCACAGCGCAGCACCTTCAGGAGGCGCCCGAAGGCTCGGTCGCTTACCGCTTGAGTTCCCGCCTCCCAGCGCCGCACGGACCCAGGCGAGACACCAGTGGCTTTGGCCAGCTCCTGCACGCTCATACCTCGGAACCCACGCTGCTGTTCCAGAGCCCGAGGAGTGAGGGACTGCGCCATGCCCCCAGCAAAACGCAGTCGACCGGCTGTAGCAACCACCGTCCACACTCGAAGGACATGGAGCCAGCTGCTTGCCTCCCCCGTGGACGCCCATTCGAATGGCATCTGGGTAGGGCCGCTCCTGAATCCTGTGATCACCTTGCTCCACGCGTCTCACTCGTGGTGCGGGAATCGGCTGAAGGTGAAGGGAAGGGCGTTGGGCGGATCATCGTGGCCGACCGGTACGCGACGGCGATGGCACGGATGCGGTCGGTATCCCAATGGCCGGCTGCGCGGCGGAGTGGCTGTGTGGGCTGCTGGCTTGTGCAGCACGTGCGCTGGGGCTGGGTGCTTGTCGCATACCGAGGCGCTGGATGCGCCAGACCAGGACTTCGGAGGCTGACTTGGCGTCGTCCAAGGGGTCGTGCTGGGCTGCCTGTTGGAGTACGTCGACCGGGTTGTGGCCCGCGGCTTCGGCGGCAGCGAGGCTGGCGGTGAGGGCGGGCCAGGCGTTTTCAGTGAGGATCTGTTCGACGTGGCGGGGCAGGACCTCGTGCAGTGCGCGGGCGTACCGGTGCACCGTGTTGTCGGGGGGGATAGCGCTCGGCGAGTGCGTCGAGGCTGGCGGGGGCTATCAGGTCGTACGCGGCTTGCAGGTGGGTGAGCGTCTGACGGGCGGCGGCCACCTGCCGGTCGTGGTGGTGCAGTGCGCTGCGGCGCTGGACCGCGAGGACGACGAGGATGGCGGCGTCCAGGAGCATGGCCAGCCCGGCGTGGTCCGCGGGCTGGTAGCGCATGGCCTTCAGCGCGCCTCGCAATGCGCGGGCGTGCTGGTGGTCGGCGCGGGCGCGGGTGTGGGCGGCGTGTTCGAAGGCGACAGCCGCACGGTGGAGTCCGGCCCGGAGTCCGGCAGGAGCGTGGGCGGGTAGCGCGTAGAGGACTTCGCCGAAGACGGTCAGGTGGGCCTGGACGGCGCCGTCGTCGGCGTGGGCGAGGTGGTGGGGGCTGCGTTCGGCGGCAGCGGCAGCGGCAGCGGTTGCCACGTGCCAGGGGTTGGGGCGGTGCTGGTGAGCTGATGAGGCTGGGGTGGGCTGTGCCTCGGTGTCGGCAAGGCGCTGTCGGATCTGGGGGAGGGACAGGTCGGTGGCGAGGCTGGAGCCGGAGAACCAGATGGGCGTGCCGTCGTCGGGCAGGGCGACCTTGTAGCCGCCGAGGTCTCTGGAGGGCAGGGTGCGGGTCTCAACCTGAAGGCCGGCATCGGCGAGCAGGTTGAAGAACTCGTCCAGGTCCTTCGCGTGGGACAGCGCGGTACGCACGGTGTGCCGCAGCTGTTCACGAGCGGTCTTGTCGTGGCCCAGTCGCTTGGCCTTCTCCTCCTCGGCCCGGGTGGGCCGCTTCACCGCCGAGGTGTCGGCAGCAGCTTCGGGACCACGTGCAACCCGGGTGAGGCCGAAGTCTTCTTCGACGGCTGTGAGTTCGTTCATGGCGCGGCGGTAGTCGCTCCAGTTCCGCGGCGGGCGCAGATCACCGCGCACCTTGGTGGCGACGATGTGGATGTGGTCCTCCGCGTGACGCACGGCAACCCACCGGCAGCCGTCCGGATCGCCGTCGGGTGCGATGCCGGTCGCGCGCAGCACGCGCCGGGCGATGGTGGCCCACTCGGCGTCGGTGAGGATGCGGTCCTGGGGCGCGGCGCGGATCGAGCAGTGCCACACGTGCCCCTCAGGCGCCTTGTCGCCGGCTTGCTCGACCCGCAGGTCCAGGGCATTGGCGAGCTGGCCGAGCCGTTGCGGGTGGCCAGGGCTGTCCCACGGCCCGGGATCGGCGATGAAGTCGTCCCACGAGGCGACGATGTGCTGGTCGGTGTGCTCGTTGGAGCGGCCCTGTTCGAAGAGGTATTTCAGGACGCCGTAGGTGTGGTTGCCCGGCCTGACGATGTTCGCGATCACCTCACACCGCCCACTTCTGTCCGGCTGCCCGGAACGCGGCGTCGTCGATCGCCCGGACTGTGTCGTGGGCGGTAGCGAGCAGACGGTCCGCCCGGTGAAGGATCGCGGCGTCCACAGGGTGTGGATCGCCGTCCGCATTGAGGCGGCGGGCGATCTGGTTGACGTTGTTGCCGATCCGGGCGATCTGCGCCCTCATCGCGGCGAGCTCGTCGACCGCATCGTCGTAGACCGTGCGCTCGGCAGCGACGGTGATCTCACCGCGGACGCGGGCCATGGTGGCGTCGGCGATGTAGCGGGCCATGGTCACGTGAGCGGTCTTCGCTGACGACTGGATGTCGTGCTTCTCGTGCGGCGCGAAGCGCGCGGTGACGTGCTCGGAGCGCTGCGCATCGAGGTTCGCGCGGCGGTACGGCGCACGCTGCGTGGCCCCCACGGTGGGATCGCCCGGCTGCTCGCCGGCGCCCACCCGCTCCTGCTCCGCCACGCCCTCGTGCCGGAGCTCCTCCTCCGCCACCCCCGGGGCGGAGGAGTCCGCGATGGACCGGCCTATGGACGGTCCATCGCCATTGCTTGCTGCGCGTGTGACGGGAGTGGTGACCATCTGCTCTTGGGGGATGGGGAGTTCGGGGTAGTGGTCGTGCACGACGCGATGTCCTTGTGTCGGGGTTGCTGGGGTGGTGGGTTCAGGCGGCGGGCGGTTGCGTGTTGAGCTTGGCGAACTGCTCGGCTGCGAGGTCGAGCAGATCCACCAGGCGCCGCTCCGGGAGGCGAGCGGCGGTCGTCAGGACATCGTCGATGCGCGGGGCGAGGGTGCTGACGGCATCCAGTCCGGCGGCGCGGGCGACAACCAGGCGCAGCTCGGCCGCGAGCCAAGCCCACTGCTCGATGGCGGGCACCGGGGTGTCGTCATCGATCTGGCCCAGGGGGCCGATCCTGAGTCGACTCAGGTAGTGGCCGCCGGCAGAGAGGATGTCGGGAAGGGAGATCTCGTCCTGGGCCATCCATCGTCCGTGTTCCAGCAGAGTGAGGATGGCGCAGCGCACCAGGGTCATCTCGTCGCGCTCAGGCGCGGTGCAGATGGGGCAGGACCAGTTGTGGCAGTCCCAGGCGGGCGTGGTCGAGCGGGGCATGGTGGAAGGGCCTTTCAGCGGTGGGTGGTTAGAGGTGCGGGGGCGAGTTCAGGGGCCGGTACGGGCGGAGTCCTGGTGCTCGGCCTTGACTGCGTTGACGATGCTCTGGGCAAGGTCGGTGCCGACCTGGTGGCCGTCGGCACGGACGGCTGCCTTCAGGGAGTCACGGGAGAGGCGACCCGTCTTGCGGTAGACGCGCTCCGCATAGGCGATGAGGGCATCCCTCGGCAGGTCGGGCTTGCGACCCGGGCGCTTCGGCTCCGGCTTCTCGCCAGGCTCGGCACCCACATCTCTGCCCGTACTCACCTTCGCGCCTGCATCCGCAGTGGATTGAGGGCGGACGATGGATTCCGGGCGGCCCGACCGGTGTACGCCTTCGTCGCCCGGATTCGGTACGGCCTCCGGGCGCTCGGGCCTTGCCCGCTTCGCCACGGCAGTGCGGGGCTGGCTGACTCGGTCTGCGGGTGTCTCCCACCGTTCGGGCAGCGGGAGCGAGGCCAACCGTGTGGCCTGCTGTCGGGTCCCGAGCTTCCGCAGCAGCAGCTCGTCCTGGCGAAGATCACCGTCGACGTCGGCCCGCTCCAGCGCTTCATGCAGGCGCCGAGTCGCACGCCGGCCACGCCCCTTGTTGCGCTTCGTCTCGGGCATCGCTTCGATGCGGAGGATCAACGTGACGGCACGGCTCAGGGAGCGCTCGCGGATGAGTCGTGCGGCATCGGCGTCCTGGTCGTGGATGCCCAGACGCGCCAGGAGTCGCTCGCGTGCCTGTCGGCCGAGGATCGCGAGCAGGCTGCGTGAGGCGGCCTCGGGGGTGTGGTGGCGTAGCTCGATTCCCATGGCCAGGTGCCAGAGGACTGCGGCCATGACCGGGCCGATCAGGGCGCGGACCGTGCCGCCGACAGGACCGGACTCGGCGTAGGCGGGGATGATCTGGCCGCCGGTGATCACCCATACCAGGACGCCAGGCGGTCCCGGAGCCTGACTGGAGCCCTTCAGGTTCTGGCGCGCCATCAAGGCCATTGCGAACAATGCCAGTTCCGCGGTGGCGAACATGAAGGTGCGCTCGACGGTGCTGCCCATGTCGAGGTAGTCGGCGGCGAAGCGCCAGCTGATGTCCGCGCTGTAAGCGGTGCAGCCGATCGCGGCGACAGCGGCAGCTGGGATGGCGGCGCTGCCACGCAGCTGTCCGACGCCGGGCTTCCGGGCACGCTGCCACCGCCAAATCGCAGCCAAGGCGAGGGTGACGAGCAGGAGTGCGACTGCCGTGGGAGAGGTGATCCATTGCGCCAGGGACGCTGCCGGAGTCTCTTCGATGCTTGTGGGGACGGTGTTGCCAGACGTCATGCAGGGGCTCTCCAAGGGCTCGCGCGGCTGGGGGCATGCCTGCGCGCGGGCCGGGTGAGGTGAGGGGAAGGAGGGGGAGACGCGGGCTGCCGTCAGGCGGCGGGCGCGGTGCGGCGTCGGTCGGAGCCGGTGAGGATGACTCGCTCGGTCATCTCGGCGAGGCGGGAGGCGACGCGGTCGCCGAGTGCAGTGCGGAGCTCGGCGGTGGGGAGGTTGGTGGTGATGAGGGTGGGGAGCATGTGCTCGTACCGGTGGTTGATGAGCCGGTAGGTGAGCTCCTCGGTCCATTTGCTGGTCTTGGCCGCGCCGAGGTCGTCCAGGAGCAGCAGCGGGCAGCGGGCCAGCGTCTGGAATTCTCGTTCGCCGTCGCGGCCAGCGCGGGGGCGGAGCCGGGCGTGGAGGTCGGCGGAGGTGATGGCCTCCCAGCGCAGGCGGACGCCTCGGGTGAGGAGGGCGCGGACGGCGCCGTATGCCTGGTGGGTCTTGCCGGTGCCGGTGGGGCCGGCGATCAGCAGCGACGGGCCCTCGGCGATGCCGGGTCCGGTCGGGCCGGGGCGTCCGGCGCGGGCGATCTGGTCGGCCCAGGCGGTGATCTGGGAGTGGTCGGCCAAGGCGCGGCGGTAGCGGGCGGGGATGCGGGCGTCGGCGAGTTCCAGGGCGGTGACGGTCTCGGGCGCCGGCTCGTGGGTCGCAGTGGCGGTGGGGTCGATGCCGCGGTTGGCGAGAATCGTGTTGAGCCGGTTGGCGATTGCGCCGACGGGCTGGGGCGCGCGGGTGAGGGTGGCGGTCAGAGCTCATCTCCGTAGGCGGCGACGACATCGGTGGGGTTCGTCCACGGCCGGTGGGCGGCGGGGGAGGCGGCGTTCATGACCTCGTGGACGAGGCTGGGCAGGACGCCCGGGCACAGGCCCTTGACCCGGTGGCGTTCGAGGGCGGCCCGGAGGTGGGCGGGGGCGATGCCCTCGTCGAGCAGCGCGCGCACCTGTTTGCCGAGATGGTTCAGGAAGGCGTCCGGCGGGCGGTGGTTGCACGCGGCGATGTACTCGGCAAGGAGCTGCTTGGCGGAGACGGTGTCGGGCGCGTGGGCGCTTGCGCCCCCCGAAGGGATATTTCCTAGATCCACGGTCCTAGGTCCTAGATCCGGACGGTGAGACGTCACTGCTGCATCACCGAGCGCTCCCTGAGCCTTCACGGAGGACTCCGTGAAGCGCTCCTGACCTGCGGCTTCGCTATCGCGCCCCGGATTCAGTGCGGACTCATGTCCCTCGCCGGAGCCCTCAGAGAGGACTGCGTGAGGCCGCACTGAGGACTCCATGACACCGGCACCCGCGGCAGGTGCGGCACCGACCGAAGCGTCATGAACCGGGCAGCCTGGGAGGCGGCTCTTGCTGGGCCGGTTGATCTTCTGATGCTGGTGCCAGGTCACGACGTGCAGGTACCGCTTGTGATCCGGGCCCTTGTAGCGGCAGATCAGTCCGGCGTCGGCGAGCTGGGCAAGGTCCGTCTCGACATCGGACGGGGTGTGCTCCGGGCGCAGCACCCACAACTGCCCGGCGATGATCGCGGCGTGGTCGCGGTGGCGGCCCTGGTCGTCGGCCTGGGTGAGCAGGCCGAGGAAGGTGCGCTCGGCGGTGAGGGAGACGGCGGCCAGGGACTCGGAGACGAAGGCTTCGGGCTTGATGGTGCGGATTCGTGCCAAGTGCGGGGCGGTCCTCACTCGGTGGCCTGTGCGTGGACATCACGGCTCACCGTCGGTCGGGGCGGAATTCGAGGGGGTGTTGGCGCGGACGCGCGCCGGGAGCGATTGCGTTTCCGGGGTGTCGTCAACATAGCCACACCCCAGTCGCGCAAGTCCAGCCCTATCCGGCGCAATCTCTCACGGCAGAAAGGCCGCGAGAAATGGGGCTCGGTGGCGGGCGGGAGCAAAACCGTAAGGCACGATCCGCTGTTGACCAAATAGTTGCCCGAACTGCAGAGCCAGAAGCATCACATCGGCAAGCCGTTGTCGAGCCGCAGACGGGGAAGCTACAACACAACACCCCACGTCAAAGCCATGATCGACACACTGTTCCGCGCCCCTTCCCGACCCTCCGGGAACCGCATCTCGGCGAACGACGCGAGCGCAACATAGACCACGATCGCCGGTTACCCAAACCGGCGAATGCACCTTTCAATTGGAGTCATGCCCCCGCGCTCACTGGAAGTCGGACCCGCAGGAATTCAGGCGGCCCACACCATCGAAATCCTCCGAACCGAACGCGGCCTGTCACAACGCCAGTTGGCCGACCGCGTGACCGCCCTCGGCCACCCGATGTCCAACACCATGCTGTCCCGCATCGAACGCGCCCAACGCCGATGTGATGCCGACGACCTCGTCGCGATATCCGACGCCCTCCTCATCTCGCCTCTCGTACTGCTGCAGAGGCCGACCGCCACGTGACGAGGCCCGCCCAGCGCCGCTGACCGAGCACGCTCCCACCCAGTAAGGACCCGCCCTTCTTGCACCATTCCGACATACCCCTGCCCTCGTACGACGCCTTCCTGTCACCGAGGGCGGAGCCCCCTTGCCCCGTCTCTACCGCCCCGAGGAAATCGCCGAAGCCCTTGGCTGTTCCGCCTGGTGGGTCAAAGACCGGGCCCGACGCGGACTCATCCCGCACACCCGCGTCGGCCGCGCCTACCGCTTCACCGCCGCGCACCTCGCCGAGATCGTCCGCCTCCACGAAGAGCGCCCGAAGCGATCCCACAGCAGCGTGTCGGCGAGTCGGGCAGCGACAAGTCCTCCCGCGGTACGAACTCGTGCCGCCCAGCCTCCTGGGCCGACTACGGCCTCGACGCCAGGGCGTCTGCGGGCTCGACCGCCGCGCCGTACCCAGTACGAGACCGTCGCGTAGCACGCACGCGCCCAGTCACAAGCCGAGAGCAGGGGAGGAAGACGGAAGTTGGGTTTCGCGGAGAAGCGCGGAAACTACTGGCGCGGCCGGTACAAGACCGCGCCCGGCAAGCACCTCACGGTGGTCGACGACAACGGCAAGGCAATCCGGTTCGCCACCAAGGGCGAGGCCCAGCGTGCCGCGAGCGAGGCCGAGAACAAGTACCGGCGCGGCGACTGGCGCGACCCGGCACTCGGCCAGGAGACCTTCAGCGAGTGCGCGAACCGCTGGTACGAAACCCAGGACCTGGCCGCCTCGACCATGCAGAACTACAAGCGCCACATCGAGGAGCACCTGCTCCCCGACTTCGAGGACAAGGCGCTTGCCGGCATCCTGCGCACGGACGTCGACCTGTGGGAGAAGAAGGAGAAGGCCGTCTACGCGGCCTCCAGCGTCAAGACCTGGCGCTCGACGCTCCACCTGATCTTCGAGGACGCGATCGACGAGGGCCTGATCACCTCGAACCCGGCCGCCAGACGGCGCGGACGCGGCAAGCGCGCCGGCCGTTCCCGTGACCGTGGCCCGGAGAAGGTCGTCACCGACCCACTCGGCATCCTGCTGACCGCTGAGCGCGCCGCCCTGCTCTCCGGCCGCGACGACGAGTTCGTCGCCGTGGTCCTCAAGGGGTACACCGGCATGCGCTGGGGCGAAATCGTCGGCTTGGAGACGGAGTTTGCCCGCCCCGGCTCCGTCCGCGTCGAGTGGCAGCTGTACGAACTCGACACCGGCGAGCTGGTGCGCTGCCCACCCAAGGACGACAGCTACCGCACCATCGACGCGATGGACTGGCTGTCGGCCCTGGTCGCCAACCACGTCGCCCGCACGAAGCCGAAACCCTGCCTGTGTCACGGCAAGACCTACGTCTTCCGGGGGCAGGGCACCGCCCGCACCGGCGGCCACCAAGGCGCGAAGCTTGTCGACGTCGCACGCCGTGCCGAAGTCTCCACGGGCACGGTGTCGAACGTCCTGAACCACCCCGACCGCGTCACCGAAGCCAAACGGATGAAGGTGGAGCAGGCCATCGCGGACCTGGGATTCGTGCGGGGCGGCGCGGTGTCGCAGCACGCAGCCCACTGGCGCCGAAACGGCTTCGCGACGTGGCTGTTCACCCCGGCGGTCTCCGGCAGGTACCCGAAGAAGGCACCACAGGAAGCCCGCCCCGTCCCGCTGCTCGGCGAGCCGTGGCCCGGCGTCCCGGCCCGAGGACGCGGAGCCAGCGACCGGGCCGACGCCTGCTGGCTCCCGATCGCCAAGGGCCTCACACCTCACGGTCTCCGCCACGCACACCGGACCGTAATGGAGGACCTCGGCACCGCGAAGGTCCTCATGGATCAGCGCATGGGTCACATCGACGGCTCCGTCTCCGCGCGCTACGCCCATGTCACGCCTGGCATGCGCAAGCTCCTCATGCTCGGACTGACCGAGCAGTGGGAGGCATCGCTCGAAGCCCGGCAGGCGATACATCCCGCGTCCCCTGTGCGCGCCCTTAACGATCTCCTGCACGCGCGCAAGGAGGCCCGTAGTTCGACGACGCCTGGTTGATGCGCGACACCCGCGCCACGCGATTCACCGCGTGGGGCGCAGCGCTTGCTTTGCGTAACCGCTGCTTCGATCCCCTGGGATCAGACGACGAAGGCTTGACCGCATACGAGGCAGCGATACGGGCCCGACGTATCTTCAGGGATCTTTACCGGCTCGTACGAGTGGCATGGGGATGTCACGATGACCATGTCGTCGGGTTCGGTGAGCGGAGCCTGTACGTCCGGTGCGTCGATGCCGCCTTTGAAGTCGACCTTCACGGGCTTGCTGCTGGCCCCCTTGAACGCGTCCCGCAGCCCTTGCTCGACCTCTCGCGTCGCTGCAGGAATAGCCACGCCTCGGGCGTATTCGAGTTGCTCCTGTGTCCACCAGGAGTCAATTCCTGCTGGATGCCCGCATAGGGGGCAATGGTAGGCCGCCGGGGCAGGCTGTCCTTCTGCGTCCTCGTTCGCTGGACCGTGATGCCACTTGAACTGGCGTACGCAGTGCGGGCATTCCCGACGAAGGAACCCGTCGTGATCCAGAGGGAAGGTCAACTGGACGTCCATGTCACGCTCCGCTCACGAACTCGTCGAACGCGATTGGTGTCCCATCAGCGGTCTTAGCGGTGATGGTGATGTTGAAGTACGAGTTCGAGCGTGACGCGAGAGAGTCCGACGACATGCGCCCCACACGCACGGACTTGCCTTCGGGCAGCTTCGGGACGGGGAACTCGTCGGTGTTCCGCATGACGAGCCCCACCTTGGCATCCGCGTCGACATTTAGGTCGTACACGTCCCCGGGACCGTGGTTGGTGATTTCGACGGCGTCGATCTTGCCGCGCCCATTGTCGATGTACCGGGCCTTCAGCTGGGGTGTGCCGGACGCCTGCGATGACGGCAGTTTCCGGCCCATCGGGAGCCCGCCGCCCGGTGGGACGGGCGGGGTCAGATTCCCAGCATCGTGCCAGTCCGTCCCGTTCGTTCTCGTCCTACATCCTGCGGTCTGCAGCCGGGTCGCGAGCTCCTGCCGCTTCCTGAGGCTGTTGTCGAGCCGCACGACATGGCGACCATGGATGTCGCTGAATACCTTCACCTGTCCGAGTTCCACGATGATCGTGCGATCCTCGTGACGGCCCATGGCCATGCCCGCCTCGAAGAGCACGTTTGGACGCGGCTGCATCTGGGGGCTGCATTCTGGGTCGCCTGGATACGTAAGGCTCTCGTGCAGGTACGTGACATCGTCGGGCGTTTGGAGGACCACGACCGCCTGGGCGCTCGCGAACGCTGTGTCGAGAACCTCGCCGATGTAGGGGGAGCCCTTCCCGGTCATCTGGATGGCTTCCGACCACTCGATTGGATCGAGCCCGATGGCCCGCAGGAACTCGAACAGCCCCTTACGGGCCGGTTCGTTGCGTCCGTGGATCACGAACACTTTGCGAGGGTCTACGCCGCCCTCGGCCGCATTGTCTGTCATGTCTACCTCACCGCTTAGGGTCGAGGGTGGAACCTGTTGCCAAAGAGGCTAGCGATAGGCACTGACAGTCGGGGGAAACGTCCGCGTTTGGGGGCCCAGCTCCCGAAGTCGGCTCCCAAAAGGGTCCGCCCCTGCTGCCGGACGGGGTGAGTCCGGCAGCAGGGGCCGCGACCGCGCCCTACTTCCGGGCGCTAATCCCTCCTCCCAGGACCCCGGCGCCGGCGGTGATGAGGGCGCCGCCTGCTGCCTCGTAGCCGGTCAAGGAGAGGACCACACCGGTGATGCAGAACGCTGCGGACAGCCCGACCACAGTCCAGGCGAGGGCGTTCTGTGGCCGCGGGTGTTCCGAGGGGACCTGGCCTGTCGTCTGCAGCTCGCTCGGTGGCGTTCCATGCGGTTGCAGGTCATCCGGATGGTCGTTTGTAGTGGGCATGGCAAACCTTCGCTTCCGATGTGTGCGGCAGCACGCGATGAATGGATGAACAGACCTTGGATCGGCGGGGAGTTAGATGCGCAAGTCCACTGGTCGCGCCCGGTGGTGCCTCGAACACGGAGGAGACTGCACCGCGCGGGGAGCCGATTCGAGTTCTCGCGAATGGGCGGGCAGACGCTGGCTTGTCTCCCTCGGCGGGCACTGCTCGTCGCGCTCATTCATGGCTTCTGACCTGCGACTTTACGGGAACCAGATCTTGAATCAGTGGCGCGATCCCGCTATGGACCCAGGCTTTCGTGGCTACTTGAATCAGCTCGGCCTTTGCTGCCACGGCTGTCGGCCGTAGACCACCGCCCTAGCCGTGCGAGCCCTTCTCTCTCTCGCGCCCTACAGGCTCGGGGCGTAAGCCGCGCAACCAGATGACCAGCCACTGGGCGCAGTCGTCTTCTTCCGGCGCCTTGCCGGGACAGAACGAGTCTGGCGCAGTCATTTCTTCGAGGTGATTGCGCGAGTGCCACGCCATGGCGCCAACTGACCTGGCTCAATAGGCACATGGAGATTGGTGAGTACTGGGCATATCGCGCGCAGCCGAAGGAGCTGGGCGGCGCGGTACGCCAGGTGGAGATCGTTCGAGTAGGCAGCCCGCGCAGGTCTGGTTGGATCCACGTGCGATTCCTCGAAGGCGGCGACGCCGATCTGCAGGAGTGGGTCAATCCTGGCTCTCTCGTAGCGCCGTGGGCGGATGTCGAGACATTCCGCACCGACGATGCGGCGGAGTCGGCGCTGGTTGAGGCATCCCGCCACGTCCGGGGCAGTACGGAGTTTGAGGCAGCCCGCATGATCCTCGGGTTCGTCCGCCCGAAGAACAGGCTGCGCCTGCGCCGAACAGTGGCGGACGCAGGCGTCCTGGAGCTGAGTCGCCTTGACGAGACGGCACCACTCATCGGCATGGACGCCGCCGAACTCCGCAGCGACACCATGGTCTACGAAAACCGCCACGGCATGTGCCTGGCCGGGTGGCCGGTCACCGAGCGCGTCGCCCGCCACGTGGCCGCCCGCCTCGCCGACGAGATCCTCCCGGAGGTGGACCGCAAGCAACAGGACATCGAGCAGGAGCGTGCCCAGCCCTCCTGGTACTCCTACAGCCGACGGGTCGAACGAAAAGTGGACGCGGAAGCCGCCGTCCTACGAACCGTCCGGGCGTGGTGCGGCCAGGACAAGGCCGAGCGCTACGACGAGTTGGTCGCCCTGCGCGCTGAGGTCATTCGGCTCGGAGGGCTCGTCGAGAAGGCGGTCAAGGCCCTACGCGATCGCGGGCATGGTGTCATCGCCTCCACCATTGAGCGCGACCTTGGCGTCCATATCGCCACCCTTGATCCTGATGTGCGTCGATGACGCCGCGCCACGGGCCTGGCTCCGGTTTGGGAGGCGCTGGCTGAGCCGGAGGTGTCTCCTTCTCCGGCCGGTCAGGCCGCCAGCCGTCGAGGAACGGTCGCAGCTGCCTTTTAGTCGGCTCCACGTTGAAGTCGCGGGCGGCCAAGCCCTTGCCGTTCGTCGTGGGGTCGAGCCGATCGGCCTCCGAGTTCCCCCAAGCCGACCATTCACGCAGCCTCTCGACTTCGAGGGCGTCTTCCGATGCGGCGGCGACTTCATCCAGCGCGGCACAGAACGCCCGGATCTCACCCGCGGCCCGCCACTGCTCAAGGGCCGTGCCGAAGTGCTCGGCCCGTACCGCGTGAACCGCCTTGACCGAAGCCGCACTTACCGCGGCCTCCCACTCCCGCCGCTCGCGCTCCTCCCGCTCCGCCGCCAGCCGCCGGTGTTCGGCCTCCTGGCGCTCCCGCTCATCTCGCAGACGCCGCTGCTCGGCCTCTCGTTCCAGCCGGGCCCGCTCCTGCTCCTCCGCGCGTGCCTTCAACGCCCGGAAGATTGAGCCGATCTGCTCCTCCAACGGCTTCTTGGCCGTGTCGGCCCATTCCGTCTTCCAGCCGTAGCTGTAGCTGTAACCCGAGTTCTCGCTGACCAGCAGCTCCAGTTCGCCGGACGGCTCGAACTTGTGGGCTGGGGTGACCCGTTGCCAGTCGTACGTGCGCCGGCCCGGCTGCTTGGGGACGTACCGGACCTGCTTCTGCCGCTCGCGGAAGCCGACCTCGTACGTCCTGCCGTGGACGGTGAGCAGCGGCCTCGGCTGCTTGCGCTTCTTGGACACCGCGATCTCGCCGTACCGCGTGAGAGCCTGCTCGGCGAGCAGCCGGAGCAGCGCGAGCACCCTCGGCAGGACCTCCTCGGAGATCTCGAACGCACTGTGGTCCTTGGTGACCGCAGCGAGCACGTCCTCGACGTCGGTGATCACACGGCTGCGCGCCAAACGGATCCGATTCCACTCGGTGTCGTCCTCACCGGTCACCCGGAGCAGGCCGAGGAAGAAGTCGCCCTTCGCCCGCCCGCTGTACTTCAGGTGGTACCCCTCCGGAGCGCACTGCCGCGCCGCGTCGAACGCCCTGCGATACCGAGCCCGTTCCTCGGCACTGGGGTCCGGGATCCGAAGGAATCGTCCGGCCTTCTGCACCTGCGCGATGAGCGCTGGCCCGACAGCCGCCGGCGACGGGCGCGGAGGTTTCACGGCACGCTTCGATACGGGCTTCGTCTCCGTCGGAGGATCGGCATCCTGCTGAGGGCCACCGGCAACCGGCGTCTCGGCTTCAGACGCCGCCGCGCGAGGCTTGCGTGGAGCCAGTTCCGGGCGATCGGGATGATGACCGTGCTCCAGGTAGAAGCGACCCGCGTCAGTGATCTCCGCCTGCCACCTCCCCTTCTTCTTGGGCATGGTCACCAAGCCCCGGTCCCTGAGCGCGCGAGCCGTGACGGCGAGCTCGGGGCTGTCAGAAGTGACGGGGTCGGTTCCGCCCCCGATGCGGGTGAGGAGTGCCAGCTGCCGGTCATTTAACGGAGACCAAGGGTGCATGGCGATGGTCGTACCGTCTCAGGTCTGCTCGGCACAAGCCGTGCAGTGACTCATTCGGGGCGTGAGGCGTACATCGCGCTAGGAGGAGGCGGAATGCCCTTCCTCGGGAGCCAACCTGGGAGTCGGATCCCGAAGATCACACCCAGTTGGCTCCCAAATGGCTCCCAAAACAGGGACACAATGCAAATCAGGCCCGGTTCTGATCTCTCAGAACCGGGCCTGACCTGGTGTTTCCTCTGTCGGGGTGGCGGGATTTGAACCCACGACCTCTTCGTCCCGAACGAAGCGCGCTGCCAAGCTGCGCTACACCCCGAAGCAACGACGACTACTTTAGCCCAGGGGAGCGCTGAGGCGAAATCCGCTTTCGGGTGAGGAGAGGGAGGGGCGGGCCAGGGGCCAGCGGTGTTCCGTGGCCAGCCAGCCGCCGAGGGCCAGCATCGCGGCCCCGGTGAGCGCTTCAAGGGTGCGCGGGGCGCGTTTGCCCAGGCCGAGGCGCGCAGGCGGCCACCCAGAGCGGCGTAGCCGCGGGCGCAGCAGAACTCGATGGCGATGTACGCGCCACCCAGTGCGAGGAGCGGCACCGTGACGTGCGCGGCCTCCGGCGCCAGGGACTGCGGCAGAAAGACGGTGAAGAGCAGCAGCGCTTTGGGGTTCGAGGCAGCCACCAGGAACTCCTGCCGGGCCAGGGTCCAGGGCGTTCGCGGCGGTACGACGCGAGGCGACGCGGGCAATCGTGATGATTCGGGCGAAGCGCGGCCGTCGGCCCGGGGCACGGACGGCGCGTCCGTGCCCAGCCCGTGCTGGGGCCCCGCGGTCCGAGGTCGGGCTGCATCGGGTGACACGGTCCGAGGTCGCGCCGCATCGGGTGACACGGTCCGAGGTCGCGCCGCATCGGGTGACACGGTCCGAGGCGGCGCCAGATCGGGTGACGCGGGCCGAGGCGGGGCCGGATCGGGTGACGCGGGCCGAGGCGGCGCCAGATCGGGTGACGCGGGCCGAGGCGGGGCCGGATCGGAAGGGGTGGTTCCGGGCGCCCCGGGGGCAGACGGCGCGGGCCTGGACGGCGCGGGGCCGCCACCCCCACGCATGCCCCGCACCGCCGCGAAAAGCGTCCGTCCGCCGAGCCACAGCAGGTACACCACGCCACACCACTTCACGATTCCGAAGGCGACCTCGGAAGCGGTGAGGACCGCGCCCAATCCGGCGGCGACCGCCGCCACCATCAGCGCGAACGCGCGGAAGCGGCCGACCGAAGCGCTGATCGCGGGGGCGGGGCCGTGGCGCAGTCCGTTGCGCAGGGTCAGCAACTGGTTGGCGCCGGGCGTAGCGGCCAGAAGGAGCGCGGCGGGCAGGAAGGCGCCCCACTCGGGCGCCCGTGCCGCCTCCGTCAGTTCGATCTCCACCAGCTGACGCCCCTCTCATCCCTCGGGTCTCACCCTCGTCGAGCCGGGAGGTCAGGGATCGGGGTCGGGGCCGTCTCCCTCCGTGGGGGGACGGGCAGGGTTCCCTACTCCTCCCGCGCGGTGAGCGTCAAGAGCGTCGCCTCGGGAGGGCAGGCGAAGCGGACGGGGGTGTATCGGTTCGTACCGCAGCCCGCGCTCACGTGCAGGTAGGACTCGTGGCCGCCCGCCCGGTGCGTGGACAGGCCCTTCACCCGGTCGGTGTCGATGTCGCAGTTGGTGACGAGTGCCCCGTAAAAGGGGACGCAAAGCTGGCCGCCGTGGGTGTGCCCCGCGAGGATCAGCGGGTAGCGGTCGGCGGTGAACGCGTCGAGCACGCGCAGGTACGGAGCGTGTACGACGGCGAGGGAGAGGTCCGCGTCGGTCTCCGGGCCGCCCGCGACCTCGCTGTAGCGGTCGCGCTTGATGTGCGGGTCGTCGAGCCCGGTCAGCGCGATCTCCTGGCCGCCGTCGAGCTTGATACGGCCCCTGGTGTTCGACAGGCCGGTCCAGCCCGCCGAGTCGAACGCGTCCCGCAGTTCTTCCCACGGGTTGTGGATGGCGTGGACCGCGGCCGGGTTCCCGTTCAGACCGTGCCGGCCGCTCGCCTTCTCCAGCAGGTACTTCGCGGGATTGCGCAGCTTCGGTCCGTAGTAGTCGTTCGAGCCGAAGACGTAGGCCCCGGGGAACTCCATCAGCGGGCCCAGCGCGTCCAGCACTTCGGGGACGCCTTCGGGGTCGGACAGGTTGTCCCCGGTGTTGATCACGAAGTCCGGGCGCAGACCGGCCAGATCGCGCAGCCAGCGCTGCTTCTTGCGCTGCCCGCCGACCATATGGATGTCGGAGACCTGCAGGACGCGCAGCGGGTGCATACCGCGCGGCAGTACCGGCACCGAGACGCGCCGCAGCCGGAACGAACGGACCTCCACTCCCGCCGCGTACCCGACGCACGCCGCGCCGAGTGCCGTGATGCCGACTGCGGTCTTGAGGGGAATCCGGTATCGCGCGCGCATGCGCCCATGGTCGCAGACCCAGCACACACCACGCAGCGAGTCCAGCCAGCGGGTGCGCCCGTCAGCCGGCATCCGGACGCCCGCACCCGCCCCCAGCCACCGCCCGGCCGCCCCTCGACCACCGCCCGGCCTCTCCCCGGCAGCGGCTCCGCCCATTTATCCCGGACGAGCTTTGGCCGGATCCTGGCACACTGAGTTCATGACCACGCTCAAGTCCCGGCTGCAGGGCGACCTCACCGCAGCGATCAAGGAGCGCGACGAGTTGCGCTCCGCCACTCTCCGCATGACCCTTGCCGCCATCACGAAGGAGGAGGTCGCGGGCACCAGCGCGCGCGAACTCTCCGACGACGAGGTGCAGGGAGTCATCGCCCGCGAGGCGAAGAAGCGGCGGGAGGCGGCAGAGGCGTTCGCGGACGGCGGCCGGGCGGAGCAGGCGGACAGGGAGCGGGCCGAGGGCAAGGTGCTCGCGGACTACCTGCCTCAGCAGCTCTCGGACGACGAACTGGAGTCGCTGGTCGCGGAGGCGGTCACCGAGGCGCGGGCATCCGGGGCCGAGGGGCCTCGCGCGATGGGCGCCGTCATGAAGATCGTCAACCCGAAGGTGGCGGGCCGCGCCGAGGGCGGCCGGGTCGCCGCGCTGGTGAAGAAGCAACTGGCGGGCTGACGGCCGCCCGATCTCACGGGCCTCACCTCACGAAACCGGGCAGACGGACCGAGTGCTGCGACGGCAGGAGAGCGCCCTGCCCGGGCTCCCGTTCTGCCGTCGGCTACGGAGTGCCGCCACTGTCGGGGCCGGAGTCTCGCCACTGCCGGCTATGGAGCGCCGCCGTGGTCGGCGGCAGCAAAGCCGCCGCCGGCTACGAGGCGCCGACACCGGCTACGTGACGCCGCCGCGGGCCCTGAAACATCCGGCGCCCGGCATCAGGCATCCGGCTCCGCTCCTGCTGGCCGCACGGCTTCCCCCTGGCGCACGAGCCGCAGGGGGCACACACGGGCCCGTAAGCCCAATGGGTAAGGGGCGCCCTCTCAGGAGGACGCCCCTTACCCATGTTTTCTCGTACCGGATGCTCGCTGTAAGAGAGCCGCCCGAAGTCCGTCCTCGGCGCCCTCGGCCGGTATCGCCCGTCAGCCGGTATCCGCGGGCTACGGCCAGTCCCAGCCGCCGCCACCGGGGTCGCCTTCGTTGCCGCCGGGCCACCCGCCGCCGCCACCGCCGCCGCCCCCACCGGGACCGTTCCCGGCGCCGCCGTTGTCGCCGCCGCCGATGACGTCCGGCCACGGGTCGTTCGGCTTGTGGTCGTCGGAGCCACCGCCCTGGCCACCGTGCGCGCCGCCGCCGCCGTTGCCGCGGTCCCGCCCCGGCGCCTTCGGCTTGTTCTTGCCGCCGTCCCGGATGGGCACGTGGTGGAAGTCCGGCGCCGATTCGCCTGACAGCGCACCGGCCATCGCGTCCCGCCAGATCGGGCCGGGGACCTCGCCACCGAAGACCTTGTCGTACGGCACCCCGCCGATGGTGATGTTCTTCATCTGGGTCTGGTGCGCCGGGTCACCGACCCAGACGGCGCCGGACATGTTCGGCGTGTAGCCCACGAACCAGGCGGCGTACCGCTCGTCCGTCGTACCCGTCTTGCCCGCGCTGTCCCGGCCCGAGAGCCCGGCCTTCTTGCCGGTGCCGTCCTCCACCACGCCACGCAGCAGGGCGTTGACCGTATCGGCGGTCTTGGTCTTCATCGCGCGCTCACACTTCGTCTTCGGCACCGGCAGCTTCTTGCCGCGCGCGTCCGTGATCGACTCGATCGCGACGGGGGTGCAGTGCACGCCGCGGTTGGCGAAGGTGGCGTAGCCCTCGGCCATGGTCAGCGGTGACATCTCCTGGGTGCCGAGCGAGATCGACGGCACCTGGTCGATCTTCTTGCCGTCGGCGCGCGCGATACCCATCTTCTTTGCCATGTCGGTGACGGGGCAGATGCCGGTTTCGCTTATGAGCGAGACGAAGTAGGTGTTGACGGATTTCGCCGTCGCTTCCTTCATCCGGTACGGCCCGACCTCACTGCTGTTCTCGTTCTCGACAGGAGCCTTGCCCGACCACTTGCCATGGCAGGTCTTCACCGGGGACGGGTACTGCATGCGGTAAGGCGAGGGGTACGACTTGTAGGGGCTCATCCCCTTGTCCAGCGCCGCCGCGGCGATCACGGGCTTGAAGGTCGAACCGGGCTGGTATCCGGCGCCACCGCCCATGCTCCTGTCCACCGAGAGGTTTATCTGGGTCTCGTTCTTCCCGAAGCCGTACGGCCGGGACTGTCCCATGCCCCGGATCTTGCCGGTGCCGGGTTCCACTATCGTCGCGGCCGTCGCGACCTTGTCGGACTTGTTCACATGGGACTCGATGGACTTCTTGACAGACGCCTGTGCCTTGGGGTCGAGCGTGGTCCGGATGGTGAGGCCGCCCTGGTTCCACCGCTTCGCGCGCGCCTTGCTGGTCTTGCCGAAGCTGGGGTCGGTCAGGAAGATCTGGCGTACGTAGTCGCAGAAGAATCCGGCGCCCCTGGTGGAGGTGATGCAGCCGTTCTTGGGCCTGCTGACGGCCAGCTCGATCGGCTTCTTCTGCGCCTCGGCGGCCTGCGCCTTGGTGATGTCGTGGTGCACGGCCATCCGGCCCAGCACGGCATCGCGCCGCTTCCTGGCTTCCTGCTCGTTGCTGACCGGGTCGTACCGGGTCGGGGACTGGACGATCCCGGCGAGCAGCGCGGCCTCCTCCAGCTTCAGGTCCTTGGCCGACTTGGAGAAGTAGCGCTGCGAGGCGGCCTCGACGCCGTATGCCTGCTGGCCGAAGAAGGTGATGTTGAGGTAGTTCTCCAGGATCCGCTTCTTGCCCAGCTCCTCCTCGACCTGGATCGCGTACTTCAGTTCCTTTATCTTCCGGCCGATGGTCTGCTGGGTGGCGCGGGCGACCTTGTCAGGGTCGTTGCCCGCCTCCTCGACGAAGACGTTCTTGACGTACTGCTGGGTGAGCGTCGAGGCGCCCTGCGAGACCTGGCCCGACTGCGCGTTCCGGTTCACGGCGCGCAGCACACCTTTGAGATCGACGGCGCCGTGCTTGTAGAACCGCGCGTCCTCGATGTCCACGATCGCCTTGCGCATGTAGGGCGAGATGTCCTTGAGGTCCACGACCGTGCGGTCGCGCGAATAGACCTTGGCGATCTCACCGCCCTCCCGGTCCAGGATCGTGGTGCGCTGGCTGAGCGGCGGGCGCTTGAGATTGACGGGCAGCTCGTCGAAGCCCTCGACCGTGCCTTTGGCGGCCAGGCCCAGCGTTCCGACAGCGGGCAGTGCGAGCCCCGCCATCACCGCCCCCGCCAGCACACTGACCCCGAGGAACTTGGCGACCTGCTGGGGGCCGCTCAGCCCTCGGCCCGCGCGCTTCTTAGCCATGGGGAAGAGCCTACGACGAGTAGGCCCCGGGCATCCCGTGGGGAAGCGTGGCAAACGCCGGACAGGGGCGAGCGGGGTCACATAAGCTGAGGCCCGGTCTCGTCTTCCCACCCGTCACATCGGTGGTTTCCCACCCCAGAGCCTCTCCTCGCCTCTCCCTCGCCCTCCGGTCCGTTGCCCTCCGGCTCACTCAAGTGAGTGTTGAGACTGGTTCGCCCGCAGCCGCCGTCATACGCCAGAAGAAATCCCCGTGGCAAGTGCCGAAAGCAGCTCCGGCCGCCCTCCCGGGCCACCCGGATAGCCGCCTGGCCTGCTGAACCGACCGGATCTGCCGGGGAGGTCGGGCTTGTTACCGGCTCACTCCGTTGGGTGATCTGCCGCATACGCATAGTCCGTTCGGGCCATTCAAGATTGGGCCCGACGGGGGTGTTGCGCCATGTCCGCCTTCCGTAACGTCCTCAACTGGCAACGGTGAATATGCCGTTCGCCGCCGTGGGGGAGCCTCGATTCGGGAGAGGACGGCACCGGCAATGAGCTGGGTTACAGACTGGAGTGCGCAGGCCGCCTGCCGCACGACGGATCCAGATGAGCTTTTCGTGCAAGGGGCGGCGCAGAACCGCGCCAAGGCCGTATGCACGGGCTGCCCCGTCCGTACGGAATGCCTCGCGGACGCACTGGACAACCGCGTGGAGTTCGGCGTGTGGGGCGGGATGACCGAGCGGGAGCGGAGAGCGTTGCTGCGCCGCCGCCCCACGGTCACCTCGTGGCGCCGCCTGCTGGAAACAGCGCGCTCGGAGTACGAGCGCAGCACGGGCGGCCTCCTGCCCATGGAGGTGCCCGTGGACGTGGACATGGGCGACGAGCACGACTACGAGCACGATTACGAACAGGACTACGCGGCCGTGGGATGACCCTCCCGGCCGCCGGACCGCTCCCACACATCACGGCTCCCACACCTCGCCGACCGCCCGGCGCTCAGCACACGGGGTGCAGCACACGGAGTTCAGGGCTCAGGAAGCGGACGTGTCCTGGAGACGCTGCCCTTCATCCGCGGCGCGGATTCACGGCGACGAGACGGCGAGTGGCCGAGACGGCAGGTGCCGGGGCGCTGGACGAGCGTGCGAAGTACTTCGCGCTCTGCCTCGCGTCACCGCGCGACAGCGCCTCCTGTGTCGCGTCATGTGTAGCGCGGACGTCGGCATGCGGCAGTCATGAGAGCAGCCCACCCCCGCTGCTCGTCGGACGCGATCCCGTCGCCGGCCGCCAGTCGGCCCCCAACCGCAGTCGGCCCCCAACCGCAGTCGGCCCCCAACCGCAGTCGGCCCCCAACCGCAGTGAGCCGACGGCCGCCGCATCTCGGCCCTCTCGTGCTCAACCCTGGCAACGGGCCAGCCGCTCACCGATCGTGCGCAGGCCCTCCAAATCGTGCACATCGCCGGGCAGCGCGGTCACTTCCGCCACCGGCACCTCGGGGTGCAGCGCGGTGAAGCGGTCACGGGTGCGCCGTTCGCGCGCGAGCAGCCGCATCCGGTCGGCGTGCAGCCGCAGCAGCCCTGCGGCGAGCGCGGTGGCGTCCTGGCCCGGGTCCCGCTCCGTGGTGGAGTCCTCGGCGCCGGAGCCGGGGTCCTCGAAGGCGGGGGAGCCGTCCTCGGGATTCTCTGGAGCGGCCGACAGCGCGCCACGCCCTCCACTCTTCCCCCGGCCGCGATCCACCATGCCGCCGTCCTCAAGATTTTCGGCGGCGGCGAGGGCCCGTTCGGCGCTCAGTCCGGCCGCCTCGCTGCCGTGCATCCGGTTGAGCACCAGCCCGGCGAGGGGCATCCGGTCGGCGGCCAGCCGTTCCACGAAGTACGCGGCCTCGCGCAACGCGTCCCGCTCGGGCGCCGCCACCACCAAGAAGGCCGTGCCCGGGGCCTGGAGCAGCCGGTAGGTGGCGTCGGCACGGGTGCGGAAGCCGCCGAACATGGTGTCCATGGCGGCGACGAAGGTCTGGACGTCCCGCAGGAGCCCGGCGCCCAGCAGCTTGTTGAGCGCCCCGGTGAACATCGAAAGGCCCGCCATCCCAAGGTTCACGAACTTCATGCCGGCCCGGCCGCCGACCCGGGCCGGGGCCATCAGCAGTTTGATGAACTTCCCGTCCAGGAACGAGCCCAGCCGCTTGGGGGCGTCCAGGAAGTCCAGCGCGGAGCGCGAGGGCGGGGTGTCCACGATGATCAGGTCCCACTCGTCGCCGGAGCGCAGCTGCCCCAGCTTCTCCATCGCCATGTACTCCTGCGTCCCCGCGAACCCGGCGGACAGCGACTGATAGAAGGGGTTGCCGAGGATCGCCGTGGCGCGGTCGGGCTCCGCGTGCGCTTCGACTATCTCGTCGAACGTGCGCTTCATGTCGAGCATCATGGCGTGCAGTTCGCCACCCGCCGAGGTGTCCACGCCCGGCACCTCGCGAGGGGTGTTGTCCAGCTTCGAGAGTCCCATCGACTGCGCCAGGCGGCGGGCGGGATCGATGGTCAGGACGACGGTCCGGCGACCGCGCTCGGCAGCCCGCACACCCAGCGCCGCGGCCGTCGTCGTCTTGCCGACCCCGCCGGAGCCGCAGCACACGACGATGCGGGTGCCCGGATCGTCCAGGAGCGGGTCGATGTCCAGGGCCTCCGCGCCCAGCGGGTTGCCGTCCAGCGGAACGCCGTCCAGCGGCCCGGCGTTCGTCGGGTCGGCGGTCGGCTCTGCCGCTTCCGTGGGACCGGCCGCTCCTGCCGACTCTGCCGGTTCTGCTCGTGCTGTCGGCTCTGTCGGCTCTGTCGGCTCTGTCGGCTCTGTCGGGTGTGGGGCCTGTGGGGTCTCCGTGACGTGCTGAGACGTCTGCTGTGCGGCGAAGGGGGTGCTGTTGTCTCCGGTGCGGCTCATGGCTGCCTTCCGCCGGTAGTGGTCTGCCATTGGGCGCGCAGTTCACCGGCCATGCCGTACAGGCCCGCCAGCTCGACTCCCTCGCTCAGCAGTGGCAGCTCCCGCAGGGGAAGGCCCTGCGCGTGCAACTCCTCGCGCAGGCCCCGCTCCAGGCCGACGCGCTCAGCGTGCTCCCTGCCCTGCTCCAGGAGCGGCGCGACGAGGCGCTCGGCGTGCCCTCCGCGCCGCGCGCCCCCCAGACCGGCGCGCGCGAAGGCGCGCGCCATCTCTGCTGTGTGCCCGTCCGCCGCCTTCAGATGTTCCTCGTCCAGCAGTCTCGGGCGGACCATGTTGACCACCACGCTTCCCGTGGGCAGCCCGGCGGAGCGCAGCTCGGCGATGCCGTCGAGGGTCTCCTGCACCGGCATCTCCTCCAACAGCGTCACCAGGTGCACTGCCGTCTCCGGCGACTTGAGGACCCGCATCACGGCCTGCGCCTGGTTGTGGACGGGGCCGACCTTGGCCAGCCCGGCCACCTCCTCGTTCACCCCCAGGAAGCGGGCGATGCGGCCGGTGGGCGGCGCGTCCATCACCACGGCGTCGTAGACGGGACGCTGACGCTTGTCCCTGCGGCGCACCGCCTCACACGCCTTCCCGGTCAGCAGCACGTCGCGCAGCCCCGGTGCGATGGTCGTCGCGAAGTCGATGGCGCCCAGGCGCTTGAGCGCGCGGCCGGCGCTGCCCAGCTTGTAGAACATCTGGAGGTAGTCCAGCAGCGCCCGCTCCGCGTCGATGGCCAGCGCGTAGACCTCGCCGCCGCCGTGCGAGACGGCGATCTTGCGTTCCTCGTAGGGAAGCGGCTCGGTCTCGAAGAGCTGTGCGATGCCCTGCCTGCCCTCGACCTCGACGAGCAACGTGCGCTGCCCGCCGTCGGCCAGAGCCAGCGCGAGTGCGGCGGCGACCGTCGTCTTGCCGGTCCCGCCCTTGCCGGTCACTACGTGAAGCCTGCTCACGGCTGGGAGCCTAACCAGCGCACGCCTCGCCTACGCGTGCGGTTCCGCGCGGAAGGCTCCCGGCGTGGAGCAGGAGGCTTCCCGGCCCGGAACGGAGAGCCCCCGGCCAGGAACGGGGGGCCGGCCACCGGGCCTGAGCTGCCGGGGACCACCGCGCCCGTGCGGGGTGCTCTCAGCCGTTAGGGTCGTCCCCATGACGAAGTGGGAATACGCGACCGTGCCGCTGCTCGTGCACGCGACAAAGCAGATCCTGGACACCTGGGGCGAGGACGGCTGGGAACTGGTCCAGGTGGTGCCGGGGCCGAACAACCCCGAGCAGCTCGTGGCCTACCTGAAGCGGAAGAAGGAAGCGTGAGCGCGGCCGAGGACAAGCTGGCGGAGCTCGGCCTGACGCTCCCGGCGACCGCGACTCCGGCGGGTGCCTATGTGCCCGCTGTCCGGTCGGGCACGTACGTCTACACGGCGGGCCAGCTCCCCCTCGTCGAGGGCACGCTTCCGCTGACCGGCAAGGTCGGCGGAGAGGTCACCCCCGAGGAAGCGAAGGAACTGGCGCGTACGGCGGCGCTGAACGCACTGGCCGCGGTGAAGTCGGTCGCCGGGGATCTCGACCGGGTCGCCCGCGTCGTCAAGGTCACCGGATTCGTCGCCTCCGCGCCGGATTTCACCGGCCAGCCCGGCGTCATCAACGGGGCCAGCGAACTGCTCGGTGAGGTCCTGGGTGAGAAGGGCGTGCACGCGCGAAGCGCCGTCGGCGTGGCCGTGCTGCCGATGGACGCGCCCGTGGAGGTCGAGGTCCAGGTCGAGCTGGCCGGCTGACGGGCTGACCCGGGCGGCCCGGCAGCGCACCCCGGCCGCCCGGGACTTCGGCCGCCCGGGACCTCGGGTCTCGGCCCCTCGGACTTTCGGACTCTTGGGGCCCTTTCGGGCTTTGAGCCTCCCGGCCCTTGGGGCTGCGGGGAGGGGCAGGCCGACTGTTCCCGGCGGGCCTGCGGAGGCCGGCCCCGAACGATTCGCGTGACCGGATGCCCGGTGGCGCAGCGCGTGACCGGATGCCGGGTCGGTCTTCCGTGCGGTTGCTGCCAGAGCGACTGGATGCCGGATAGGCATTCCGTGCGACCGGATGCTTGACGGGCATTCCGGGCGACCGGATGCCTGGCGGTATTCCGTGTGACCGGATGCCCGGTGAGCGTTCCGTGCGACCGGATACCCGCACACCGGGTACCTCTCGAACATCGGCGCGCAGCGCCGTAGCATCCGGCCATGTCGTCCACCGAGAACGGCCAGTGGTATCCGCCCGAGTGGCCGGAGCGTATCCGCGCCCTGGCGGCGGGCGAGCTGACGCCCGTCGCCCCGCGCAGAGCCGCCACCGTCATGCTCCTGCGCGACACCCCCGCGGGGCCGGCCGTCCATATGCTGCGCCGCCGTACGTCCATGGCGTTCGCGGGCGGCGCCTACGCCTATCCGGGCGGTGCCGTCGATCCGCGTGACACCCGCGCGACCGACAGCACGGGTCCGGCGGACGCGCGGTGGGCCGAGCGGTTCGGCACGGACGAGGCGACGGCGCGCTCTGTCGTGTGCGCCGCCGTCCGGGAGACCTTCGAGGAAGCCGGAGTGCTGCTCGCCGGGCCCGACCCGCACACCGTCGTCGCGGACACCACAGGCGCGGACTGGGAGGCCGACAGGGCCGCTCTGGTGGCCCACGAGCTGTCCTTCGCCGATTTCCTCAACCGCAGGAACCTCGTCCTGCGGGCCGACCTGCTGGGGGCCTGGGCGCGCTGGATCACGCCGGAGTTCGAGAAGCGGCGCTATGACACGTACTTTTTCGTGGCCGCCCTTCCGGAGGGCCAGCGCACCGGTAACGCGTCCACCGAGGCCGACGCCACCGTCTGGGTCCGTCCCGAGGAGGCCGCCGCCGGCTACGACAGGGGCGAACTGCTGATGATGCCGCCCACCATCGCCGCACTGCGCGAGCTGCTGCCGTACGCGACGGCCGCCGAAGCCCTGGCGGCGGCGGGCGACCGCGATCTGACGCCGGTCCTCGCCCGGGCCCGCCTGGAGGCAGGGGAGATCGTGCTGAGCTGGCCGGGACATGACGAGTTCACCAAGAGGATCGATTCCGCATGACCGATGCCGCCGCCCTTCCCGGCCAGCCGCGAGGCGGAGTGATCAGCGGGCAGGCCGGCCCGCGCACCCACTGCGTCCTGGCGCCCAACCCGTCGGCCATGACGCTCGACGGCACCAACACCTGGATCGTCGCCGAGCCGGACTCGGATCTCGCCGTCGTCATCGACCCCGGGCCCCTGGACGAGGACCACCTGCGCGCCGTCGTCGCCGCCGCTGAGAGGGTGGGCAAGCGGGTCGCGCTCACCTTGCTCACCCACGGCCATCCGGACCACGCCGAGGGCGCCGCGCGGTTCGCGGAACTGACCCGCACTCCGGTGCGCGCCCTCGATCCGGCGCTGCGTCTGGGCGACGAGGGGCTCGGGGTGGGAGACGTCATCACCACGGGCGGCCTGGAGCTGCGCGTGGTCCCCACCCCTGGTCACACCGCCGACTCGCTCTCCTTCCACCTGCCCGCCGACGCCGCCGTGCTGACGGGCGACACGGTGCTGGGCCGGGGCACCACCGTCGTCGCCCACCCGGACGGGCGGCTCGGCGACTACCTCGACTCCCTGCGCGAGTTGCGCTCCTTGACGGTGGAGGACGGGGTCAGCCGGATCCTGCCGGGGCACGGGCCGGTCCTGGACGACGCACAGGGTGCGATCGACTTCTACCTGGCACACCGCGCCAAGCGGCTCGCCCAGGTCGAGACAGCGGTCGAGGCGGGGTATCGCACGGCCTCCGAGGTCGTCGCACACGTGTACGCCGACGTTGACCGCTCGCTCTGGCCGGCGGCGGAACTGTCCGTCCGGGCCCAGCTCGACTATCTCCGTGAACACGGACTGCTTCCGCGCGGAGCCGGAACCGGACCCGGACCGGAACCGGTCTGAGGGGGACGCGCGCTCCGCGCATGCGTAAGGGGCGCCCTCAAGAGAGGGCACCCCTTACATCACGGACTGGATGGGCCGGATCGGCCGTCGTGGACGGGGCCCGGGCGGAACGGATGCCCGTACCGTCCCGGGGACGGGTCAGCGGGAGCGCTTCGCCAGCCGTTCGATGTCCAGCAGGATGACCGCGCGGGCCTCCAGGCGGAGCCAGCCGCGCCCGGCGAAATCGGCCAGCGCCTTGTTCACCGTCTCGCGCGAGGCACCGACCAGCTGGGCCAGCTCTTCCTGTGTGAGGTCGTGTACGACGTGGATGCCCTCCTCGGACTGCACACCGAAGCGCCGCGACAGGTCGAGCAGCTGTTTGGCCACGCGCCCGGGGACGTCGGAGAAGACCAGGTCGGACATGGAGTCGTTGGTGCGCCGCAGCCGCCGGGCGATGGCGCGCAGCAGCGCCGTCGCGACCTCGGGGCGGGCGTTCAGCCACGGCTGGAGGTCGCCGTGGCCCAGCCCCAGCAGCTTGACCTCGGTCAGCGCGGAGGCCGTGGCCGTACGCGGACCTGGGTCGAACAGGGACAGCTCACCGATCAGCTCGCCGGGACCGAGCACGGCGAGCATGTTCTCGCGGCCGTCCGGCGAGGTGCGGTGCAGCTTCACCTTGCCTTCCGTCACCACATAGAGGCGGTCACCCGGGTCACCCTCGTGGAAGAGGGCCTCACCGCGAGCAAGCGTCGTCTCCGCCATGGAGGCACGCAGCTCGGCGGCCTGCTCCTCATCGAGCGCCGCGAAGAGCGGGGCGCGCCGCAGAACGTCGTCCACGAGTTCTCTCCTTGTCGACCTGCCCATGGGGTCCGTGGAACCCATGATGCCGGACGGTGAAACAGTGCGATCAGTCACAGCAATCAGTCACAAGTTTGACGTACGGACACAGTGACCCCCAAGGCAGGTCCCGCTAGGGCTGTGGATCGGCTGTGTGCGCCGCGAATGTCGGCGCCCCCCTTTAGTCTGGCCGAGTGTCCACCACCCCGGGAAGTACACGGACAGAGAGGGGGCTGGGCGGGTGACGGCGACGGAGGATTCCGCTGTGAGCGAACGCGAGGCGGCCAAGAGGGCGACGGGAAGCCCGTCGGCGGCGGGCGAGCCGACCGCGAAGAAGGCCCCGGCGAAGAAGGCCCCGGCGAAGAAGGCCCCGGCGAAGAGGGCCCCGGCCAAGAAGACGGCGGCCCGGAAGGCGGCGGACGCCAGGGCCACCGCCGAGCAGGCCGCAGCGGAGCCCACGGGGAAGCCCGCCGCCAAGAAGGCCCCGGCTGCCGAGAAGGCCGCCCCCAAGAAGGCCCCGGCGGCGAAGAAGTCCGCCGCGAAGAAGGCCACCGCCGACAAGCCGGCGGCGAAGAAGACGGCTGCCAAGAAGCCCGCCGCCAAGAAGGCCACCGCCCCGAAAACGGCTGCCGGGAAGACCGCCGCCAAGAAGCAGTCCAGCGGCACCTCCACCGAATCCCAGGCGTCCAAGAGCCGCCGCGCCGCGCGGATCAACGAGGCGCTGGCCGATGTGTACTACTACGCACACCCCGAGCTGGACTTCGAAAATCCCTTCGAACTGCTCGTGGCCACCGTCCTCTCCGCGCAGACGACGGACCTGCGGGTCAACCAGTCGACGCCCGCGCTCTTCGCCGCGTACCCCACCCCCGAGGACATGGCGGCGGCTGATCCGGAGGAGCTGGAGGAGCTGATCCGGCCGACCGGATTCTTCCGTGCCAAGGCGAAGTCCCTCCTGGGGCTGTCCGCCGCCTTGCGGGACGAGTTCGGCGGCGAGGTGCCCGGCACCGTCGATGAGCTGGTCACCCTGCCCGGGGTCGGCCGCAAGACCGCGTTCGTGGTGCTGGGGAACGCCTTCGGGGTCCCGGGGCTGACCGTGGACACGCACTTCGGCCGTCTGGTGCGCCGCTGGAAGCTCACCGAGCAGACCGACGCGGTCAAGGTCGAGCAGGAGATCGACGCGCTGCTCCCCAAGAGCGAGTGGACGATGTTCTCGCACCGCACCATCTTTCACGGCCGCCGCATCTGCCACTCCCGTAAGCCCGCCTGCGGAGCGTGCCCCATCGCCGAGCTGTGCCCCTCCTACGGCGAGGGCGAGACCGACCCGGAGAAGGCCAGGAAGCTGCTCAAGTACGAGATGGGCGGCCAGCCGGGGCAGCGGCTCAAGCCCCCGGCCGACTACCCCGGGCAGCCCGCGCCGCCCCTGCCCTCCCGTGCTCCGGCCACCGGCGCCGCCCGGTGACGAGCGCGCGGTCCGCCCACGGGGATTCCCCCACGCCCGTCGAGGTCAGCGACCGCGGCCTGCCCGAATGGCTGGTGCCCGTACGGGATGCCGCGCAGACCGTCGAGGCGAGTCAGCTCAGCCGGTTCCTGCCGCCGCCCGACGGCGGAGGCCGCCCCTCCGCCGTGCTGGTGCTCTTCGGCGACGGTTCCCGGGGCCCTGAGCTGCTGCTGATGGAGCGGGCCTCCAGCCTGCGCTCGCACGCCGGTCAGCCTTCCTTCCCCGGCGGCTCCGTCGATCCGGAGGACGGGGATCCGCAGGGCGAGGGGCGGCTGCGCGCCGCGCTGCGGGAGGCGGAGGAGGAGACCGGCCTCGACCCCTCCGGGGTACAGGTGTTCGGTGTGCTGCCGAGCCTCTACATTCCGGTGAGCGGCTTCGTCGTCACCCCCGTACTCGGCTGGTGGCGCCGCCCGACGCCCGTCGCGCCCGTGGATCCGGGGGAGACGGCGCGGGTGTTCACCGTCCCGGTGGCCGATCTGACCGACCCCGCCAACCGCGTCATGGCCGTGCATCCGGCCGGGCACGCGGGCCCGGCCTTCCGGGTGGGCTCGGCGCTCGTCTGGGGCTTCACGGCGGGCGTGATCGACCGGATCCTGCACTTCGCCGGCTGGGAGCTGCCCTGGGACCAGGACCACCGGGTCCCGCTCGACTGGCACACCTGAGCGACCCCGCTCCTGGGGAGCGAGCGCGGTATGCCGAACCGCACGATCCGGTAGCACCGGTACACGTGACAAGGCCACCCCGCGCACATGAGACGGTATCTCTCCCGCTTTTTTCGCGGAAGCTGTCCGCTCTCCGCGCGGGAGCGGCGGCCTGAACTGTCAGTGGATCCGAGGCGAGGCTGAATTCGGTGAACGTGCTGGACGTACTGCTGGTGCTGGCAGCCGTGTGGTTCGCGAGTATCGGATACCGCCAGGGGTTCGTCGTCGGCATCCTGTCCGTTCTGGGCTTCATGGGCGGCGGACTGGTCGCGCTGCTGGTCGTGCCGCTGCTGTGGGACCAGTTCAGGGACGGCGAGAGACCGGGCACGGTGGGCGCCGTGTGCGCGGTGATCGTGGTGATCATCTGCGCCTCCGTGGGCCAGGCGCTCACCACGCACCTGGGCAACAAGCTGCGCCTCTACATCACCTGGTCGCCCGCGCGTGCCCTGGATGCCACCGGCGGCGCGCTCGTCAACGTGCTGGCCATGCTGGTCGTGGCCTGGCTGATCGGTGCCGCGCTGGCCGGTACGGCGCTGCCGACGCTGGGCAAGGAGGTGCGCGGCTCCACGCTGCTGCTCGGCATCTCGCGGGTGATGCCCCAGCAGGCCAGCAGCTGGTTCGCGGACTTCTCCACCGTGCTGGCCAAGAACGGCTATCCGCAGGTCTTCTCGCCCTTCTCCAACGAGCCGATCCGCGAAGTGCCGCCGCCGGACCCCGCGCTGGCGACCGCGCCGGTGGTCCAGCAGGCCAAGCGCAGCATCGTCAAGATCGTCGGCACCGCGCCCAGCTGCGGCAAAGAGCTGGAGGGCACCGGCTTCGTCTTCTCGCAGGACAAGGTGATGACGAACGCTCACGTCGTCGGCGGCGTGAAGGAGCCGACCGTGCAGGTCGGCGGCGAGGGCCAGCGCTACAACGCGCAGGTCGTGGTCTACGACTGGAAGCGGGACATCGCCGTCCTCAAGGTCCCCGGACTGCGGGCGCCCGCGCTGCGCTTCGCCGACCGGGGCGCGATCAGCGGCGACGGCGCCATCGTCGCGGGCTTCCCGGAGAACGGCGCCTTCGACGTACGGCCCGCGCGCGTACGCGGCCGTATCCAGCCCAGCGGCGCTGACATCTACCACCGCGGCACCGTCTCCCGGAACGTGTACTCGCTCTACACGACCATCCGGGAAGGGAATTCCGGCGGCCCGCTGCTCACCCCGGACGGCCGGGTATACGGCGTGATCTTCGCCAAGTCCCTGGACGACAACAAGACCGGATACGCCCTCAGCACCGACGAGGTGACCGAGGACATCACCAAGGGCATGACGGCCCAGCGGCAGGTTGACAGCCAGGGCTGCGCGATGTGACGACCGCTGCCTTCGGCGGGGCACCTGGGCCCCGGTCACGTCACGTCAGGCAAGCAAGGCAAGCAAGGCAAGCAAGGCAAGCAAGGCAAGCGAGTCGGCCAGACCCCGGCCGGACCTGATCCGGTCCGGTCCGACTCAGGTGCGGGTATGCCGCAGCCGCGCGCCCACCCAGCGGGCGCGGCGGCGCAGAATGCGGGGGATTCCCAGCTCGGGATCCGAAGGCTCCAGCCGGGCCGCGAAGCGCGCCGAAGACGGCGTGCGCGGGGCCCTCAGATGGCTGCGATTACGTGCCACGTCACGGAAGTCGTGCGACCAGCCCATACTGGGGTCCCTGCCCCCGCCCCAAGGTCAGTAATCGCCTCCGGAGCCCTCAATCGGCCTATGCGGCGGGCACATGTTCGGTTTCGCCGGGTGGTCGCGGCAGGCCGGCGGGACCGCTCCCGCAGCGGTCGGACGAAAGGCTCAGCGGTCCGGTTCCGGGTCGCCCAGCCAGTTCAGCAACTCCGTGGTGAAGGCCACCGGATCCTCCTCGTGGGGCCAGTGCCCCAGGCCGTCGAACAGCCGCCAGCGGTACGGCGCTTCGACGTACTCGCCCGAACCGGCCGCACTGCGCGTGCGCATCACCGGGTCGAGCGAGCCGTGCAGATGGAGGGTCGGCACCCGCACCGGCCGCTTCATCCGCCGGTAGAACTGCACCCCGTCCGGCCGCGCCAGCGAGCGCACCATCCAGCGGTACGGCTCGATGGAGCAGTGCGCCGTGGAGGGCACGCACATCGCGCGCCGGTAGTTGTCGATCGCCGTGTCCTCGGCGACGCCGGCCGGCTTGGGGCCCGCCCACTCCCGGATCAGCCGTCCCACCAAGGCGCCCTCGTCCGCGACGAGCTGACGCTCTGGTACCCAGGGCCGCTGGAAGCCCCAGATGTAGGAGCCGGCGGCGGTCTGCCGCGGGTCACCCACCATCGCGGCGCGCCAGCGGCGCGGATGGGGCATCGAGGCCACGGCGAGCCTTCGGATCAGCTTGGGCCGCATCACCGCGGCCGTCCACGCCAGGTAGCCGCCGAGGTCATGTCCGACGAGTGCGGCGTCCGGCTCGCCCAGGGAGCGGATGACACCGGTCACATCGAGCGCGAGGTTGGCCGGGTCGTAGCCGCGCGGCGTACGGTCGCTGCCGCCCACTCCCCGCAGGTCCATCGCGACGGCCCGGTACCCCGCGTCCGCCAGCGCCGGCAACTGATGGCGCCAGGTCCACCAGAACTGCGGAAAACCGTGCAGCAGCAGCACCAGCGGACCTTCACCCATTTCGGTGATGTGGAAGCGCGCACCGTTGGCGGCCACATCCCGGTGGGTCCAGGGACCGTCGGCGCGGATCACTGCCGCGGGGCTTTCTGCGAGCGTCATACAGACGAGCGTGTCACACCCTCAAGAGGACGGCTCTCCTCCGTCCCGTCCTCGCCCGTACGCGGGTGGGGCTTGGCGTGGGAGAGGACGGCCGCGCTCTCCTTGGCGGAGGCCATCGACCGCTGGGCGCCCTTGCTCTTGGAGATCTTCTTGAACTTCAGCGCCGCAAGGCCCAGCAGGATGAGCGCCAGCACAATGAAGGCGCCGCCCACGATCAGGAACGACCAGGCGAGCCCGAGCCCGAGGTTGTGGATGCCGTAGGCCGCGGCGAAGCTCAGCACGGGGAGCGCGAAGAGCAAGAAGGCCAGCGCGACGATCGCGGCACCGCTGCCCATCGCGCCGCGCTTCGCGTCCTGTCGCAGCTCGGCCTTGGCCAAGGCGATCTCGTCGTGCACCAGCGCGGACATCTCGGCGGTCGCCGCCGCGACCAACTGTCCGAGGCTGCGGCCGTCGTCGGCTGCGCTCATCGCTCTCTCTCCCTCTGTCGTACGGCGGGGTCTGCGTGCCATGCCCCGGACGTGGTCTGTATGCCGTGCCCCGGACATGACGTGACGTGACGTGTCGCGCCGTCCCGGGCCAGGCCGGGCCGGGGAGATGCCCTGGCACGAGCCGGGGGGCTTCCCGTTTCTGTGTCCCGGGCATCCTCCGGCCGCACTGCCGGATTACCGGTCGGTCAACGTCGCATCATGCCGGACCATGGTCCGTCACGTCTTGGCCCCTGGCCACTTCGGCGAGCCTGCGGTGCTCGGCCGCCTTCGCCTCCAGGCGGGCCGCCATGCGCAGGTGGTACTCGGGCAGGTCCTCCTGGTAGATGTCCGGAACGCCGTCCTCGTCCTCGTCGCGCTCCTCGACCTCGACGAGCGAACGGTGCTTCCTGGAGCGGAACTTGAGCAGCACGGCGGAGCAGAGCGCCGCGAGCAGCGAGCCGCACAGCACTGCCGCCTTCGCCTCGTCGGTCAGGACGGGCTGACCGGCGAACGCGAGTTCGCTGATGAGGAGCGATACGGTGAAACCGATTCCGGCGAGCATGGCGATGGCCAGTACATCCGGCCAGCCGAGGTCGCGGTTGAGTTCGGCGCGGGTGAAGCGGGCCGCCAGCCACGCGCCGCCGAAGACGCCCACGGTCTTGCCGACGAGCAGCCCCAGGACCACGCCGAGCGTCTCCGGCTTGCTGAACACATCCGCGAGCGCCCCGCCCGACACTCCGACACCCGCCGCGAAGAGGGCGAAGACCGGCACGGCCAGCCCGGCGGACAGCGGTCTGACCTTGTGTTCGATGCGCTCGGCGGGCGAGACCTCCCCGTCGCCGTCCCCGCTGCCCGCACTCTCCCCGTCCCTGTGGCCTTTCTCGCCCTGTCGGACGGTGCAGCGCAGCATCAGCCCCATCGCGACCCCGGCGACCGTCGCGTGCACCCCGCTGGCGTGCATCAGCGCCCAGATGACCACCGCGAGCGGCACATACACGTACCACCCGCGCACCTTCGTCCGGTGGTGCAGGAACCAGAAGAGCGCCAGCCCCGCGACGGCCCCGGCCAGGGCGCCGAAGCTGATGCCCGCCGAGTAGAAGACGGCGATGATCACGATCGCGCCGAGGTCGTCGACGACGGCGAGCGTGAGCAGGAAGGCCCGCAGCGCGGAGGGCAGCCCGGTGCCGAGCACGGCCAGCACGCCGAGCGCGAAGGCGATATCGGTGGCCATCGGGATGGCCCAGCCCCGCGCGTCGCCGCCGCCGCTGAGCGAGATGCCGAGGTAGACCAGCGCGGGTACGGCCATACCGCACAGCGCGGAGATGATCGGCAGCGCCGCGGCGCGCGGGTCGCGCAGCTCGCCCACGATCAGCTCGCGCTTCAGCTCGATTCCGGCGACGAAGAAGAAGACGGTGAGCAGCCCGTCCTTGGCCCAGTCGGCGACCGACAGGTTCAGGTGGAGCGACGCGGGCCCGAAGTGGAAGTTGCGGACCTCGTCGTAGAAGCCGCTGGCCGGGGTGTTGGCCAGTAGGAGGGCCACGATGGCGGCCACCAGCAGCAGCGTGCCGCCGACGGTCTCGGTGCGCAGCGCGTCCGTGAGGAACTTGCGTTCGTTCAGGGGGAGCCGGCCGAGGAAAACGGAGCGGCGGGGCTCTTTGCCGTCGGGGGACGGGGACACGGCGGGGGCCTCCAGGAGCGTCGGCGGACATACGTGCTCTGTGTGCCGACCAGACTTCCCGGCGCGCCCATGATCTTGTCGCGTTCCTTACGCGATCCCTGCCAGCGTAACGAACGCGAGCGAGGGGCGTCCGACCGCCTGGACGCCCCTCGCCTGTGCGGCGCGCCGCAGCCGCTGTGACCGTGGACGCGGGGGCGGCGGTGACGGGCCCGAACGCCGATGCCGGGCCCCGGGGCAGGGAGGCCCCTCGGGCCCCGGCCGCCCCGTCCGTCCCTTCAGTCCTCGCTGGCCGCGCTCGGCAGCTTGGACTGGATCAGGTCCATCACCGAGGAGTCGGTGAGGGTCTGGGTGTCGCCCAGCGTCCGGTTCTCCGCGACGTCCCGCAGCAGTCGGCGCATGATCTTGCCCGAGCGGGTCTTGGGCAGCTCGGCGACCGGCAGGATCCGCTTCGGCTTGGCGATCGGCCCGAGCTGCTTGGCCACATGGGCGCGCAGCTCCTCGACCAGCCCTTCCCCCTCCGCCGCGCCGCCGCGCAGGATGACGAAGGCGCAGATGGCCTGGGTGGTCTGCGGGTCGGTCGCGCCCACGACGGCGGCCTCGGCGACCTTCGGGTGGGAGACCAGCGCGGATTCGACTTCGGTGGTGGAGATGTTGTGTCCGGAGACGAGCATGACGTCGTCCACCCGGCCGAGCAGCCAGATGTCGCCGTCGTCGTCCTTCTTGGCGCCGTCGCCCGCGAAGTACCGGTCCTCGAAGCGCGACCAGTAGGTGTCCAGGAAGCGCTGGTCGTCGCCCCAGATGGTGCGCAGCATGGCCGGCCACGGCTCGGTGAGCACCAGGTAGCCGCCGGCGCCGTCGGGCACCTCGTTGGCGTCGTCGTCCACGACCGTCGCGGAGATGCCGGGCAGCGGCACCTGCGCCGAGCCGGGCTTGGTCTCGGTGACTCCGGGCAGCGGGCTGATCATGATGCCGCCGGTCTCGGTCTGCCACCAGGTGTCGACCACGGGCGTGCGGTCGCCCCCGATGTGGTGGCGGTACCAGATCCACGCCTCGGGGTTGATCGGCTCCCCGACCGAGCCGAGGATCCGCAGCGAGGACAGGTCGAACTTCGCCGGAACGTCGTCGCCCCACTTCATGCAGGCGCGGATCGCGGTGGGCGCGGTGTACAGGATGGTGACGCCGTACTTCTGGACGACCTCCCACCAGCGGCCCTTGTGCGGGGAGTCGGGCGTGCCCTCGTACAGCACCTCGGTCGCACCGTTGGCCAGTGGTCCGTAGACGATGTACGAGTGCCCGGTCACCCAGCCGACATCGGCCGTGCACCAGAAGACGTCGCTCTCCGGCTTGAGGTCGAAGACGGCGCTGTGGGTGTAGGCGACCTGGGTGAGGTAGCCGCCCGTGGTGTGCAGGATGCCCTTCGGCTTACCCGTGGTGCCGGAGGTGTAGAGGATGAAGAGCGGGTGCTCGGCGTCGAAGTCCTGCGGCGTGTGCTGCTCGGACTGATGTGCGACCACGTCGTGCCACCACACATCGCGGCCCTCGGTCCAGGCGATGTCCTCCTGGCCCGTCCTCCTGACGACCAGCACGTTGCGCACGTTCTCGGTGCCGGGGCGGGTGAGCGCCTCGTCCACGGCGGGCTTGAGCGCGCTGGCCGCGCCCTTGCGGTAGCCGCCGTCCGCGGTGATGACGACCCGCGCGTCGGCGTCCTGGATGCGGGTGGCCAGCGCGTCGGCCGAGAAGCCGCCGAAGACGACGGAGTGCGGGGCGCCGATGCGCGCGCAGGCCAGCATGGCGATGACCGTCTCGGGGATCATCGGCATGTAGACGGCGACCCGGTCGCCCGCCTGGACACCCAGCTCGGTGAGCGCGTTGGCCGCCTGTGAGACCTCGCGCTGGAGGTCGGCGTAGGTGAGGCTGCGGGTGTCCCCCGGCTCGCCCTCGAAGTGCAGGGCGACGCGCTCGCCGTTGCCCGCCTCCACATGCCGGTCCACGCAGTTGTAGGCGACATTGAGCTTGCCGTCCTTGAACCACTTGGCGAACGGAGGGTTCGACCAGTCGAGCGTCTCGGCCGGCTCGGTGCCCCAGCTCAGACGGCGCGCCTGCTCGGCCCAGAAGCCCAGCCGGTCGGCCTTCGCCCGCTCGTAATCCGCCGCTTTCGCAGTGGCGTGCGCGGCCAGGTCGGCGGGCGGGGCGAACCTCCGCTCTTCCTTGAGCAGGTTGGCCAAGCTGGCCGAGCTTTCGTTGCTCACGTCATCTCCCTTCCCAGGGCTGTGCGCTGTGTCCCGGCCATAGCTCATCAGCCGCGCTGCCCTGTGACAAGGGCCGCCGCGCAAATTGGTGTAGACCTGTTGGAGCGATGTTGACGCCGCTCCCGCCCGCCCGGAAGCGCCCTTCAGCCCGCCACCGGATCCGGGCGTACGGCGGCGAAGACCGCCGGCGCGACCTCTGTGCCGTCCAGGTCCAGTACGTATGCCTGAGCCTCGCCCACATGGAAGTACATGCCGTGCAGCTCAAGGGCCCCTTCGCGGACGCGGCGGGCCACGCACTCGTGGGCGGCCAGGTGTTCGAGCTGCTGGACGATGTTGGCGAGGCACAGCGCCTCCGTCCCGTCCGCCGTCTCCCGGTCGGCGATACGGGGCGCCGACTCGCCGCGAGCGGACAGCCGCGTCAGGCTGGGCCGTCCGTGGCGCAGCCAGCGGGTCAGCGGCGAACTGCCCGCATGCCCCTGAGCGGTGCTGGAAGCCAGCGCCTGCATCGCCCCGCACCCCGAGTGACCGCACACGGTCACCGATTCGACCTTGAGGATGTCCACCGCGTACTCGATGGCCGCCGCCACCGAATCGTCCCCGGTCTCCTCGCCGGGCAGCGGTACGAGGTTGCCGACGTTGCGCACCGTGAAGAGGTCACCCGGGCCGCTGGAGGTGATCATGCTGGTGACCAGCCGGGAGTCGGCGCAGGTGAGGAAGAGCTGGGAGGGCCGCTGCCCCTCTTCGGCCAGCCGCGCCAGCTCCTCGCGTACGAGTGGTGCCGTGGTCCGCTGGAAGTTGCGCACCCCGCCCAGCAACTGGGCTTTGCGTGCGGTGTGACGGCCCCCGCTCCCTCGCGCGCTCCCGGCTCCCCCCGCGCCCGCGCCCCCGCTCGTGTCCTCGGTGTGCGCGCGCGTGCACTGATGGTTGCGCCACGGCGTCCAGGGCGTGCAGGCGTGCGAGTCGCCGGGCTCCGCGAGGCGCTGCCCGGCGCGGCCCCGCACCTCCGCCTCCCCGCCCGCCGCCGTGTGCGTGGCCCGCCAGCCCTCCAGCGCCTCGTATGCCGCGTGATCCATGAACGACCCCTTCAGTTCCACTACTGCCCTCGACCCTTCCGGAATCTGTGCCAGCGCCCGGCTCAGCCGTGGCACCGCCAAGAACGTCAACTGCCCGCGTACGACCAACAGGTGCACGCCCACCCCCCGCGCGCCCCCTGCCTCCGCCCGCGCCTCCGTCTCATCCCGTGCCTCCGTCTCGCCCTCTTCAACGGAGATCCGGGTGAGCGCGAGACGGTGCAGCGCCATCCCGACGGCGACCGCGACCCCGATGGCGACCCCTTCCAGCACACCGAGCAGCACCACCGCGGCGGTCGTGATCCAGAATGCCGGGGCCTCGCCGTGCCGGCTCACCTCTTTGATGTGGCCGGGGTTGACCATCCGCACGCCCACGACCATCACCAGCGCGCCCAGTGCCGCGAGCGGAATCAGCTCCAGCGCCCCCACCAGCAGCCCGGCTGCCAGCAACACCCACAGCCCCTGCAACATGGCGGAGTTGCGGCTGACGGCCCCCGCCGAGATGTTGGCCGCGCTGCGCACCGCGACCCCGGTGACGGGGAGGCCGCCGAGCATCCCGGAGACCACGTTCGCGGCGCCGTGCCCCCGCAGCTCCCTGTCCAGATCGCTGCGCGGCACTCGTTCCCGCCCACCGCGCGCCGCCGCCAGCTTGTCCGCGGCCACGGCCGACAACAGTGCCTGGATGGTGGCCACCAGGGTGAGCGTGAGCACGGCGGAGGCCAGCGGCAGTACCGGCCCCTCCGGCAGCTCGGGCAGGGCATGGGTGCGCCAGGAAGGGAGATCGACGCGCGGCAGCCGCATGCCGGCCAGCCAGGCCGCCGCGGTGGCCAGACCCACCGCGGCCAGGGCCGGCGGCACCTTCCCCAGGCCGGCTCCGACCGACCCGCCGTGCGCCTTCAGCCATGGCCAGACCAGCAGCACGAGCACCGTCAGCCCGCTGATCGACAGCGCCGCCGGCTGGACCGCCACCAGCCGCCCCGGCAACTCCAGCGCGTTGGTGACCGGCGAGCTGTCGGGGTCGCCGCCGAGCATGACGTGCAACTGGGCGAGCGCGATGGTGACGCCGATCCCGGTCAGCATGCCGTGCACGATCGCGGGGCTGACGGCGAGCGCCGCACGGGCCACCCGCAGGAACCCGAGCCCGACTTGGACCAGCCCGGCCGCGACGGTGAGCGCGCACGTGGTGCGCCATCCGTACAGCTGGATCAGCTCGGCGGTGATCACCGTCAGGCCCGCGGCGGGGCCGGTGACCTGGAGCGGCGCACCGCCCAGCCGACCGCAGACCAGCCCGCCGACCGCCCCGGCCACCAGCCCGGCCTGGAGCGGGGCGCCGCAGGCCAGGGCGATGCCCAGGGAGAGCGGCAGGGCGATCAGAAAGACGGTGGCGGAGGCGGAGAGGTCTGCTGACCAGCGTTTGTGCGCGGGGGGGCCTTGGGGGCGCCCGGGGTCGTGGCGATGCGCGGGGGTGCGGGCGGACATCGCGTCTCCCTCGATGGATGCACAGTGCGTGACTTTCTGATTACTCCCAAGCGGAAGTAAATGGATCGTAATGACAAGTAAAGCCTTGGAGAAGCCCGGGGTGGCGCCTGGTTGCTCGATTCCATCCATCGAGTGAACGAGGGAAAAAAGCCGCTTGTCCTATTTGTCTGTTTAAAGTCTCATGTCACTTTTGTTCCCGTGACATCGCCGGTCCCGACCGGTGACCGACGAGACGAGGCGAGAGGACGAGGTGAGCCGATGACAGCCACGCGAAGACGACCCGCTCTCACCGCGACGGTCCTGGCGGCGCTGGCGCTGTCCCTGGCTGTGAGCGGATGTTCGGACGGCGCTTCGACGGGAAAGCCGGACGACGCGCCGAGGCCGGCCCCCGAAGCGAGGCCCCAGATCAAGGCCCGGCTCATCGGGGACGGTTCGACATCCTTCACGGGCCGTCAGCCACTCCAGCCCCACCCGCGCAAGCTGTCCCCCGGCAAGAAGCCCCCGCAGTTCGTCGTCTTCTCCTGGGACGGAGCGGGAGAGGACAACAAGAAGCTCTTCTCCCGCTTCCGCAGGGCGGGTAAGAAGTACGGCGCGGCGCAGACCTACTTCCTCAGCGGCGTCTACGCGCTCCCGGAAGACCAGGCGAAACGTTACTTCCCGCCCGGGCGCGCGCGAGGCGCCTCCGATATCGGCTACCTCAAGAAGAAGAACGTCCGCGCCACCCTCAAGCAGGTCCGCCAGGCATGGCTAGACGGCAGCGAGATCGGCACCCACTTCAACGGGCACTTCTGCGGCCCCGGCGGGGTGGGGTCCTGGTCGGTCGAACAGTGGAAGAGCGAGATCAGACAGGCCCGCTGGTTCGTTCAGAACTGGAAGACGACCACCGGATGGAAGCGCGCCGCCGCGCTTCCCTTCAACTATCGAAGGGAAATGGTCGGTGGCCGCACCCCCTGCCTGGAAGGCCAGGAAAACCTTCTGAAGGCGGCGCGCGAGATGGGCTTCCGCTACGACTCCAGCGGCAACGGCACCCAGGTGTGGCCGGCCAAGCGCAACGGGCTGTGGGACATGCCGCTCCAGCAGGTTCCGGTGCCGGGCCGGAAGTTCGAGACGCTCTCGATGGACTACAACTTCCTCGCCAACCAGTCCGGAACCGTCAACGGCCCCGTGTCCCGACGGCCCACCTATGAATGGCAGATGCGCGAAGGACTGCTCCAGGGCTTCCGGCGCGCCTACCAGGGCAACCGGGCGCCGCTCATCGTCGGCAACCACTTCGAGGACTGGAACGGCGGCGTCTACATGGATGCCGTCGAGGACGTCATGAAGAAGGTCTGCCCCAAGAAGGGCGTCCGCTGCGTCTCCTTCCGGCAACTCGCCGACTGGCTCGATGCGCAGGACCCGCGCGTCCTCGCCAAGCTGCGCACCCTGGAAGTGGGGGAGAAGCCCGCCGGAGGCTGGCGCTCCTTCCTGACCGTGGCGAAGCCGCGGGGATAGAAGGCCGGGAGACAGCAGTCCCCGTCCGGCCGCCCGGCCCCGCCGGTCCATCTGGCTTCACCGGTCCGCCCGGCCCGTCCCCGTCCCGTCCACCCCGGCCTTCTGGCCCGGGGCGGGGCGGACGGGGAGCGGTCCCGGGTGTGCCGGATACTCGGACGGGTCAGGGGCTCGGACGGGTCGGGTCTCAGGCCGGCTGGGGGGCGGGTTCCTCGCGCAGGATGAAGGAGGGATCGACCTGCGCGGCAAGGTCGGTTCCGGTCTTCGCGTTGCCCCAGCTCTCCGCGTTCCGCAGGTGGAAGTGGACCATCTGGCGCGTGTAGCGCTCCCAGTCGCGCTGTTCATAGACCGCGTCGGCGGCCTCGTAGAGCGCCTCCAGGGAGCGGGCGTTGGGCTCCTCCAGCTCGGCGAAGGGGCGGGCGCGGCCCTTCTCCATGGCGCGTACCCAGTCCGAATGGCCGACCGTCACCAGCAGGTCCTCCCCGGCTTGCTGGCGCAGGAAGTCCAGGTCGTCCTCGCTCTGCACCTTGTTGCCCACGACCTTCAGCGGCACGCCGAAGTCCCGTGCGTACTCCTTGTACTGCCTGTAGACCGAGACGCCCTTGCGCGTCGGTTCGGCCACCAGGAAGGTCATGTCGAAGCGGGTGAACATCCCGGAGGCGAACGAGTCACTGCCCGCCGTCATGTCGACGACCATGAACTCCCCGCGCCCGTCCACGAGATGGTTCAAGCACAGCTCCACCGCCCCCGTCTTGGAGTGGTAGCAGGCCACTCCCAGGTCCGACTCGGTGAAGGGGCCCGTCGCCAGCAGCCGGATCCGCCCGCCATCCAGTGCGACGCTCCGCGCGCACGCTTCGTAGACCGGATTGTCCTCTTGCAGGCGCAGCAGCCGGGATCCTTCTCCGGGCGGCGTCGTCTTGATCATCGTGTCGGAGGAGGCGATCCGTGGGTTGGAACCGCGCAGGTACTCCTTGATCAGCGGCAGCTGGCCGCCCATCGCGGGCAGCCCGGCGGCCTCGTCCTCGTCGAGCCCCAGCGCGGCCCCCAGATGCTGGTTGATGTCCGCGTCCACGGCGACCACGGGCGCGCCGCGGGCGGCGAGATGGCGGATGAACAGCGAGGACAGCGTGGTCTTCCCGCTGCCGCCTTTCCCTACGAAAGCGATCTTCATGTTCAACAGCGTATGCCGGGCCGAGGCCGTGAACGGGACCATCGAGTGAAGAAGACCACTCGATCGAGGGGTTATCGGCCGGTGGGGCCCTCCAGAGGGTGCGTAGGGTCGTACTCATGAGTACCGCTCGCCCCGCAGGCAGCCCCCCGCCGCCCGTCGCCACCCCGGCCGACCCGCTGGCCCCGCTCGCCGCGCTCCCCGGCGTGCCGGAAGCCGTCGAGTCCGTGCGGACAGCCGTGGACCGGGCCTACGGGCACCGGGTCATGCGCCGCCGCAGCAGCGAGGTCAGCGCCGAGGCCGCCCTGCGCGGAGCCCGCGCCTCCGCCGCGCTGGAGGGTGCCGACTGGGCGCTGGAGGAGGTGCGGCGGCGCAGCGACTTCGGCACCGGTGAGGAGCCCCGCGCCGTCGGGGCCGCGTTGCGCGTGACCGCCGAGGCCGGACAGCTCCTCGACATCTGGCAGCAGTCGCCCTTGCGCGTACTGGCCAGGCTGCACCTGGTGGCCGCGGGCGGCGCCGCACCCGACGACAGCGTCGGCCGTCCCCGGCGGGCCGGAGAGCCGGTGGAAGGCCCGGACCTGGGCCTGGAGCTGCCCGGCGCGGACGAGGTGGCCGCCCGGCTCGACGGCCTGGCCCAGCTGGTGGCGGCCGGGAGCACGGCCCCGGCTCTGGTCACGGCCTCCGTGGTGCACGGAGAGCTTCAGGTGCTGCGCCCCTTCGGCTCCCGCAACGGACTGGTGGCCCGCGCCGCCGAGCGGGTCGTGCTGGTCGGCAGCGGTCTGGACCCGAAGGCCATCTGCCCGGCCGAGGTGGGCCAGGCCGAACAGGGCGGTGACGCGTATCTGAAGGCCCTGCACGGCTACGCCTCCGGAACGCCGGAGGGAATGGTCGAGTGGATCGCCCACTGCGGGCGCGCGGTCGGGCTCGGAGTGCGGGAGAGCACAGCCGTCTGCGAGGCACTCCAGCGCGGCGCGGCCTGAGCGGCTTCCGGCGTACCGGGGTATCGCGAATTACCGAGCGCGCCCGGTGTGCTGCACCTGTCGGCGCTCGCGGGGACGCGCGTACGAGTCGTATACGCGGCTGTACACGCGCTGAAACAGGCGGATCCGCTGCGATAGGCAGGCCCACGTGCGAGTGCGACAGAGAGACGCGCTTTGATCGCATGCCGTACGGGAGCCGTTTGGGCAGCGCCGCGTATTACCTCGGGGGAGCGCCATGCGGATGCTGAAGCGCTGTGCGGGGGCCTTTCGTGCCTTGTCCCGGGGCGGTGAAAACGGAAATGCGGCGGCACCGCCTCAGAGCGTATGCCGCCGCTGGCATGCCCAACGGGTTACCAGTGCGTGCTCCACTTTTCGTCCATCAGGACGGGACTTCGCCCGATTCCTGCTGGAACCTGCCCGATCGCGGGCTGTGCGTCGCGTGGGTGCCCGATGTTCATGCAATGCGGTCCGTGGGGCCTGTGCGTTCAACGGGATCCTCTCGGATGCCGCCGGTCTCGCGGGCCGTCAATTCCTTTGTACTCTCGACGGGCCTCAAGTGGAACCCCCGCCCGCAGTTCTTTACTTTTCTCTTCAAAAGCGGGTGTACAGCGCTAAATTGCCCGAGCCCGCTTGTATGCGGCGAAATCGCTAGAGGGCACGTACTGAGCGGCGATTGTTGAACCATACGAGGCCCGCCGCGGTCGCCGCGGCACCTATGGCGACGGCTGTGAGCGCCAGGGCGGGCCGGGACGGCATGGACAGCGAGGGTATGCGCTGTTTGAGCCGTACGGGCCGTGAGAAGGACAGCACGGGCCATTCGCGCGCGAGGGCCTCCTTGCGCAGTGGCCGGTCAGGGTTGACGGCGTGCGGATGCCCCACTGCCTCCAGCATCGGCAGGTCGGTCACGGAGTCGCTGTAGGCGTAGCAGCGCGCCAGGTCATAGCCCTCGGACCCGGCCAGTTCACGGATGGCCTCGGCCTTGGTCGGCCCGTAGGCGTAGTACTCGATCTCGCCGGTGAAGCGGCCGTTTTCGACCACCATCCGGGTCGCCACGACGCGGTCGGCGCCGATCATCTTGCCGATGGGCTCGACCACCTCGGAGCCCGAGGTGGAGACGATGACGACATCACGGCCGGCCATGTGGTGCTGCTCGATGAGCGAGGCCGCCTCGTCGTAGATGATGGGGTCGATCAGATCGTGGATGGTCTCGGCGACGATCTCCTTGACCTGTCCCACATCCCAGCCCCGGGCCAGCGCCGAGAGGTACTCACGCATCCGCTCCATCTGATCGTGATCGGCTCCGCCGAGGAGATATACGAACTGCGCGTAAGCGGTCCGTAGCACCGCGCGCCGATTGATCAGGCCACCTTGGTAGAAGGACTTGCCGAAGGTGAGCGTGCTCGACTTCGCAATGACCGTCTTGTCCAGATCGAAGAAGGCGGCTGTGCGGGGCATCGCTAGGTTTTCCACGACATCGAGCATAGGCGCCAACCATTCGGCGTAAGCTGGGGCGCGTGGGTTTGCCTGAGAAGGCTCTCGGGTACACCATGGAAGTCACGGATCGTTCGCGACCGTGCTAACCCGGCCCGACTCCTCCCCCCCCGAGTCGGCCGTGGGGACGACCCCCGCTCTCCCCCCCGGCGGGGGTCGTCGCATGTCCGGAGGTATCTCTTCGCCCTGGCCCCAGTCGGCCGGGGCTTTTTTGATCTCTCGGAGACGGACTCCGTGATTCCTCCGAGCTGTGACCGAGTGTAATCGTTTTGCTGCTCTCCGGCAGTCACCGGTTTGGGTGAGCGAGTTATTCACAGCTCCCCGGTTGTCCACAGTTTTGGACCATGATCCACAAGTTTTCCCGGTTCGCCGCACGGTGATTCCCGGCGTTGTCCGCAGGCGTTTGCGGACGCGAGTCGGCGCCGTGTGAAGGGGGTCGGGATCTTGGCTGAAAACGTGCTGATTGTCACCGAGGACGAGGAACTCCTCGATGACCTACTGCGACTGTGCGCAGCCGCCGGAGCCGAGGCGGAGGTCGCCCATGGTGCCCCCGCGAGCGGTGCCGGCTGGGCATCCTGGGGCGGCGCGGCCTCATGGGAGCGCGCCCCCCTGGTGCTGGTGGGGGACGACTGCGCCCGGGCGCCGGGCTTCGGCGGACAGGACGACACCCACGATCACCGCCACAGGCACCGCCACGGCGGGGCTGGGGCGGACAGCGGAGTGGCCCTGCGGCGGCCAGGAGTCCTGCTCGTCGGCAAGGACCTGGACGACTCGGGGGTGTGGGAGCGCGGAGCGCGGATCGGAGCCGAGGGCGTGGTGATGCTGCCCGACGCGGAGAGCTGGCTCACCGGCCGCATCGCTGACGCCTCCGAGGAGATGGGCCGCCCGGCGCTGACCGTCGGTGTGATCGGCGGCAGGGGTGGGGCCGGAGCCTCCACGCTCGCGTGCGCCCTGGCGGTCACGGCGGCGCGCGAGGGGGAGCGCACGATGCTGATCGACGGCGATCCGCTCGGCGGCGGCCTCGATGTCCTGCTCGGCGGCGAGCGCGCCGAGGGGCTGCGCTGGCCGGCCTTCGCGGAATCGCGGGGTCGGGTGGGCGGCGCGGCGCTCGCCGAGTCGCTGCCCCGGCTGCACGACTTGAGCGTGCTCAGCTGGGACCGTGGCGAGACCGCGCTGATCCCCGCCGACGCGATGAAGTCCGTGCTGTGCGCGGCCCGTCGGCGTGGCGGCGTGGTCGTCGTCGATCTGCCCCGCCAGATGGACGAGACGGTGGCCGAAGCACTGGTCCAACTCGACCTCGGGCTCGCCGTCGTCCCGGCCGAGTTGCGAGCCGTGGCGGCGGCCCACCGGATGGTCACCCGGGTGCAGCTGGTGGTGCGCGACCTGCGGGCCGTTGTGCGCGCCCCAGGCGGCCCCGACGCAGAGCGCGGCTATGGCTCCGGGCTGGACGACGAGGAGGTCGCGCGGCTGCTCGGTCTGCCACTGGTCGGAGAACTGCCCTGGGAACGTGGCCTGTTGGAGAGCGTTGACAAGGGGCTGCCGCCCGGCTTCGCGAAGGACGGGGCCCTCGCCCGTTTCTGCCGCGAGTTCTGGGCGCGGGTGCTCAGCGGGGGAGAGGTGACCGCGTGAGTTTCCTGGAATTCTCCGGCACGGGCAGCCGTCCCGAGACCGCAGGCAGGGAAGAGCGGGCCGGGCACCGGATCGGCGGCTCGGGCGCGAACTTGTTGGACGTTGTACGGCGCAGCCTCGCCGAATCAGGGGCCGAGCCCACCCCTGCCAGGGTCGCGGCGGCGCTGCGCGCCCAGGGCCGGCTGTTGGGGGACAGCGCGGTACTGGGGGTGGTCGAGGCCCTCCGCTCCGAACTCGTCGGCGCGGGGCCCTTGGAGGCCCTCCTCGCAGACCCGGAGGTCACCGATGTGCTGGTGACCGCACCCGACCAGGTGTGGGTCGATCGGGGCCGAGGTCTGGAGCGCACCCGGGTGCGCTTCCCCGACGCCGCCGCCGTCCGCAGGCTCGCACAGCGGCTGGCGACCTCGGCGGGCAGGCGGCTGGATGACGCACGGCCCTGGGTGGACGCCCGGCTGCCGGACGGCACGCGGCTGCACGCGGTGCTGCCGCCGGTCGCTGTCGGATCGACCTGCCTGTCTCTGCGGGTGGTGCGGCACCGTGCCTTCGGGCTCGGGGAACTGGTGGCGGCGGGCACGGTGCCGCCCGGCGGCGAGCGGCTGCTGCGCGCCATGCTGGATGCCCGGCTCTCCTTCATGATCAGCGGCGGCACCGGCTCGGGGAAGACGACACTGCTGTCCACGCTGCTGGGGCTGGTCGGCCCCGCCGAGCGCATCGTGCTCGCCGAGGACTCCGCCGAACTGCGCCCCGACCACCCGCACGTGGTGCGACTGGAGGCCCGGCCCGCCAACCAAGAGGGCGTGGGCCGCGTGGAGTTGCGCGACCTGGTGCGGCAGGCCCTCCGGATGCGCCCCGACCGGCTGGTCGTCGGCGAGGTGCGGGGAGCCGAGGTCACCGACCTGCTGGCCGCGCTGAACACCGGCCACGAGGGCGGCTGCGGAACCGTGCACGCCAACGCCGCGGACGATGTTCCCGCCCGTCTGGAAGCGCTCGGGACGACCGCCGGGCTCGACAGGGCAGCCTTGCACAGCCAGTTGGCCGCCGCACTCGATGTGGTGGTGCACCTGGTACGGGGGCGCTCCGGGAAACGGCGCATCGCGCAGATCCACGTGCTGGAGCGGGACCGGAACGGGCTGGTGACGACTGTCCCCGCGGCCGTATGGCAGGGCACGGAGAACCCGGCCGTCAGGCGGAGCGCCGGATTCGTCAAGGAGCGCGGCTGGGAGCGGCTCGAACTGCTCTGCGCGAGGGGCGCACCGCCCGGCCCCGCCGAACCCCGCACCCGGCCGGGCGATATCGCCGGTGGCCCTCGGTCCGGCACGAGCAGGAGGAGCGCGTGATCACGGCGACGACGGGCACCTTGCTGCCCGGCACGGAATCGGCGGTCGTCTCTTCGGCCTATGCGGCGATGGCCTGCGCCGGAGCCGCGGCGTGGTTGATGACCGGACGCGACGACGGGGCGAGCCGGGCCCGGCTGCTGCTGGCCGGTGCCGGTGAGACGCCGGGTCCACGCCGCGTGTTCGAGCCGCCCGGCTGGCTTCGGGACCTTACGGAGGGCGTGCGCGCCCGGTTCGGGGTGCGCCTGGGCCGTGCCTGGTGGTGCCTGCCCGCGGCCGTGCTGCTGGCGGTGCTGGGCAGGTCCTGGATTCCGCTGGCCGCCGGACTCGCGGCGGCGCCGCTGGTGCGCGGATGGCTGTCCAGGAACGAGGCGGGACGAGCGGCGCTCGACCGGGAGGCGGCCGTGATCGAGCTGTGTGCCGCGGTCGCGGGCGAGCTGCGTGCCGGGCGACAGCCCGACGCGGCGCTGCTGGCGGGGGATGCCGCCGTGGTCCGGCGCTTCGGAGACGCGGGCTCGGCAGCGCTGGCGGCAGCGCGGTTCGGCGGCGATGTGCCGGGCGCGCTGCGCGAGGCGGCACGCGAGCCGGGCGCCGAGGGCCTTGCCGGGGTCGCGGCCTGCTGGCAGGTGGCCATCGAGGGCGGTGCGGGGCTGGCCGAGGGCCTGGACCGGGTGGCCGGCGCACTGCGCGCGGCCCGGGACCAACGGGAGGACCTGCGGGCCCAGTTGGCGGGCCCGCGCTCCACGGCCTTCGTCCTGGCCCTGCTCCCCGTCTTCGGGCTGCTGCTCGGTTCGGCCATGGACGCTGACCCCTTGAAGGTGCTGCTGCACAGTCCCGCCGGGCTCGCCTGCCTGGTGGTGGGGGCCGCGCTGGAGGGTGCCGGGCTGGCCTGGGTGGCCTGGATCGTCCGCAGGGCGGAGGGCGCGAACAGGAGCCTGAAGGCATGAGGGCGCTGGATGGGGCTCTGTGGCCGGAGTGGCTCGCGGCCTCCGGGCCGGCGGCCGGGCTGGGGGCTGCCGGACTGGGAGCGGGCGGACTTGTCCCCAGGGTGTGGATGTGGGTGTCGGTACTGTCGGCCGCGGGGTGCGTGACCGGGGTAGTGGTGGCGCTACGCGGCGAGTCAGGTGTACGCAGACGGGCGCTGGGGCTGTTCGACGGCGCTCCCGCGGTGGCGAGCGTATGGGCGGACGCGAGGGCGCGGTGGAGAGCCGCGCCGGGCCGGGGCCGGGGGTGGGGACGGCAGGAAGGGCCGGCCTCCGGTCCCAAGTCGGCGCGCGGCTGGGAGCAGTGGCTGCGCGAGAGAAGGGTGCTGGAGCGAGCCGGGGTGCTGAGCGCCGGAATGCTGGGAGCGCAACTGGTCGGAGGCGGATTCGGGCTGCTCGTTGGCGTGGTGGCCGCGGGGAGCGTGTGGCGGTGGTTGAGAGGGCGCTCGCTGGCCGGGGAGAGCGACGACGCCGACGAGAGGACCGCGCGGGAGCAACTCCCGCTCGCGGCAGACCTGATGGCCGCCTGCCTGGCGGCCGGAGCGGGGCCGGAACGGGCCTCGGAAGCCGTGGGCGGCTCACTGGGCGGGCCCTTGGGCGAGCGCCTGACGAGCGCGGCGACCGAGCTGCGGCTCGGGGCCGAACCTGACGCGGTGTGGGGGCGGTTCGCGAAGCGGCCCTGGGGCGAGGAGTTCGCCCGGTGCATGGAGCGGGCGGGAACGGCCGGGGTCCCGGCGGTGGAGTCTGTGACCCGGCTGGCCACCGAGCTGCGCGGTCGTGAGGCGCGTGCGGCGACCGGCCGGGCAAGGAGAGCGGCGGTACAGGTCACCGGACCGCTGGGGCTGTGCTTCTTGCCCGCGTTCCTGGTGATCGGAGTGGTCCCCGTGGTGCTGGGGCTCGCGAAGTCGCTGTGGTGAGACGGCCACTTGGCGGGTGGACGGCTCGGTGGGGACGACTCGGCGAGGAGGCGACTGAAGTGCTGGACCGAAGGAGGGAGAGGGAAGCGATGTTCACGAAGGTTCGCAACTTGTGGCAGAGGGCGCGCGAGGCGCGGAGGAGGGCTGGGGACAGGGGAATGAGCACGGCCGAGTACGCGGTAGGGACCCTGGCGGCGGTCATGCTGGCGACCGTGCTCTACAAGATCGTCTCCAGCGGTGCGGTCAGTGACGAGATGCGAGGGCTCATCATGCGGGCCCTCAGCGGACCGTTCTGAGGAGGCGGCCGTGCACGGGGGTTTGCGGAGACGACAAGGGCAGTGCGGGGTCCGGAGAAGGCGGCGGGACGAGGCCCGGTACGAGGGCACGGTGGCGGGACGGCGCGGCCGGTGGGCAGCGGACCTGAGCGCGGGCTATGTGACCGCTGAGGCCGCAGTGGTGATCCCGGCGCTGGTGCTGCTGATGGCGGGCCTGTTGTGGGGCCTGATGGCGGCGGTTGTGCGTATCCAGTGTGTGGACGCGGCGCGGGCCGGAGCGCGGGCCGCCGCACGTGGGGAGCCCGTATCGACGGTGCAGAACGCGGTGCGGTCTGCGGCTTCGGGCGCCCGTACCCAGGTGGCCAGAGAAGGCGAGTTGGTGCGGGTGGTGGTGCGGGTGCGGACCGCTGGTCCGGGGCCGCTCACAGTGCAGCTGAAGTCGGAGGCGGTGGCGCTGAATGAGAGGAGCGCGGGTGACGGGACCGGAGCCGGAGCCGGGGAGAAGGCGGAAGCCGGGGACGAGAGCGCGGTTGTGGCGCGCGGGGGACCGTGACCGGGGTTCGGCCTCGGTGTGGGGCGCGCTGGCCGCGCTGGCGCTGTGCTCCGTGTTCGGCGGGGTGCTCGCGCTGGGCCAGGCCGTGACCGTTCACCACCGGGCCGGCGCGGCGGCCGACCTGGCGGCGCTCGCCGCCGCCGACCGTGCGCTGTACGGCGAGGTGAGAGCTTGCGCGACGGCTCGACGAGTAGCGCGGGCCCAGGACGCGCGGGTGGCACGGTGCGCGGTCCGCGGTCAGGTCGCGGACCTGGACGTGCGCACGCGCTGGGGGCCGTTGGCCTCCCGGGCGCGGTCCCGCGCAGGCCCGGCGCGCGCCGACGGAACCGGCTCGGTCCCGGGAGGCGGCACGGACGCAGCGGACAGCACCGGGCATGGAGGGGCGAGCCGGGAGTGCCGCGCGGGCCGCTGCGAAGATACCGAGCCGCAGGTCGGCAAGGCCGCCCGTGCGGTTAGCGAGACCCCCGGCCAGTCGCCGGAGGCCAAGGCGACGCAGAGGTGCGCAGAGCGGAGGAGCGCAGGGCAGAGGCGTCAAGGCGCGGACTTGAGGAGTTCGGTGAGCACACGGACGGCGCCGCGCTTGTGGAGCGGGTCATTGGCGTTGCCGCACTTGGGGGACTGGATGCAGGAGGGACAGCCCGCCTCGCATTCGCAGGCGGCGATGGCGTCGCGGGTCGCAGTCAGCCATTCCCTGGCGGTGTGGAAGGCCCGCTCGGCGAAGCCCGCGCCGCCCGGCTGGCCGTCATAGACGAACACCGTGGGAAGGAGGGTGTCGGGATGCAGGGCGATGGAGACGCCGCCGATGTCCCAGCGGTCGCAGGTCGCGAACAGCGGCAGGATTCCGATGGCGGCGTGCTCCGCCGCGTGCAGGGCGCCGGCGAGGATCTCCGGGTTGATCCGGGCGGCATCGAGCTGGTCCTCGGTGACCGTCCACCACACGGCGCGGGTGCGCAGCGTGCGGGGAGGCAGGTCCAGTTTCGTCTCGCCGAGGACCTCGCCGGTCATCAGGCGCCGCCGCAGATAGGAGACGACCTGGTTGGTGACCTCGACCGAGCCGAAGCACAGCCTGGCCTCACCCCAGGGAACCTCCTGGTCGGTCTCCAGGATGGCCAGCGAGGTGGTGTCCCGGGCCATCGTCGTCCACGGCGGGCTGGCCTCCTCGACGAGTGCGGCCGAATCCTCCAGATCGAGCCTGCGCACCACATAGGTGCGGCCCTGGTGGAGGTGGACGGCACCGTCGTGGACGGTCGTGTGCGCGGCGGAGGCATCGACGGTGCCCAGCAGTCTGCCCGTGTCCTCCTCCACGACCTGGACGGGCCGGCCCCCGCCGCCACGGATGTCGGTGAGATCGGCGGCGCGTTCCTTGCGGGTCCAGTGCCAGGACGAGCCCCGGCGACGGAGCAGCTTGCGCTCTTCGAGCTTGCGGACGAGCTGGCCGGTCTCCGGTCCGAAGAGGGTGAAGTCGGCCTCGGTGAGCGGGATCTCGGCTGCGGCTGCGCAGAGGTGGGGCGCGAGCACATACGGGTTGTGCGGGTCGAGAACGGTGGACTCGACGGGGGTCTGGAAGAGAGATTCGGGGTGATGTACGAGGTAGGTGTCCAGCGGCTCGTCGCGGGCCACCAAAATGGCCAGCGCTCCCTGACCGGCCCGTCCGGCACGCCCGGCCTGCTGCCAGAACGAGGCACGGGTGCCCGGATATCCCGTGATGAGGACGGCGTCGAGCCCTGAGATGTCGATGCCCAGTTCGAGGGCATTGGTGGCGGCCAGCCCCAGCAGCTCACCGGTGTGGAGAGCGCGCTCCAAGGCCCGCCGTTCCTCGGGGAGGTAGCCGCCGCGGTAGGCGGCGATCCGCGCCGACAGCCCTCCGCCCCGCCCGGTGCCGGGCGGGGCGCTCGGGACGCGGGGGGCCGGGATGTCGGCCGGAGCGTCGGCGGAGGTGCTGGCCGGCGGATTGGCCGAGGCGTTGGCGAGGCGCTCCTGCGCGATGAGGGAGACCAGTTCGGCCCCGCGCCGGGAGCGTACGAAGGCGACGGTGCGCACGTCCTGGAGCGCGAGGTCGGTGAGCAGCTCGGCGGTCTCAGCGGTGGCGGTGCGGCGCACGGGCGCGCCGCGTTCGCCCTCCAGTTCGGTCAGCGGCGGCTCCCACAGGGCGAGGACCGTCTCACCGCGGGGCGAGGTGTCCTCGGTGATCTCGACGGGCCGCACACCGGTGAGCCGGGCCGCGCCCTCGCCGGGTGCGGCGGCGGTGGCCGAGGCGAGGAGGAAGACGGGGGAGGCGCCGTAGCGGGCGCACAGCCTGCGCAGTCGGCGGACGACCTGAGCGACGTGCGAGCCGAAGACTCCCCGGTAGGTGTGGCATTCGTCGATGACGACGTAGCGCAGAGCGCGCAGGAAGGAGGACCAGCGGGCGTGGCCGGGCAGGATGCCGCGGTGGAGCATGTCCGGGTTGGTGAGGACGTAGTTGGCGTACAGCCTCACCCACTCGCGCTCCTCGACGGGAGTGTCACCGTCGAAGACCGCGGGGCGTACCGCTGTGCCGAGGGGGCGGGCGAGCTCGGTGACGGCGCGGCGCTGGTCGGCGGCGAGGGCCTTGGTGGGGGCCAGGTACAGCGCGGTGGTACCCCGGCCGTTGGGCGCCTCGGAGCCGTCGAGCAGGTGGCTGAGGACCGGAACGAGGTAGGAGAGGGATTTCCCGGAGGCCGTGCCCGTGGCGATGATCACGGATTCGCCCGCCACGGCGTGGGCGGCGGCCTGCGCCTGGTGTTCCCAGGGTCGCTCGATACCCGCACCGCGCACGGCCTCGATCACTTCTGGCCGGATCTGGTCGGGCCATTCTGCATGGCGACCGTTCCGCGGGGGCAAGTGCTCCGTATGGGTGATGCGCCCAGCGCGGTCCGCCCCCCTGGCGAGACGATCGAGCACGTCGCGAGGGTTGCCGCGGGAAGCCGAGCGCCCAGGCTCGGCTCGCGGGCGTACGCTCGCGGACCGGGTGTGCTGTTCGTTGGCCATCGGTACCGAGTGTGTCACTGGCGAGACGGACAATGGCCGCAAGGCGTCGTACTCCCCTGCTGGTAAGTGATTGAATGCCTCTGCGGCTGCCGATCCGTCCCCTGCCTTTGGGGGCACCTCCCTCCGTCAGGCAGGGGGGAGGGAGAACCGAGGGGGCTGACCGCTCGATAGCAAGGTGCTGGAGGATCCGTGGACCTGTCCCTGTCGACCCGTACCGTAGGCGATCGCACGATCGTCGAGGTCGGGGGCGAGATTGATGTATACACCGCGCCCAAGCTGCGGGAGCAGCTTGTCGAGCTCGTGAACGACGGCAGTTACCACCTCGTCGTGGACATGGAGGGGGTCGATTTCCTCGACTCCACCGGCCTGGGTGTGCTCGTCGGCGGGCTCAAGCGGGTGCGTGCCCATGAGGGCTCCCTGCGTCTGGTGTGCAATCAGGAGCGCATTCTCAAGATCTTCCGTATCACTGGTCTGACCAAGGTGTTCCCGATTCATTCGTCCGTCGACGAGGCCGTAGCGGCCACCGACTGAGGTACCGGAGCCGCTGTCCGCCCTACCTGGGCGGGCGGCGGCGGACCGGCTGACGACTGGAACGCGGTCGCTGGGGTCCGGCTCTCCGAGTCCCCGGGCGCGGGCCCCGCAGACACACTGGGAAGACCGAGGGGGATGGATGGCCACCGTAGAGCTGCTCTTCAGCGCGCTGCCGGAGCATGTCCGGACGGCGAGGCTGGTGGCCGCCGCCGTGGCGCGGCGCGCCGGGGTGGACGAAGCAGTGCTCGACGAGGTCAGGCTGGCCGTCGGTGAGGCGTGCACGCGTGCCGTCGGGCTCCATATGAGCAATGGCGTGGACAGCCCGGTGCGGGTGTCGCTGATCGAGGACGAGAAGAAGTTCTCCATCGAGGTCGGTGACGAGGCGCCGCACCCGCGCTTCACGATGCCCGGGGACACCCTGGGTGCTCCTACGGCATCGGGGAACGGTTCCGGGTCGGCCAATGGTTCGGGTTCCGGTGCCGGCGGCACCGGCGAGGGGCTGGTGGAGGCCGAGGGCGCGTTGATGCCGGGCGCGCGGAACGAGATTCCCGAGCCGGTCGCCGAAGAGGACGAGGGCGACGGCGAGATGGGGCTCGCGGTGATCAGCGGGCTCGTCGATGACGTCGAGGTCTCGGCCGACGAGAACGGCGGCGTGATCCGGATGAGCTGGCCCACCACCCCCGAGCCCGTCCTTCCTTGACGCTCGACGTCTGACGTACTGACGCCTGGGGCACTGATACCTGGCGTCTTATGCGCTGATAGGCGGCGTCTGACGTGCTGCTGCCGGATGTCCTGACATCTGACGCCTGAACATCCGCCGACTACGGCGTGCTGGTTTTGCGGGTGTCTCAGTCGGTGAAGGAGACCGAGCCGGCGAGATCCTTTTGGGCTTCGAGCGCGGTCAGACGCTCGGTGAGTGCCGCGTGGACGGCGCCGTAGGTGTCGGAGCCGAGGGGCAGGCGCAGCGGCGGGCTCGGGTGGCGGGTCGTGGCGTAGACGGCGGCGGCGAGCTTGGCCGGGTCTCCGGTGAAGTCGCTCTCGTCGGCGCTCTCCAGGTACCGCCGGGCCCGGCCGACGGCATTGTCGCGGTAGGCGGCCGTCTCGGTGGTGTAGTTCAGGGCCGAGGCGAAACCGGTGCGGGTGGCACCCGGCTCGACCAGGGTGAGATGGATGCCGAAGTCGGAGACTTCGCGACTGACGCTCTCGGTGAAGCCCTCCAGTCCCCACTTTCCCGCGTGGTAGGAGCTGTGCGTCGGGATGCCGACCTGGCCGCCCACACTGGAGATCTGGATGATCCTGCCGCCGCCCTGTTCGCGCATCGGCCGCAGGAAGGCCCGGGTGATCATCATCGGTGCGACGAGGAGCACCTCGATCTGGTCGCGGATCTGCCCGGCGGTCATCTCCTCCGCGGCGCCCACCACCGCGTACCCGGCGTTGTTGACCACGATGTCCACCGGCCCCGACCGGAGAGCCCCGCTGACCACCTGTTCCACGTCGGAGGGCCGGGTGAGGTCGAGGATCTGGACGGTCAGCCGGTCGCCGTACCTCTCGTGCAGGTCTTGCAGCGCTGCCGGGCGGCGGACCGTGGCCGTGACGTGGTCGCCGTTGCGGAGGGCGTGCTCGGTGAGGTGGCGGCCCAGGCCGCCGGAGGCGCCGGTGATGAACCAGCGGCGTACGGCCTTCTCGGCGGGAGCGGGCATGGGGGTCTCCTGGAGTAAAGTGTTACCGGAATCCGTTCCGCTTAAAGTTAAACGGAACGGATTCCGGAAGGCAACCGGAGCGATCCCGGAGGAGCACGCGTGCCCGCCACCCCCCGCCGCACCAGGAGCGACGCGCTGCAGAACCGGGAGCGCCTGCTGGAGGTCGCCGCCCAGGTTTTCGCCGAGCGGGGGCTGGATACCGCGCCCGCCGCCATCGCCAAGCAGGCGGGCGTCGGGGTCGGCACGCTCTATCGGCACTTCCCGACCCGCGAAGTCCTCATCGACGCCGCCTACCGGCGCCAGCTCACGCATGTGTGCGAGAAGGTGAACGCCCTCCTCGCCCAGCACCCGGCCGCCGAGGCCACCCGGCGGTGGATGGAGCACTTCATTCAGTACGCGACGGCCAAGAGCGGTATGTCCGAAGCGCTCAATGCGGTCATCGCCTCCGGAATGGACCCGTACTCGGACAGCCGTGCGCTCCTGACGGACGCCGTCGCCACCCTCCTCGCGGCCGGTGCCCGGGACGGCAGCCTGCGGACCGACGTCACCCCCGACAACGTCCTGCTTCTCATGGGCGGCATCGCCTACTCCGTGCAGCACGGCACCGAAGAGCAGGCCCGTCCGCTCGTCGAGCTCTTCATGGACGCGCTGAGCAAGGGGGCGGCCGGGAGCTGAACTCCGGCCCCCGGGCCCCTGGTGGGTGCGTCCAGGGGTGATCGATTCCGGGCCCCGTGCCGACGGTCCGCGCCATGTGCCCGGCGTGCTTGCGGTGGGCTTTTTTGATCTTCGGTGCGGATTCCGCCGCCCCTCCCGCATGTTTTTCGATCTTCGTCGTTCATTACTGACCAGGGGTTATTCCGGTCCTCTTGATCGTTCGAGAGATCATTTCTTCGGCGTCAGTTGAATTTGCGGCTTCCCTCGTGCGAGCGAATTGGCAGCTTCATGCGCGGCTGATCTTCGCTGTTCGGGGCGAATTCCCGCTGCTGCGCTCTGTTTTGATCTAGTGGCGCTCCCTACAATCCGTCCACATCTTTGCAGCAGGACGCCTGAGCGTGCTTGCGCGCGCCCATGTGCCAAACGTCAAGGAGGACGAATGGCGGGGCATATCAGCCCACTTCAGAACCCCCAGCACCTCGCTGACGCCGCAGAACTGACCAGTGGCAACCGGGGACTCGCGATCGTGATCGCGGTCGTCGCGCTGGCAGCGCTCGGCGTCGCCGTGGTGCTGGTACGACAAGTGCTCGCCGCCGGCGAAGGCACCGACAGCATGAAGAAGATCGCTTCGGCCGTGCAGGAGGGCGCCAACGCCTACCTCGCGCGGCAGCTGCGCACCCTCGGCGTATTCGCGGTCGTTGTTTTCTTCCTGCTCATGCTGCTGCCCGCCGACGATATGAAACAGCGGATCGGCCGGTCACTGTTCTTCCTGGTCGGTGCCGCTTTCTCGGCGGCCACCGGCTATATCGGTATGTGGCTCGCGGTGCGCAGCAATGTACGAGTGGCGGCTGCGGCGCGTGAGGCGACCCCGGCGGAAGGGGAACCCGCCGCCGACCTGACCACCGTTTCGCACAAAGCGATGAAGATCGCTTTCCGTACGGGCGGGGTCGTCGGCATGTTCACCGTCGGCCTCGGGCTGCTCGGCGCCGCGTGCGTCGTGCTCGTCTACGCGGCCGACGCGCCCAAGGTGCTGGAGGGCTTCGGTCTCGGCGCCGCGCTGATCGCGATGTTCATGAGGGTCGGCGGCGGCATCTTCACCAAGGCCGCCGACGTCGGCGCCGACCTCGTGGGCAAGGTCGAACAGGGCATCCCCGAGGACGACCCGCGCAACGCCGCCACCATCGCGGACAACGTGGGCGACAACGTCGGCGACTGCGCCGGTATGGCGGCCGACTTGTTCGAGTCCTACGCGGTCACGCTGGTGGCCGCGCTGATCCTCGGTACCGCCGTCTTCGGCGACTCGGGGCTCGTCTTCCCGCTGATCGTTCCGGCGATCGGCGTGCTCACGGCGATGATCGGCGTCTTCGCCGTCGCGCCTCGCCGGTCGGACCGCAGCGGGATGACCGCGATCAACCGGGGCTTCTTCATCTCGGCCGTGATCTCGCTGGTGCTGGTGGCCGTCGCCGCCTTCGCGTACCTGCCGTCCAGCTACGCGGACCTCAAGGGTGTCGCGGGCGAGAACGCCCAGGACATCCTCGGCCACGACGGGGACCCGCGGGTGATGGCCATCGTCGCCGTCGCCATCGGCATCGTCCTGGCGGCGCTGATCCAGCAGCTGACCGGATACTTCACCGAAACCACCCGCAAGCCGGTACGCGACATCGGCAGGACCTCGCTCACGGGGCCCGCGACCGTCGTGCTGTCCGGGATCTCGCTCGGCCTGGAATCGGCCGTCTACACGGCCCTCCTGATCGGTCTCAGCGTCTACGGGGCCTTCCTGCTCGGCGGCGGCACGGTGATGCTGGCGCTGTTCGCGGTGGCGCTCGCGGGCACCGGCCTGCTGACGACCGTCGGCGTGATCGTGGCCATGGACACCTTCGGGCCGGTATCCGACAACGCGCAGGGCATCGCGGAGATGTCCGGCGACGTCGAGGGCGCGGGCGCCCAGGTGCTCACCGACCTGGACGCGGTGGGCAACACCACCAAGGCCATCACCAAGGGCATCGCCATCGCCACGGCCGTGCTCGCCGCCGCCGCGCTCTTCGGGTCGTACCGCACCGAGCTGGCCAAGGCGCTGGACGGCGCGGACCAGAGCGCCGGCAAGATGCTGGAGCTGGTGGACATCGCGCAGCCCAGCACGCTGGTCGGGCTGATGCTGGGGGCGGCGGTGGTCTTCCTCTTCTCGGGCCTGGCCATCAGCGCCGTCTCCCGGTCGGCCGGTTCGGTGGTCTACGAGGTGCGGCGGCAGTTCCGGGAGCGTCCCGGGATCATGGATTACAGCGAACAGCCCGAATACGGGCGCGTCGTGGACATCTGCACCAAGGACGCCCTGCGCGAGCTGACCACCCCGGGACTGCTCGCCGTGATGTCGCCCATCTTCGTGGGCTTCACCTTCGGGGTGGGCGCCCTGGCGGCGTTCTTGGCCGGTGCGATCGGCGCGGGCACGCTGATGGCGGTCTTCCTCGCGAACTCGGGCGGCGCCTGGGACAACGCGAAGAAGCTGGTCGAGGACGGTCATCACGGCGGAAAGGGCAGCGAGGCCCACGCGGCCACCGTGATCGGCGACACCGTCGGTGACCCGTTCAAGGACACCGCGGGCCCCGCGATCAACCCGCTGCTGAAGGTCATGAACCTGGTGGCGCTGCTGATCGCGCCCGCCGTGGTGCAGTTCAGCTTCGGCGCGGACAGCAGCGTGGGTGTGCGGGTCGTGGTCGCGGCGGTCTCCGTCGTGGTCATCGTCGGCGCCGTATACATCTCCAAGCGGCGCGGGATCGCCGTTGGTGAGGAAGGCAACACCGATCGGGTGGCGAAGCCCTCCGATCCAGTGGCCGCCTCCTAGCCGGAACGCGGCGTACCGCTACCGGTGACGGACGCGGCGCCGCAGGTCAACTGGAGGGCGAGCAGGGCGCGTTGGCGCCTTGCCCGCCCTCTTGTGTGCGGCAGTGCGCGCCGCCGCGCGCCGGGCGGAGGTCGCCCGCGATGCCGGTACGTGCTTTTGGTGCAAATGGCTGTAATCGGGGACGGAAGAAACTGACGACTCGTCGCCACTCCCTCCCCGGCGTGTATGTTCCGGGCCGAACAGCCATGGAAGGGACCGATCCGGTGAACAAGAAGCTTGCGGCTGCACTGTCCGGCGGTGCGGCACTCGTACTCGCGCTGACCGGTTGCAGCGACGACAGCGGCAAGAAGACGGACGACTGGGCCAAGAAGGTCTGCGACGAGGTCAAGCCGCAGGTCACCAAGATCCAGCAGGCCAACTCCTCGATCGACCAGGCATCCGAGCAGAAGCAGTCCTCGGAGGAGGTCAAGAAGACCGACTCGGCCGCCTTCCAGAAGATCTCCGGCGCCTACAAGTCGCTGGCCGGCGCGGTGGACGGCGCTGGTGCGCCGCCCGTGGACGGCGGGGAGAAACTCCAGAAGGACGCGGTCAAGGAGCTGAAGAGCCTCTCGACCCAGTACGCCGGTCTCAAGACCACTGTCGACAAGCTCGACACCAAGGACCAGTCGAAGTTCGCCGAGGGCCTCAAGGGCGTCGCCAGCAAGCTGGACACCCTCGGCAAGAGCGGGGACAAGGCCCTCAGCAAGCTCCAGTCCGGCGAACTGGGCAAGTCGATGGCCAATCAGCAGGGCTGCAAGAAGCCCAGCGGCTCCTCCACCGGTTCGTAGCATCCGGCCGGAGCCGGGCAGAGCTGGAGAGAGATCGGAGTCGGGGCGGGGCCCGGAACAGTGTTCCGGGCCCCGCCCCGACTCCTCTTTTGGCGCCGGACGCGTTTCCTCGCGCGGGCCCGCGCCGCGAAGGAGGCTTCGGGCCCGATACGAAGGAGAATGGGGCGGGTGAGTACTGACGCGCTTCCCGAGCCCGCTGAAGAGAGCACCCGTCGGCTGAGAGAGGCACTGCGGACCGCCCGCTTCACCGCCGACGGGCTCCTCGAACTGCTGGGCGCCCCCGCCTACGCCGCCCTCGCCCGTGGCGAGACCGTGCCCGCGCTGCGCGCCACGCGCGGCGAGGGGCCGCTGGAGACCCTGGTGCGGCTCTTCCTGCTCCAGCAGCCCGTGCCGTACGAGAGCGCGCGTGCGGTGCTCCCCGTCGAGGAGGCACTCGCCGGCAACTGGCTGGAGTGGGCAGGAGAGGCGCCTGAAGGGGGCCCGGACGACGCGGCGGGGGCCGGCGCCCATCCGGGTGCCGCCGTCCGCGCGGTGGTCGATGTGCGGCCCTACAGCGGCCCCGAGGACCAGGACTGGTGGATCGTCAGCGATCTGGGCTGTGCCGTCGGCGGCGCGGGAGGCATCGGCTCCGCCCGCGACGCGGGCGCCCCGGCCGGTCCCGGCGGCTCGGAAGGTCCCGGCGGCCCGGAGGGTGCGACCGGCTCCGCGCGTGCGGCCGGTGCTGCCGGTGCGGGCCGGGAGGGTGACGCGGCGGGGCTCGTCCTGGGCGTCGGCGGGGCGTCCACCACGCTGGCCGGGATCACCGTGCGCGGGCCCGCAGCGCGCGCGCTCGACCTCGGCACCGGATCGGGTATCCAGGCGCTGCACGTCAGCCGGTTCGCGACGCGGGTGACCGCGACCGACCTCAACCCTCGTGCGCTGCGTATGACACGTCTCACGCTCGCGCTGTCCGGAGCGCCCGAAGCCGAACTGCGCGAGGGCTCGCTGTTCGAGCCGCTCGACGGCGCGGAGCCCTACGACCTGATCGTCTCCAACCCGCCCTTCGTGATCTCCCCCGGCGCCCGGTTCACCTACCGCGACGGCGGCATGACGGGCGACGCGCTGTGCCGCACGCTCGTGGAGCGCTCCGCCGTGTATCTGGCGCCGGGCGGCTACTGCCAGCTGCTGGCCAACTGGGAACACCGCGCCGATGAGGACTGGCGGGCACGGGTGTCCTCCTGGGTGCCCGCCGGGTGCGACGCGTGGATCGTGCAGCGCGAGGTGCAGGACGTGACGCAGTACGCGGAGCTGTGGCTGCGCGACGCGGGCGACCACCAGCGCGATCGCGCCACGTACGCGGCGCGCTACGACGCCTGGCTGGAGGAGTTCGAGGCGCGTGGGACCAAGGCCGTCGGCTTCGGCTGGATCACCCTGCGGCGTACGGAAGCGGAACGTCCGTCTGTGCTGGCGGAGGAGTGGCCGCATCCGGTGGAGCAGCCGCTCGGCGACGTGGTCAGCTCGCACTTCGAGAGGCAGGATTTCCTGCGGGAGACGTCCGATGCTGCGTTGCTGGAACACCGGTTCGTCCTCGCCGACGAGGTGGTGCAAGAGCAGGTCGGACTCCCGGGCGCCGAGGATCCGGAATATGTGGTCCTGCGTCAGAACCGGGGCATGCGGCGGGCGACGACGGTGGATACGGTCGGCGCGGGATTCGCCGGGGTGTGCGACGGGACGCTGAGCGCGGGGCGCATCCTCGACGCCATCGGCCAGCTGCTGGGGGAGGACCCGGCCGAGCTTCGCGCCCGTACACCGGAGTCGATCAGGCTGCTGGTCGAGCAGGGGTTCCTGACGCCGGTGGACGCCGGGCAGTTCGGCGCCGCCACGGCCGTCAAGAGCGCCGTGCCGGGCGAGGGAAACCTTGGCAACGGCGTCGCGGGGGCCTGACGCTCACGGGCGTCCGAACGAGGTGGTCCGGCACTCTGCACCCGGCATCCGGTGCGGGGCTCGCAGTGCGCCGATGCGGGCATCCGGTGCGCGAGGTGAAGTGCGGGGCATCCGGTGCGCGTTTTCCGGGGCGGGGCATCCGGTGCGAGGCTCGTGCGGCCTGGGGCGCGCTCAGCCCACCAGGTTGCGGGCCACCGTCCAGGCCACCGCCAGCGAGAGGACGGCGACCGTGCCCCGGGTGCTCAGCCGGGGACGGTAGCGGCGCCCGCGCAGCCCCTCGTAGAGCCAGCGGCCGGACAGGTACCCGGCGGCGGGCAGGCCGAGGAAGAGCAGCGCGGTGTTGTCGTGCAATGCGGCGGCGAAGTCGCCGTGCATCAGGTCGTACAGCATCCGCGTGCCGCCGCATGCCGGGCACAGCAGCCCTGTCGCCCAGTTGAAGGCGCAGCGGGGCAGCAGATTGCCGGGCTGGTGGGGGTCGGTGCCCCACAGGTAGAAGGCGCCGGCCGCCCCCGCCGCCGCTGTGGCGAGCGGCGCGGCGGCCGGGTGGGAGAGCGCGGCGCGCAGCCGGACGAGAGGGGGAGGGACGTGCCCCTTCACCGGCTGGCCGGTGTTCCCCGTACCGTCTCGCGCCGCGGCTCTTGCCATGGTGTGCGTCTTCTCCGTTCCGGCGGGTGCGAACCGCCGTCCGACGACTGCGAACTGTTCGACGGCCGCGTGCCGCCGAACGCGCCTCCGCTGTGCTGGACGCGCTTCTTCCGGCTGTCCGGACCGTTGTCGGCTGTCCGGACCGTGCGGGTTCGGCACCGCGGCCGGACTCAGCTGCGGAGTATGCGACCGTCGCTGTCGGTGCGCTCGTCGCTGACGAGGAAGATGATTCCGTCGATCAGCGCCCAGAAGCCGAAGCCACCGCAGGTCAGCAGCTGGGCCACGCCCATGCCGACGTGACCGGTGTAGAAGCGGCCGATGCCGAGCGTGCCGATGAAGAGCTGGAGAACACCGGCGACGATCTTCGACTTGTGCGAGAACGGACGTCCGTAGCGGTCGTATCCGAACGGGGCGTTCGGGTCGGTGGCGCCGTACGGGCCGGGGGCGCCGCCCATCGGCGGCTGCTGGGGATAGCCGTAGGCGGGCTGCCCCTGCGGGCCTCCGCCCTGGGCGGCGTACGGGTTCTGGCCGGGCTGCTGCGGATATCCGTAGCCGGGCTGGTTGGGGTCGGACATGTGTCCTCCGAGGTCGAGCGGTACCTGGTTGTGAGCAGACATGCTGCCAGAGGCATCGGGCGGCGGGATTCCTGGTTGTCGGGTTACCGTTCGAGTGGCGTTGCGGACTTTTCCCGTTTGACATGGAGGCGGGAGGTACCGTCACACTCCGCATCGATACGGAAACGCTGTAGGGCTGCGACGCAGTCGAAACACAGCCGAGACATACAGCCAGCAGCCGAGACATACAGCCGAGACACAGCGGCACAACCGACCGGAGAGAAGAGCAGAAGTTGTCCCCGACCCACGAGACAGCAAACGGCGGGCGCCGGCTCGTGATCGTCGAGTCCCCTGCCAAGGCCAAGACGATCAAGGGCTACCTCGGTCCTGGCTACGTTGTCGAGGCCAGCGTCGGGCACATCCGCGACCTTCCCAACGGTGCGGCCGAGGTCCCCGCGAAGTACAAGGGCGAGTCCTGGGCCCGTCTCGGCGTGAACGTCGATCACGATTTCGAACCGCTGTATGTGGTCAACAGCGATAAGAAGGACCAGGTCAAGAAGCTCAAGCAGCTGCTGGCCGAGTCGGATGAACTCCTCCTGGCCACCGATGAGGACCGCGAGGGCGAGGCCATCGCCTGGCATCTGCAAGAGGTGCTCAAGCCCAAGGTCCCGGTGCGCCGGATGGTCTTCCACGAGATCACCAAGGACGCCATCCAGGACGCCGTGCGCAACCCCCGCACCCTCAACCAGCGACTGGTCGACGCGCAGGAGACCCGCCGCATCCTCGACCGCCTGTACGGCTACGAGGTCTCGCCGGTGCTGTGGAAGAAGGTCATGCCGCGGCTGTCGGCGGGCCGTGTGCAGTCGGTCGCCACCCGGCTCGTCGTCGAACGGGAGCGCGAGCGGATCGCGTTCCGCTCCGCCGAGTACTGGGATCTGACCGGGACGTTCGCGACGGGGCAGGCGGGGGATGCCTCGACGGGGGACCCGGGTACCTTCGGCGCCAGGTTGAGCACCGTCGATGGACGGCGGGTCGCGCAGGGGCGCGACTTCGGCTCCGACGGGCAGCTCAAGGACCGCTCCTCGGTCCTGCACCTGGACGAGGAGGGCGCGCGGACGCTGGCCGCCGCGCTGGAGAGCACGGACTTCACCGTCCGCTCCGTCGAGTCCAAGCCCTACCGCCGCTCGCCGTACGCGCCCTTCCGTACGACCACCCTCCAGCAGGAGGCCAGCCGGAAGCTCGGTTTCGGCGCCAAGTCCACCATGCAGGTGGCGCAGAAGCTGTACGAGAACGGCTTCATCACGTACATGCGTACGGACTCCACGACGCTCTCGGACACGGCGATCTCCGCCGCCCGTACGCAGGTCACGCAGCTGTACGGCGCCGACTACCTCCCGGACAAGCCCCGCACCTACACGGGCAAGGTCAAGAACGCGCAGGAGGCGCACGAGGCGATCCGTCCTTCCGGTGACCGCTTCCGCACCCCCGCCGAGACGGGGCTGACGGGCGATCAGTTCAAGCTCTATGAGCTGATCTGGAAGCGGACGGTCGCCTCCCAGATGAAGGACGCCGTCGGGCAGTCGGTGACCGTCAAGGTCGGCGGGCGCTCCTCGGACGGGCGGGATGCCGAGTTCAGCGCGACCGGCAAGATCATCACCTTCCACGGCTTCCTCAAGGCGTACGTGGAGGGTGCCGACGACCCCAACGCCGAACTGGACGACCGCGAGCGGCGCCTCCCGCAGGTCACCGAGGGCGACCCGCTGCGCGCCGAGGAGCTGTCGGTCGATGGCCACGCCACCAAGCCGCCGGCCCGCTACACCGAGGCCACGCTGGTCAAGGAGCTGGAAGAGCGCGAGATCGGGCGGCCCTCGACCTACGCCTCGATCATCAGCACGATTCTGGACCGGCGTTACGTCTTCAAGAAGGGCACGGCCCTGGTGCCCTCCTTCCTGAGCTTCGCCGTGGTCGGGCTGCTGGAGAAGCACTTCGGACGGCTCGTCGACTACGACTTCACCGCCAAGATGGAGGACGACCTCGACCGCATCGCGGCGGGCAACGCCGAGGCGGTGCCGTGGCTGCGGCGCTTCTACTTCGGCGAGGGCGAGGCGGAGACCGCCGTCGGCTCGGCGGCCGACTCGGGCAACGGCGACGGCGACCACCTGGGCGGCCTGAAGGAACTGGTGTCCGACCTCGGCGCCATCGACGCCCGCGGCGTCTCCTCCTTCCCGGTCGGCGAGGGGATCACCCTGCGCGTCGGCCGCTACGGTCCCTACGTCGAGGGCCCCAGCGAGACCGAGGGCGAGCCGGGCCGGCGCGCCGATGTGCCGGACGACCTGCCGCCGGACGAGCTGAGCGTCGAGTACGCCAAGGAGCTGCTGGCCAAGCCCAGCGGGGACTTCGAGCTGGGCACGGACCCGGAGACGGGTCGGCCCATCGTCGCCCGCGACGGCCGCTACGGTCCCTACGTCACCGAGGTGCTGCCCGAGGGCACGCCGAAGACCGGTAAGAACGCGGTCAAGCCGCGCACCGCCTCGCTCTTCAGCTCCATGTCGCTGGATACCGTCACGCTGGAGCAGGCGCTGAGACTGCTCTCCCTGCCGCGCGTCGTCGGCGTCGATCCCGAGTCCGGCACCGAGATCACCGCCCAGAACGGGCGGTACGGCCCCTACATGAAGAAGGGGACCGACTCGCGCTCGCTGGAGAGTGAGGAGCAACTCTTCTCCATCACGCTGGAGCAGGCGCTGGAGATCTACTCCAAGCCGAAGCAGCGGGGGAGAGCCGCCGCCAAGCCGCCGCTCAAGGAGTTGGGCACCGACCCGCAGACCGAGAAGCCGGTGGTGGTCAAGGACGGCCGTTTCGGACCGTATGTGACCGACGGCGAGACGAACGCGACCCTCCGGCGGGACGACGAGGTCGAGACGATCACGCCCGAGCGCGGGTTCGAACTGCTCGCGGAGAAGCGGGCGAAGTCGCCCGCGAAGAAGACCGCCAAGAAGGCCCCGGCCAAGAAGACCACCGCGAAGAAGACGGCGGCCAAGAAGACCGCGGCCAAGAAGGCGCCCGCGAAGAAGACGGCGGCCACCAAGAAGACGCCTGCCACGAAGTCGGCCGCTGCGAAGTCGGCTGCCGCCAAGAAGACCGGGGCGTCGAAGAAGGCGGCCGGATCGAAGGAGTCCGCCGGGGAGTGACCTGGGTGGGCCGGTCTATCCGGTGGCCTGGGGGGTCGGCTCTGCCTGGTGACCTGGGCGGGTCGGCCCGTGCTCCGAACCGGCTCCGGCTGACCCTGGCTCCGGCTGATCCCGGCTCCGGTTCCGGCCCGTCCTTGGCCCTGCTTCCGGGTCCCGCGCCGGCCCCGGCCGGGCCCTGATTCCGGGCGCTGCCCGAGTCCTGCCCCAGATCCGGCGGCGGTCTCCCGCCCGGGTCTCCGGCCCGGCTCCGGGGTCGGGTTTCGGCCCGGGGGCGCCTCGGTGGCCGGATCTGGTCACTGGGGCGGGCAGTGCTAGGTACAGATGTTCGGGCAAACAAACGATGGGCGGACGCTCCCTATACGCTGGCGGGATGAAGTCTCAGTCCCCTACCGCCCCCGATGACTCCCTGGCCGCGGAATCCCGCGAGGGCGCCGTCAGCGCGCTGTTGCGCTTCCCGCCGCTGCGGCGGCTGTGGAGCGCCCAGTTCACCAGCGGGATCGGCGACATGCTGGCTCTGCTGGTGCTGTTGCTGCTGGCGATGCAGGCGGCAGCCGTACGCGGCGTGGCGGGGGACCCGGTGTTCGGCGGCGAGTACCGGGGGATGGCCCTCGTCGTCGCCTCCGTCCTCGGACTCAGGCTGCTGTCCACCCTCCTGTTCGGGGCCGTGCTCCTGGGGCCCGTGGCCGCGCTCGTCAACGCCGGGCAGGGCAGTACGGGCAAGAGTGGCGCCGGGAAGGGCGATGCCGGGAAGGACGGCACTGGCAACGAGAACGCCGGCAACGAGAACTCCGGTAAGGAGAACGCCGCGCAGGGTGAGGCCGCACCGGGTGACGGCGGCCAGGCGGCGACCGGTGGCCAGGGCAGGAAGAAGGTCCTGGACCGGCGCTGGACGATGTTCGGCGCCGACGTCGTGCGGGTGCTGGCGCTGATCGTCGCGCCGCTGTGGATCGACTGGACGCCCGGCAGCGCCTTCCCCGTACTGCTGATCACCGTCTTCGTCATGGGCGCCGCCGAGCGGCTCTCGACCGTCACGCGGGACAGCACGGCGCCCGCCCTGCTCCCGGCGGCCCCGCCGGAGAGCGCCGCCGTACGCGCGCTGCCCGACCACCGCGACGCGCTGCGCAGGCTGTGGCTGCGCTCCGGCTTCGTCGCGCTGCCGCTCGCCGCGGCGCTGCTGGTCGTCGTCACACTGATCAGCAACCTGCTGGGCACCGGCATCGACTGGTTCGGCGCACACCAGAGCGCGCTCGCCTCGTACGTCGCCGCCGGGCTGTTCGCCGCAGCCGCCTCGGTCGTCTACTTCCTCGAACTGCCCGACGCGGCCGGACCGCGCCCGCGCTCCCCGCTGGAGGGGCTGCGCAGGCCCAGGACCGGCACGGGTACCGGCACCGACAAGGGCCGTACCGGCGCCGTCCCGCTGCTGGTGCTCGCGGGCGCCGCGATCGCCGGAGCCATCGCCGCCGCCGTCGCCCTCGCCCCGCTGCACGCCGCCGACCTGGGCGGCGGCCCCGTCGCCTTCGGACTGCTGACCCTCATGCTGACCGGCGGCACCGGCGCGGGTATCCGGCTGGCGCCCCGCACGCTGCCCGCGCTCTCCCGGCGCAGGCTGCTCGCGCTCATCATCGGGCTCACCGGCCTCGCACTGCTGGCCGCCGGGCTCGTCTCCGACACGGCGACCGTGATCGCGCTGACGCTGCTGGCCGGAGTCTGCGCCGGTATCGCGGCCAACACCCTGCACACCCTGCTGGACCAGGAGACCGAGGACTCCCGCCGCTCCCGCACCACCGAGCACCTTCAGGCCGTCGTCCGGCTGTCGCTGGGGGTCGCCGCGGTGCTCGCGCCCGTGGTCGCCGCACTCATCGGGCCGCACCGCGTGGAGAACGGCGCCTTCGTCTTCGACCACGGCGGCGCGTCCTTCACGCTGATGCTCGTCGGCGCGCTGCTGCTGCCGGTCGGCGCGCTGCTGCTGGGACGCACGGACGACCGGCAGGGTGTGCCGCTGCGCCGCGACCTGCTGGAGGCGTTCGGCGGCGGCCGGCCCGCGCAGTCCCCGGCCGGCTCCGGCTTCTTCCTCGTCCTGGAGGGCGGCGACGGCGCCGGCAAGTCCACACAGGTCGAGGCGCTCGCCGAGTGGATCAGGGGCAAGGGCCACGAGGTCGTCGTCACCAAGGAGCCCGGCTCGACGCCCGTCGGCAAGCGGCTGCGCTCCATCCTCCTGGACGTCTCCTCCGCCGGGCTCTCGCACCGCGCCGAGGCGCTGCTGTACGCGGCCGACCGGGCCGAGCACGTCGATACGGTGGTCAAGCCCGCGCTGGAGCGCGGGGCTGTGGTCATCTCCGACCGCTACGTCGACTCCTCCGTCGCCTACCAGGGCGCGGGGCGCGACCTGTCGCCGACCGAGGTCGCCCGCATCTCCCGCTGGGCCACCGACGGCCTGGTCCCGCACCTGACGGTGCTGCTGGACATCGCGCCGGACACCGCGCGGGAACGGTTCACCGAGGCGCCGGACCGGCTGGAGTCCGAGCCCGCAGAGTTCCACCAGCGGGTGCGCTCCGGATTCCTGACCCTCGCCGCCGCCGACCCGGCCCGCTACCTCGTCGTCGATGGCGGCCAGGAGCCCGAGGACGTCACCACCGTCGTGCGTCACCGCCTCGACCAGGTGCTGCCGCTGTCCGAAGCCGAGAAGAAGGCCCAGGAAGAGGCCCGCAAGAAGGCAGAGGAAGAGGCCCGGCGCAGGGCAGAGGAAGAAGCGGCGCGCAAGGCCGAGGAGGAGCGCAAGGAGCGCGAGCGCAAGGAGCAGTTGGAGAAACTGCGCCGCGAGGAGGAAGAGCGCAAGCGCCGCGAGGCCGAGCTGGAGCGCCGGCGCGAGGAGGCACGCCGCGCCGAGGAGGCCAGGAAGCAGGCCGAGGAGGCGCGCCGCAAGGCCGAGGAGGAGCGCGCACGACGGGAGGCCGAACAGCGCGCCTACGAGCAGGAGCAGGAGCGGCTGCGTCAGCGTGCCGCCGAGGAGGCGAAGCTGCGCGCCGAGGCGGAGGAGCGGCGGCAGGAGCGCCAGCGCAAGGCAGAGGAAGCGCTGCTGCGGGCGGAGGAGGCGCGCAGGGCCGCTCAGGCCCAGACGTCGCACGGGACGGACGACGAGCCGCGCGCGTCGCACTCCCTGCGGAAGGACGGGGCGGCGGGGTCCGCCACTTCGTCGTCCCCGGCTTCGTCTCCGGAGTCCGAAGGGACGGTCGCACCGGATGCCGCGGTTTCCCCGGACGGGACCGAGGCGGACACCGCGCAGATTCCGCAGGTCACACCTGATGCCCTGGAAAGCGCACCGGATGCCTCGTCACGGGCCGCTGCGCCCGACGGCACCGAGGCGGACACGACACAGATCCCGCAGGCGTCGCCCCCGGCGTCCGCCACGCCCCCCGCGTCCTCTCCGTCCGGCAACAACGACGAGACAACCGTCCTGCCGCAGGTCTCCGGCCACGACCACGAGGAGACCACGGTCCTCCCGCAGGTCTCCGACGCCGACGAGACGACCGTGCTGCCCCAGGTCACCGAGGGCGGCGGACGCGGCGGCAGGGACGGGGACGCGTACGCGGACGCTGAGGACCGCACACGGGAGCTGCCGCAGGTGGACGAGGGCGGACGCCCCCGCCCCTCCTGGGCCGAGGAGACCCCGATGGACGACGCACCCACGCTCGCCGACGAGTTGCTCGGCCCGCACGAGGACGCCGACCGCGAGGAAGACCGCAGGCGGAACCGGTGACCGCGGGCGGAATCGCCGACCGCGGGCGGAACCGGTAGCAGTCCCCTCGCGCGGCGGCCGTAAGGCGGCGGGCGGGACCGGCTGTCACAGGCGTCCGGGACAATGGGGGCATGGCGGTCTGGGACGAGATGGTGGGGCAGGAGCGGGCGGCGCGGCAGTTGGGCGCCGCGTCCCGCGACGCTGACGCGTTCGTGACGGCGGAGGGCGCGGAGCGCGGCTCCGCCCGGCTGTCCGGATCGGCCATGACCCACGCGTGGCTGTTCACCGGCCCGCCCGGCGCGGGGCGGGCGCAGGCGGCGCGCGCGTTCGCCGCCGCGCTCCAGTGCGTGAGCCCCGACCGCGCGCTGGGCGGCGAGCCGGGCTGCGGCTTCTGCGAGGGCTGCCACACGGCGATGCTGGGCACCCATGCCGATGTCGAGGTCGTCCGCACCGACCTGCTCACCATCGGCGTCAAGGAGACCCGCGACCTCGTGCGCAGGGCACAGATGTCGCCCGCCGGGGGCCGCTGGCAGGTGATCGTGCTGGAGGACGCGGACCGCCTCACCGAGGGCGCGGGAAATGTCCTGCTGAAGGCCGTCGAAGAGCCCGCGCCGCGCACGGTATGGCTGCTGTGCGCCCCCTCCACGGAAGACGTGCTGCCCACCATCCGGTCGCGCTGCCGCCACCTGGCCCTGCGTACGCCCCCGGTGGACGCGGTGGCGGACCTGCTGATGTGGCGGGACGGGATCGAACCGGGCATGGCCGCCTTCGCCGCCCGCGCCACCCAGGGCCACATCGACCGGGCCCGCAGACTGGCCACCGACGAGCGGGCCCGCGCCAGGCGCACGGCCGTGCTGAAGCTGCCCGCCCGGGTGGACGATGTGGGGCAGGCACTGCGCGCCGCCCAGGAGCTGCTGGACGCCGCCTCCGAGGACGCCAAGCAGGTCGCCGAGGATTTCGACGTCAAGGAGACCGAGGAGCTGCGGGCGGCCCTCGGAGGGTCCGAGGGCAAGCGGATGCCGCGCGGCACGGCCGGGGCGATGAAGGAGCTGGAGGACAAGCAGAAGCGCCGTGCCACGCGTACCCAGCGCGACTCCCTCGACCTGGCACTGACCGACCTCACGAGCTTCTACCGGGACGTGCTGGCACGGCAGTTGGGCTCCTCGGTGGCCCTCTCGCACGACGAGGCGGCCGAGTCCATCGGCCGGATCGCCGCCGCCTCGCGCCCCGAGCAGACGCTGCGCCGTATCGAAGCGGTGCTCGACTGCCGCCGCGCGCTGGATCGCAACGTGGCGCCGCTGCTGGCGGTGGAGGCGATGACGATGGCCTTGAGAGCGGGCTGAGCGGGCGCCCCACGCCCCCAGGGGGGACGGGAGCACGGAGGAGACCGCTTGCCTCGTCCGGGAGGCTCCCGTATGGCAGGTGGACGGGGGCTCACTCGTACGAGCAAGGAAGCGGGGGAGCGGGCATGGCTGACACGCGGGCCCGGATACGCTCCCCCCAGGTGCGGCCGAGTACGTGCCGCGAGCGGAGGGACTCCTTGATGGACCACACACGCCTGCTGAGTGGCCCGCGGGCCGCGCTCTCCACGCTCGGCGCGCTGACCGCGGGCGCGCTGCTGATCTCCGGCTGCACGAGCGGCGATTCGTCCGACCGGCCGCAATCCGGGGCCTCGGCGAGCAGTAGCAGCGCGGGCGCGCCCGCTCCGCCGCTCAAGCCCCTGCCCGAGCGCGTCCCGGACGAACTGCGGCCGTACTACGACCAGAAGCTCGCCTGGCACGACTGCGGCCCCGCCGGCTTCCAGTGCGCCAAGCTGCGGGTGCCCGTGGATTACGAGCATCCGAAGGGCGGCGCGGAGGACGGCACCAAGGGCAGCTCGGAGGGCGGCGCCAAGGGCGGCACCAAGGACGGTGCCAAAGGCGGCTCCGGGGATGAGATCCAGCTGGCTGTGACCCGTACGAAGCCCGAGAAGGGGACGGGCAAGGGCGGCTCCTTGCAGGTCAATCCGGGCGGACCGGGAGGCTCCGCGGTCGATTACGTTCAGCAGTCGGCCGGGCTCGCCTACCCGGCGAAGGTGCGCAAGCGCTACGCCCTCGTCGGCATGGACCCCCGCGGGGTCGGCCGCAGCAAGCCCGTCGAGTGCCTGAGCGATAGGCAGATGGACCAGTACATCCGGGTCGATCAAACGCCCGACGACAACAGCGAGGCGCAGAAACTGACCGCCGCGTACGGGAAGTTCGCCAAGGGCTGCGAGAAGCGCACCGGCACACTGCTCGGGCACGTCTCCACCGTCGAGACGGCCCGCGACATGGACGTCCTGCGCGCGGCGCTCGGCGACAAGAAGCTGCACTACGTCGGTGCCTCGTACGGCACCTACCTCGGCGCGACGTACGCGGGACTGTTCCCGCAGAACTCCGGGCGTCTCGTACTCGACGGTGCGATGGACCCGTCCCTCTCCTCCCGCCGCGTCAACCGCGAACAGACGGCCGGTTTCGAGACCGCGTTCCGGGCGTTCGCCCGCGACTGCGCGAAGAAGTCCCGCTGCCCGCTGGGCAAGGGCGGCGTCAAGGAGGCGGGCGACAGCCTGAGCGCGTTCTTCGAGCGCGTGGACCGCAAGCCGCTGAAGACCGGTTCCCAGCGCACGCTCACCGAGGCGCAGGCGACCACAGGCGTGATCCGCGCCATGTACGACGAGGGCTCCTGGCCCATACTGCGCGAAGCTCTCACGGCGGGCAAGAAGGGCGACGGCGCCGAGCTGCTGGCCCTGTCCGACGACTACTACGAACGCGGCCCCGACGGCGTCTACAGCAACATCATGTACGCCAACCCCGCCGTGAACTGCATCGACCTCCCGCCGGCCTTCGACGACGCGGACGCGGTGCGCGAGGCCCTGCCCTCCTTCGAGAAGGCCAGCCCCGTCTTCGGCCGCGGCTTCGCCTGGGCGGCGCTGAACTGCGGCAACTGGCCGCACAAGGCCACGGGCGCGCCGCACCGCATCGCCGCCAAGGGCGCCGACCCGATCGTGGTGGTCGGCACCACCCGCGACCCGGCCACCCCCTACCGCTGGGCCCGCGGCCTGGCCGGCCAGCTCTCCTCGGCCCGCCTGCTGACCTACGAGGGCGACGGCCACACGGCATACCAGCGCGGCAGCGACTGCGTGAACAAGGCGGTGGACGCCTACCTGGTAGCCGGCAAGCCCCCCAAGGACGGCACAACCTGCCACTGACCTGCCCCTTCGCCCCCATCAGCACCCCGTCCGGAGCACCCCCGCAAACCCTGTAGACTTATCGCCGCAGCGGCTGCCACGCTGGTCGCACGCACATTGCCGCCTTAGCTCAGTCGGCCAGAGCGACGCACTCGTAATGCGTAGGTCGGGGGTTCGACTCCCCCAGGCGGCTCATCTGAAGCCCAGGTCACACCCGATGTGACCTGGGCTTTCTCATGATCTGGCCAGTGTCCGGAGGCCCCACTGTCACCCGCGTCCGTGCCCCCTGGTCCAAGGGGATCGCGAGGGGAGCGCATGAGCGCAGAGCTTGTGCAGAGGGGAGCGCGCGGGGAGTGCCTGCGACGCTGTCCCGCTTCCACGCGGGATCTTCGAGGCTGAATTCGGAGTTTGTAGAAGTGCTCCAAGAGCCGGGCCTAGGCTGGGGTCGTGGCGAACCCGATAGACACCGTCCCCTTCCGCTCCCTCGTGACACAGGCCAGCGCCGTGCTCCTGACCCATGGAGTCGAGGTGGAGGCGGCAGCGGTGCGGGGCGTCGCCACGCACGTTATCGAAGCGATGGCCCAGCAATCCGGCATGGACCCGGAAGAGGCAGTGCACCTCGTGACGCCGGAGGTCATCGCAGACTCGATCGTCAAGGCCACGGCTGAGGAACAGCGACGTACGCCGGCGGTCCACGCGGTGCGGCCGGTACGGATCGACGACGGCGCTGTCAACGTGCCCGTCGAGTCGCTCGGCCACCTCGTCATGGCGGCGTCACAGGCGGGGAAATACGCGGGGCTCAACTCCGGGGGCGCCGCCGCAGCACACCTGCTGGACTTGGCCACGGAAATCGGCGCTGCCCTGGCGAAGGGCCACGCAGAGGGAGCGGCAGCGGTCGAAGTCGGCGTACTCGACGAGCTGGCTGGCCTGGTGGATGAAGTGGCGAACCGGGTCGAGTCGGGGGACTGGAGTATCTGCCCGTGCGGAGAAGACCACGGTCAGGCTGAAACGGACTCCGGCGCCGTTCCCGTTATGCGCTACCACACGGATCTGGCGCGGCAGCTTCGCAACGGCGAGCCCGGTGACAGGCACCACTGACCCTTGCCAGCTCCCGGGCCCAGGAAGGTCCACCCAACCTGGCCCCTGCTGCCTACGCTGCCGAGCATGGAGAAGTACATATGGGCGGCAGCGGTCGGCGCCGAGGCGGCGTACGTCCTGTCTGTACTGCTGGGCGAGTCGATATCGCTGTTGCTGCATCGACGAGTGACGAACTTCGAACGCCGCCTGCACGAGTTGCCTGACGAACGGTATTTCTCGGGCTTCATGACACCGTTGCTGGGGTCCCTGGCCGGCGGCCTGGCCGGGGGTTACACCGTGTCGCAGATCGGTGAGGGCGGGCGGTCGGCGTTGACCGGCGCTATGTTCACGGCTCTCATCATCGTGATCCTCGTGCGGCACCAGTACCAAGAAGTGACGGGCCGACGACCGCGTCCGGTGGCCCGTGCCCGATGGCGCGGGAGGGCAGCAGAGATCGCCCGCGTTCTGTCCGAGCAGCCAATGCCCGTGGGACGAGCGCGGGCGAGCCTGCGGGAGCGAGCAGAGGAACTTGGGAAGCTGGGAACCCGTGTAGCCGACAGAGCAAACGCCCGGACCTGGCGCGGTGCTCTTTTCGCGTTGCCGCGCCGCCAACAAAGTCTCCTTGTTGCCTCGATTGCGCTCCCTGTGGCCCTCGCGATCTGGCCGGCGAGCCAGGGAGTCAGCGTTTCCTCCCTCCCGGCGTACGCGGGGCTGCTCGCTCTGTCTCCGGTCGCGGTCGCCGCCCATACGCTCCGCTGGTGGCGCACGCGTCGCGCGCTCATCGAGCTGGGGCACGAACTGTCGGGACGGTCCCGCAGCCTGATGCAGCAGATCGAGCGCACCACGCCTCCGAGGCCACGCCCACTCAGGATCCGCACCACTTCCAGCCCGCTTCAGACCGGCCGTCGGGCCCGTCGCTGAGGTCCTGAAGACTCGCATGGCGGGCACGGTGGGTGCGTGCAACCCGACCAAGTGCTGATGGGCCCGGACAGCGAATCGTCCGGGCCCATCAGCGTGTTGGCGGAGGTTATGCGGTGAGCGGTGTGGGAGCCCCGGCGCCGCAGGTACACGTGCAGCTGCACTCAGGCGATGTGCCGATGGCGGCAGCGACCTGCTGCCCCCGCTGCTCGATCGCCGACAGCACGACTCCAGGAGCCCGGGGGACGAGCTTAACGACCGCTTCTGCGGCGGCACGGGCGAGGTCGTCGAGTACGGACTGATAGACATCGCGGGTGATCCGGGAATCGCTGTGCCCGAGCGTCTCGGACACGACCTTGATATCGACGCCAGCGGCAGCATCAGGGGCGCGGCACCATGGCGCAGATCGTGGAGCCGGATCGGAGGCAGGCCCGCCTCGGCCACCAGACGGTCGAAGAGGTCCGACACCTTGCCCGGATGGAGCTGGGAGCCGTCCTCCTCGGTGAAGATCCGGCCGGTCTCCTGCCAGGCAGGACCCCATTCGCGGCGCGCCGCGTCCTGGTGCTCCTTGTGGAGCTTTAGACCTTCGTTGGTCTCGGCGTCGAGCGCCACTGTGCGGATGCCGCTGTTGGTCTTCGGCACGCCTTCGAGGACCTCCCAGCCGTCCTGGACGAGCTGGGTCGCGACATCGAGGGCTGCGTTGTTGTAGTCGTGATCCACCCAACGCGGACCGCAGGCTTCCCCTCGCCGGAGGCCGCGGAAGGCAACGAGCCGCCACATCATCTCCAGGCGGGTGCTAGTGATGTGGTCGAGAAACTGCCCCGTCTGCTCGGGAGTCCAGACCATGACCGGCGAAGGCTTCTCCCCGGTCTCCTTCCACCGGGCGATGCGTTCGTCAGTCCAGATGAGCGCCTTGGGCTTGGTGCCGGGCTGCAGCTCGACATGTTCAGCCGGGTTGTAGTTCGGGATGACGCGCTGGGCAATCGCCGTTTTCAGGGCTGCCCGAATCGTGGCCCTGATGTGCTGCTGGGTACTGACACTCGTAATGCGACGATAGGGCGGCATCTCTTCGATAGCCACCTTCATCCATTTCCTTCGTGCCCGGTTCTCTGCGCCCTTCCACGGGATTTCCTTCAGCTCTTTCATGGCTGCGCGTCGCTGATCGTTCTGTTCCTGGATCTCGATGTTCTTTTCGTTGATCGCATCGAACATGCGGTCCAGGTGGGGCACATTGAGCTTGTCGAGACGCACCTCGCCCAGGTGAGGCTTGAGATGGACCCGGATGTCGGTGTCGTAGCGGCTGTGGCCCCCCTTGCGGAGCCGTTTCTTCCCCGCGAGCCAGATGTCGAGCCATTCGGCTACCGTCATCTTCGGGTTGAGTGCTTGTCCTGCTGCGAGGCGCCGACGCGTTTCCTCGTAATCGGGAAGCGGCTCTTTCTTCCGCGCGCAGTCCTCCAGCATGTCGCTGATTGCCACATGACCCGCCGGGTCGTCCTCGTCCGGTATGGCGAGAAGTGCGCGAACCTTGTTGATCTCCTCCTTTGCATCGTTGGAGGTCTCGAATCCGCTGCGTCGGAATTCGCGACGCGTACCATCTGGGCGGTTGGTCAGCTCGTGGCGGATGGACCAGGTCCCGTGACGGCGGTTCTTGAGCTTCGGGCACGTCTTGCCGTAGTTCTTTCCGGTCTCAGGGTTCCGGCATGAGCAACGACGTGTGACAGTTCCGCCGGAGTTACTGCTAGGTGGCTTTGTTCACGAATTACGACAGCACTTGTTCATGACTTTGGGAGGCACCGCTGCCTCGCCCGGAATCGAAGGGTGTGGGCGCAGGACGGCCTGTTCGGCGCCCTCTGCCTCTACGGTCTGAGCGAGGGGTGCCTACGCGACTTTCCACAGTTCCGGTCCACCCTCTACTCTAGGTAGACCTACCTACCTAGTTTGGATTGTGATGCGCGAGACCGACGCGAGAACGGAACGACGGCGGCCAGCCCGGGAACGGCTTCTGGAGGCGGCGGCCCGGCGCTTCTATGCCGACGGCGTGGCGGCGACCGGCATCGACACGATCACGGCCGAGGCCGGCGTGGCGAAGATGAGCCTGTACAACAACTTCGCCTCCAAAGCCGACCTGGTCCGGGCCTACCTTGACGCCCGGCACGAGGAGTGGCTCGGCCTCTACCGGGCCCGGCTGGAGCACGCCGACGGCCCCCGTGAAGGTGTGCTGGCCGTCTTCGACGCCTACGCGGACCACGCGGCGTTCGCGTACGAGCACGGCTTTCGCGGGTGCGGGCTGCTGAACGCCGCCGCCGAACTCCCGGCCGACGACGAGGGCCGGGCCGTGGTGCGCGCCCACAAGGAGCAGGTCGAGCACCTGATCGCCGGCCACCTGGAGCTGCTGCTGCCCGGCTGGCCCGAAGAAGCCCGCGTCGCGGCCGAGCATCTGTCCTTCCTCCTGGAGGGCGCGGTGGCCCGCGCCGGCCTGGAGGGCGACGGTGAGCGCGTCCAGCACGCCCGCTCGATCGCCGCGGCTCTGCTGGACCGGCTGTGACCGGCCTCGGCCGCGGCCGGTCCGCGGGAATCGGGGCTCTGTGCGTGCTGGCCGCCTCCGTGCTCTGGGGCACCACCGGTACGGCCGCCACTTTCGCCCCGGACGTGGGCCCAGTGGCCATCGGCGCTGCGGCCATGGGCCTGGGCGGGCTTCTCCAGGCCCTCATCGCCGCTCCACAGATCGCCGACAACATCGCCAGCCTGCGTGAGCAGCGCGGCACGGTCCTGCTGGGCGCTGCCTCGGTGGCGGTCTACCCCCTGGCGTTCTACAGCTCCATGCACCTTGCCGGAGTCGCCGTCGGCACCGTCGTCTCGATCGGCACCGCCCCGCTTGCCTCCGCCCTGATCGAACGCATTGTGGACGGCCGCCGGCTCACCCGCCGCTGGCTGCTCGCGGCCACCCCGGGCCTCCTCGGCACCGTCCTGCTCTGCGTCGCCGAAGCCGCTCACGCCACCGACAGCACCGGCCGCACCTCCACGACCGGCACCCTGTTCGGTATCGGCCTCGGGCTCATCGCCGCCGCCACGTATGCCCTCTACTCCTGGGCCGCGCACCGGCTCATCAGCCGCCAGATCCCCTCCCGCGCGGCGATGGGCGCCGTCTTCGGGATCGGCGGACTCCTCCTCCTGCCCGTCCTGGTGATCACGGGCGCGCCGCTGATCGCCTCCTGGCCCAACGCCGCCGTTGGCGCGTACATGGCGCTTGTCCCGATGTTCGCCGGCTACGTCCTCTTCGGCTGGGGCCTCGCCCACGTGCCCGCGAGCACCGCCACCACCCTGTCCCTGCTCGAACCGGCCGTCGCCGCTGTCCTCGCAGTCCTGGTCGTCGGCGAACGCCTCCCCGCAACCGGCTGGGCAGGCATCGCCCTTGTCATCACCTGCCTCGCCATCCTCACCACCCCCACACCCACTCGCCGCTCACGCGACTGGCTACGGAACTCTGCGGACCACAACAGCAACCAGCCTGTAAAGGTCGCAGACGCCGCCCACAGGCGGTGACAATCGAACACGACACGGTTGAAGCGCCTCCCGAAGTCGTGAACAGACGCTGTCCAATCTCGTGAACAAAACCACCCGATGAGCCACCGGCCCTCCCACGGAACAGCCCCGCATGCGCGGGGACCACCCAGCACTGGGGGCGGCGCACCTTCCACACCGGGGAACAGCCCCGCATGCGCGGGGACCACTGCGAAAAAGCGCGATCCCGTGAGGCGGGAGGGGGAACAGCCCCGCATGCGCGGGGACCACTTGACACGGGTGGTCGCGACTTCTCTGAGGCCGGGAACAGCCCCGCATGCGCGGGGACCACGGCGGCCTTGCGGCCTTTCTTCAGCAGCCGCTGGGAACAGCCCCGCATGCGCGGGGACCACCACCTCGACCTCGACGGCGGCGACGGCGGCGAGGGAACAGCCCCGCATGTGTGGGGGTTGGTCCCTGGACCGAAGCGAAGGTATGGCGCAGGACGTGGCGGTCCCCGCGCATGCGGGGTGGGTCCCTGCGTCGACTCCGTCATCACCGACCCGCCGTAGTGGTCCCCGTGCATGCGGGGTGGTTCCCGTTCCGCCCCCGCCAGCCCCAGGGGTCCGCGGGCCCCGGCAACGACAGGCCACGAACAGTCGGGACGACAATCGAAGGTCACGGTGATGAGTATGCGAAGAAGATGAGCGCCGCCTCCAAAGCCCGACCTTGTGTCCTCTCTACAGGTATGCGGGTTGGAAGGCTGCGGATCGCAGGCTGACTTTCGTGGGTCACTCTTTGCTCATGGGGGAGCGCAAGGGGAGCGCGGACGCCTATGGACGGTGCAACACGGGACACGAACCGTCGGACCGTGATGTGTGCTCTGATCTGGGAAAACGGCATCGTGGGTCACCCGGCGGCACGCCGAAGCATGACCGCTGACGTGCTCGTCATGCGTAGGTCGGGGGTTCGACTCCCCTAGGCGGCTCATCTGAAGCCCAGGTCACGCACTGTGTGACCTGGGCTTTTTCGCGTACTGGGCGGCGCTCGGGTGCATGACGGGCCCGTCTTCTCGTGACGCCCCGCCCAAGGGGAGCGCGGGGGGAGCGCACAGGCCGGCGCCGTGCTCCTGACCCACGGGGTCGAGGTGGAGGCTGTCGCTGTGCAGGGCGTCGCCGCGCACCTTGTCGAGACGCTGGCTCAGCAATCGGGCATGGACCCGGAGGAAGCAGTCCACCTGGTGACTCCGGAAGCCATCGCAGACGCGATCGCCAAGGGCCACGGCCGAGGAGACGAAGCAGGCGCCAGCGCTGCACGCGGTCCGGCCCGTGCGGATCGAGGGCGGCGCTGTCCATGCTCCGTCGAGGCTCGGCCATCTCGTCGTGGCGGCATCGCAAGCCGCGAAAAGCGTCGGCCTCAACTCCAAAGGGTGCGGCAGCAGTCCACCTGCTGGACCTGGACCAGCCAGTCGATGTCACCGGCCTCGTCCGCCCGGGCCTGGATCTGATGCAGGGCCCGGGTGAAGATCCCGTCGAGCGCACAGCGGCGGAAGCGGGTGGAGACCGTCTGCCGGGGCCCGAAGTGTTCCGGCAGGTCACGCCAAGAGACCCCTGTCGGTATTTTGTGGACCGTGCCGTTGACCACCCGGCGGTCTTCCGCCCGCGGCGGCCGGCCCGTCGCGGCCCGTGGAATGTGCGGAGGGAGTAACTTCCGCTCTTCATCGGTGAGTTCATGGCGGCGTACCACGCCGCCGCGGTCCACCGCCTGGCGATCCGTGAGCACGGACCCTAGATGGCGGCCCCGGCTTCGAGGTCGAAGGGGACACCTGTGAGCTGCTCGCTCGCCGCCCACAGCCGCCTGCCCTGCGCCGGGTCGTCGGCGCCTGTGGGGAGCTTGGCGGGTTTGGGCGCGCCGGAGGTCTGGTCGCGTCCGGCGGGACCGATGAACCTGCCCGACTGGACGTACGGGCTGGTCGCCGCGTACAGGGAGGGCCAGGCGGCACCCTCGGCCGAGCCCATGAGCAGGCGTGCGGCGATCGGGGTGACCATGCGGCTCAGGGTGCCGTTGCCGTGCTGCTGCAGGCCGGTCATCGCCGTCCCCGGGTGGACGACGAGCGCCTCGACGGGGCTGCTTGCGGTGCGGCGCGCGAGTTCGAGGGTGTAGACGATGTTGGCGCGCTTGGACTTGGCGTAGGCGCCCATGGCGCGGTAGCTCTTTTCGCTCATCAGGTCGTCCAGTCCGCCTATCGGCCACCGTGACGCGAGGGCGCTGACGGTGACCACTCGCGGTGCGGACGATCGGCGCACGGCGGGCCAGACTTGGGCGTTGAAGGCGAAGTGGCCGAGGTGATTGGTGCCGACCGTCATCTCGAAGCCGTCGTGGGTGGTCCGCCGCTCGGGCAGGTTCATCACGCCGGCGTTGTTGAAGAGCAGGTCGAGTGTCTCGGTCTCGGCGATTCGGGTGGCCGCGTCGCGGACGGAGGAGAGGTCGGAGAGGTCGAGGACGAGGGTGTCCGTGCGGGCGTCGAGGGTCGCGGCGCGCACAGCCTCCGCGGCCTGGTCCAGCTTGGTCCGGCTGCGGCCGGCCAGGATGACGCGGGCCCCGTGCCGGGCGAGCGCGCGGGCGGTTTCCAGTCCGATCCCGCTGTTCCCGCCGGTGATCAGCGCTGTGCGGCCGGTCTGGTCGGGGATGTCGTCGGGAGTCCAGTGGTTCACCGTTGTCACGCTCCTCGGATTCGTTGATGTGTGCCCGGCCATGCGGCGCTCGGCAGGGCCGTGATGCCGAGTTGGAAGAGCATGCCGAGGGTGTCCTCGGCGAAGGCGGCTTCGGGCAGGACCTGGATGCTGTGCGGGGGCATGCCGCTGAAGGCCCCGGCGGCACTGGGCCGCCAGAACTTCCTGGCGGCGTCGGTGCCGTGGTGTTCTCCTGGGCTGCCGTCGCGCCAGAGCCTGTCGTCCGCCCAGAGCCGGTCGGCAATGTCGAGACAGCCCCCCCGTGGACGACGTCGTCGAGGAAGGGCGTCGGTCCTGGTGCGCAGCCCAAGACCGCCCCCTTGTCGGACCGGTGGTCTGTTTTCCTGCGGCCCCAACGTAGAAGACCGCCGGTCTGATGTCAAAGGACCGCCAGTCTGTAACCTGGGGGCATGACGAACTTCCAGCGCGCGCGCAGTGAGGAGCAGCGTGAGGTACGGCGCCAGGCCATCCTCGACACCACTGCCGCCATGCTCGAAGAGATGTCCATCGGCGAGATCAGCCTGAACGAGCTGAGCCGCCGCGTCGGGCTGGCCAAGTCCAATGTGCTGCGCTACTTCGAATCGCGTGAGGCGATCCTGCTGGAGCTGCTCGACCGTGCCTGGCGGCAGTGGGTGGCCGACTTGCCTGCCCTTGCGCACTCCGGCATCGACCAGGACGCTCCGGCGGGCCGGCGTGCAGACCAGTTCGCCGCCGTCATCGCGGGCTCCCTCGCTCAACGCCGGGTCCTGTGCGACCTGCTGAGCGCGCAGGCGGGCGTACTGGAACACAACGTTTCCCCGCAGGTGGCCGCCCGCTACAAGCGTGCGGCCGTGGCCAACGTCGCCGACATCGCGGCGTTGGCCCACCAGCACCTTCCTGAACTGGGCAACAGCGCACCGCAGTTGACCGCAGCCATGATCATGGCCGTCGGCGCCGTGTGGACACACGCACGGCCCTCTCCGGCGATGCTCGCCGCCTACGACGCCGACCCCTCACTCACCGCATTCAAGCTGGACTTCGTGACCGCCCTGCAGGAGATGCTGACCACGCTCACCGCAGGCACCCTCGCCCGCGCCTCCGCCTGAGCCCGGCCAGGCAGTAGCCGTGGGTCGGACCGCGGCGGCCGGCGCGCGGTGGCGCGTCGCGACCAGGTACGACAAGACCGCCACCTCCTCTCCCTTCTGGCAGCCGCCCGAGTGCGACGTATGCCGCGCGAAGTGCCCCGTCGCCCCGGCGGCGTTGTACCGCGGGCCGGTGCGCAGCGAGCAGATCTCGGTACGCATACCGGCGGACCGCTGGGACAAAACCTGTCGCGCTCCCGGGCACGGACCGAAGAGAGAGCACGGCAAAAGAAACAGGCGTTTCGGGTTCCACGCAGGGCGCCCCATAAGAGTGAACAAACGAGTACGGGCGAATGGTTTCACTTCATCCGAGCAGTTAGTCAACACAATCGCGGGTCGCCGGTATCCGGTGCACTGGCCTCTAGGAGGGATATGCGAGACAGCCGAATTCGCCTTCACGCCATTGCCCGATCGCGTCGCACAGTGACCGCGGTGGGTGGAGTGCTGACGGCTTGCGCACTGGTGACGGCCCATGGCGTGACGCCGGTGGAGGCGTCCTCCGGCCACACCACCCGTCAGCAGAAGCCGACGACGGTGGTGTCGATCGGTGACAGCTTCATCTCCGGGGAGGGAGGTCGCTGGCAGGGAAACGCGGCGACGTCAGCGAGTTCAAACAACGAAATGAACGGGACCGATCGGGCAACGGAATGCGAAGGCCAAGTGTGCGTGTCGGACCCGAAGAAGATCTACGGCCAGTCGTACGAGAATCCTGACGCGGCGCCAGGGACAGAGGAGCGGAAAGCCGGGTGTCACCGGTCGGACGTCGCGGAGATCATCAGCGCGCGGTCAGGCCACGTAAAGCCGATCAACATCGCATGCTCCGGCGCAGAGACGCAGCACATCTTGAGGTCCCCCAGCGGCAGGAAGTTCAAGGGAGAGCCGCCCCAGGCCGATCTACTGTCTGCCATTGCACATGAGTCCGACGTCGCGAGGGTGCAGATCTCTATCGGCGGAAATGATCTCGCATTCTCGAACATCATCACAGCATGCGCGATGACATTCATCAAGAAGGTCACCGACTACTGCTACAAGAGCTGGCAGCCCGAACTCATCAAAAACTTGCCCCGCGTCAAGGAAAAAGTTGTCGGAGCAGTAGAATCCGTCAAAGCGACGCTCCGCGAAGCGGGGAACACCCGCCCGGAACAGGTGATCACCCTCCAGTCCTATCCGTCCCCGCTCCCGTTGGGTGGCGCACTCCGGTACCACGTCGGGGCCGGCAGCTTCGCCTCTTCGCGCTGGAATCCTGGAGGGTGTCCGTTCTATGACCAGGATGCCAGTTGGGCGCGCACCACCGTGGTGCCGGAAATCGCCCGGATGATCAGGAGCGCAGCAGCAGAAACAGGCGTGAATTTCCTCGACCTGCAAAACGCTTTCAACGGCCACGAAGTGTGCGCCAAAGGCGTCCGCCAAGCCAACAAGGGAGAGAACAGGGAAAACCCTATCCCGAGCAAAGATGCCGAGTGGATGCGTTTCATCTCGAAAGGCATCCCTGGCGGTGGCGGCACCCAGGGGGAGAAGGAAGAGTCACTGCACCCCAACGCCTACGGCCAGAAGGCGCTGGGAGATTGCCTGCAAAAGTACTGGTACCTCGCTCTCCCCTCCCAGCGAAACGAATTCAGGTGCCTGAACACGCCTGGACAAGGGCACAACAGTATGCAGGTGGACCGTATCAACGATTGACACATCCGCTACGCGTCCTGCCCGAACTGAAGAGGAAGCCCGGGTTCGAGGACTTCCTCTTCATTCGAAACCGCGCCCGCCTGAAGCGGATTCGGTGGGGTTTCGGGGCCCGGTCTTCGACGTGCCGCTGCGGCAGCCCGTCTCCCGAAAACCCCGTGAGACTGTGCGGCAGTGGATCAGGAGAGACCTCCGCACAGCGAAGACCGGGCTGGATCGGCTCGCTCTGCGGCACCAGCGGTCACGAGCCGGCCTGAATGCCCGTGCGCTCGTCATGCGTAGGCCGGGGGTCGATTGCCCCAGGTGGCTCGGATGAAGCCCAGGTCACACACCGTGTGACCTGGGCTTTTTCATGTTGGGTCCGCGGCCCCGAGGCTGTCCCTGCCAGCCCGTAGCAGATTGGCCCGCAGGGTTGGCATTCTCGGCGGTCAGAGTTCGTCGCGTGAGTGAGAACGAGCACGAAGTGAAGATGGCCCACCCCCGCATAGCGGCGGAGACGCCTTTCTTCGATGACGCTGACCGGGTCCTGCTCTTCGAGCCCATGTATTAGGACTACCGGGATATCCCCGGCGGGTCCGCAGAGACTGGGGAGTCGCCCTTGCAAGCCTGCAAGCGCGAGATTCATGAGGAGCTGGACATCAGGCCGGTCATCGGGCGCCTGCTCGTCGTGACCTGGGCGCCGAACCGGGAAGAAGGGGACAAGGTCCTCTTTCTCTTCGACGGGGGTCGTCTCGGCGCGGACGAGTGCCGACGCATTGTGCGGACGAGTGCCGACGCATTGTGCTGCAGGCCGACGGGCTTCGTGGCTACGCTTCCATGACGCTGGAGAGCTGCCGGAGCTGACCATCCCCCGGCTGGCACGTCGTGCCACCGCTGGCATCGAGGCCCGCGGCGACGGTGGGACTGCTTACCTGGAGCGCGGAACGGCAACGGACAAAACTACCGACCTGGGACAGAGGAAAGGTTCCTGATTTTCCGCGTCCGACGCAACAGTCCGCCGAGTAACTCGACGCGTAGCAATCATAGTGCTACGTATTCCGGGAAGGATTCAGAAAAGTTTTGAGCGGGTTCATGTCATGGGCCCAGAATAGGTACAATCCTTTTTCTTGAGCGTATTTCAGGTTGTTCAAGGCGAAGACGCCGGACATCATTGCGGCAGGGACAATGTTGGCTGACCCGAATTCACTCGTCCAGGCGGTCGCTTTTGCGGCGGCATCGTTGTTGATGCGCTTATAGCTGTTTGATTCGCTGTTTGAAACCTTGCATTCAATGGGCATCAGTCGCCCGTCAAGGAGGCGAACGGCAACGTCTGCCTTTCGTGACCCCACCGACGTTTCGCCACAAAACTCACCAGGGTTTGGTGCCTGACCAAGGTTGGGGATATTCTTTGCCGGTACTTCTGTGAATTCACACTGGTTGGCAAGGAAGGATTTCACAGTCGATTCCTGTAGCTGCCTCCCATTGTTCCTGCGCCAGGTCTCCATCCGCCGCATTGCGTGCATGGCGGCGGTAGAAACTGCCGCCGTATTCCTCTCTGCCTCACTCGCTTGGCGTCCCTCGCTGAACCAAGGGAACCGCTCGCGATCCAGGCCCAAGAGAATTGCCTCCATCAGTCGCCGGGCGACTTCTGGGTCGGCTCTCACTATGGATGGAGCGGTTGTCGAATCTGCAAGGGTGCGAAGATCGTCATCGCTGATCGGCGGAGACGCCAGATACCGAGCGACATCAGCCAGGCCAGCATCTCCGAGAACATCCGCGGCCGAGTCCTCAACTGTTGCGAGGTCAACCGTCATCTCCAAAATGGTGTCGATCGCAGCCTTGGAGACTTCGAACTGTGCCAGGTATTGCTCCAGCGGCTCGCTGGTTCGCTCGGCCCTGAAGAACTCGGTCGAAGCCTTGCGCTGCTGCTCAAGCTCGTCCGGTCTCCAGACTCGTGGCATCTGCTGCGGCATGGTGGAGCAGGACCTCCGGGTGCGGTACGGGGAGCCGCTCCATCTCTCGCGGCTCGAACTTGGTCAAGCCGCCAGCATAAGTCCGGCCCTGGCCGAGCGTCACCGACGTCCGAAGGTAGTGAGCCAGACTATCGAGGGCCGCTGGCGCCAGTGCATACCTAGGGTAGAGACCATGCGCAATGTTGATGTGCCGCGCCTCCGCACTGTTGCGTACGAAAGCTGGCGGCCGACGTGCCATGTAGGTGGCGAGGATCGGTGCGGGGGCGCGGAGCCCCACACTCCACCACGCCTTACGGGCCTTCGCGATGTACGTCTCGTCGGCACCTTGGTTCTTGGCAACTCGGAGGAATCGCTCCACTTTGCGGCGCGATGCCGTGTCCAGTACGTCGAGGTCGCTGGGCAGGTCGATCACGACTCGCAGCGAGGACAGGTCATTCAGGGACTCACCGGCAGCGAAGAGTTCTTTGGCCTTGGTGATCGACGGATAAAGCACCTCGTCGGGCAGCTTCACTGCGGCGGGGTCGGCCACCCACACCGCGTTAGCGCCAGTGACCTGACCCCGATGAACTCGGCAGAGCTCGCCGAGCTCGACGAGCCCCTCTTCGAGTTTGGGGCTGACGCGAACGAGGGGACTCCAACGAGCGGCTTCCTGGAGGCGCTCACGGCTGACTACACGTCCCCCTTTAAGGTCACCGAGATCCTTCACGGACTTCACGGGGCGAAGACGCATCGACTGAACCGAGGAGCCCACGCTGAAGCATGAGACGGCGCCTGTCGTCGTTGCGTCGGCGAAGGGTGAGACAGACGGATCAATGACGTGGACCGACTCTCCGCCGAGGTGGTTCAGTAGGAGGTCTCGCACGAGGCGCCCATAGTTCACATCCAGCCATTCGGCAGAAGTGATGAAGGCGCCGGTGTCGCCCGGCTGTGCATACTTGGCGGTAGCTAGGAAGAAGTGGACGTGGAGACCGGCCAGTTGGCTTGCCAGCAGCTTGAATTCAGACGCCTGGCGAGTAAGCCAATCCTTCCATTCGGTGTCGATCTGATGATGTCTGACATACGGCGGGTTGCCAATAAAAGCGGTCATTCCGTCGTGCGGCTCAAGTTCCAGCTTCCGATAGTCAACGAGTTCGATTCGGGCTCGCGATGCCATGTTGCCGACGGCTAGATTCGCGCGTGCCATCAGTGTTGCCACTGGGTCGACGTCCGCACCGAGGAGGAAAGCGTCAGGCCACTCGCGCCCTGCGGCCATAAGGTAGCGACCCGAGCCGACTCCAGGATCGATGACCCGCGTCGGGATGCCCTTCTGAGCTGTCCACTTGATCATGCTGCTGACAATGGGCGCAGGGGTATAGGTCTGCCCCAGAGGGCGGCGACTCTCAGCGCCCCGGATGGAGCTGAACGCATCACCCAGTGGATCAAGGCCCGCCTGGATGAGATCCGCGATGGCCGCCACATCGCCCCCTCCGGTGGCCGCCTTGTTGGCCAGCTCCTTTTCCTCTTCGGACCATCCCGGAACCTGCTCGGCACCCAAGTCGAGAGCAACTCTCACGAGTGAGGACTCATCGGCGATGTGGGTCGTGGGGCTCATCTTCTCGTCCTGCATGCCGACGGGCCGTCCAATCCAGTGATCTGTGGATAACTTCTACTTCGGCCTGGCGATGGAGAGCCGAGCGCGGTCCAGGTACGGCTGGAGAGCTGTTTTTCGAGGAACTGCAACCGCTTCAAGGGCGCTGGTCAACTCGCCGAAATCGTGGTCGTCCAGCGGCACTAGGGTCCGCCTGATGTGAGTCGCCCAGGAAGCCGGGAAGGTCCTTAGCCGTGGGACGAGGTTCGCGAGCACAGGGCCAGCGTCCAGCGGAGCGAGCGAGGTGATCTCTAGGTCGCAGCCGCGGGCGAAGGAGCGCTCTCCGAACTGAACCGGGGAATGGAGGACGGCTTCGTGTGATCGGACCAGGGCCCTGGCGACGAGTCGGCCTCGGTCGCGGGTCGGATTTCGGAAGCACCCTCGGGTTGTGTAGACGAGGAGCCGGTCGTTGATGTTCAAGGCCGACGGCGTCTTGCGGCGACTCGGAGGAAAGGCCGCCCGTTGCGAGCCGAGGATCCAGCCGAGCGCCTCGCGATCGGACACGACGAGCAAGTAGTTGGCGGGGGCTTCGAGCACATGTCGACCATAGTAGTGTCGACATTGTGTGTCCAGTGGCGCGCAGGAGGCCGGGCACATCTCGGTGCGTTCTGAGGCGGAGCTGTGGTGTGAGCCCGTTCATCCGGAGGGACCGGTCCGTCTCTTGAACCTTCCGTGGTGGGGGGCCGTTTTGCCGGTCGGGGTCGGTGAAACGGGAAAGGAGTCGGGCGATGCCTCATGCGACGGGTGAAGAGCTGGAATTCTCGGGGTCCGAGGATGAGGCGAGTCCTGCGGAGGTGGAAGTCCTCGGGGCCTGGGAGGACTTCGTCCATGCGGCAGGCAGGGGGGACTCGGGGGACTCCACCGAGCGGGATGCCCGGTATGACCGGTTGCGTTCCGCGATGCTGGGACTGAGGAACAGCGGCGCGCGGTTCTGGATGGCGCACGGCGCCTTTGAGGAGCACGTAAAGGCGGCGCAGCGCCGTCGGGAGCTGCCCGAGGGGTGGCTGCCGCTCCCTGTCCCGACCGAGCCCGACCGGCTGGTCGGTGGTGTCGTCATCACTGTCGAGGGGCGGCGGGGGTCGGCGTTGGTCGAACAGGCTTCTCAAACGCTCCGGCGTAACGGCGGCTTCGCCTCCTACCCCGCACCCCCCTCGTCTGGGCGTTCCCTCGCCCAGGCGGCTCGGGAGGCTCGCGTCCAGGGCGCCGGTCGACGCGATGGCGGTCGCTCGGCCGGTGCCGCAGGTCAGCAGTCCCAGCCGCCGCGTGAACGGTCCTTCCGTCAGCGTTCTTTCGGCACGGGATCGTCATCGGAACGTTCGGCAAGTCCGCGCCGGAGTTGAGCGAAAGCACCCGCGGGGCGGGGCGCATGGCGGAGTCGGCCACCGGCGGATGTGCGCTTTCAGGGCCTGGCCCTCGTGTCTGCCTGACCATCTTCCGCGCCTCCTTCCCCGCTTCGGGGCGCGGGCGGTGTCCCCGCGAGCGCGGCGACGCCCGCAGAGTCATCAGCGCTGGTCGGCCCGTCTGGCGGCCCGGTCCTTCGTCGCGGGGCCCGACCGGCTGGAGGGGCAGCTGTCCGGGGCCCTTCACCACGCGGGAGCCGATGGGGTGCTCGCGCCGGAGCGGGATGCGCCGACCGAGGCAGTGCGCCTTCTCGCCCTCGGTCACGGCCGCGCGGGCGGTGTCCCCGCGAGCGCGGCGACGCCCGCAGAGTCATCAGCGGTGGTCGGCCCGTCTGGCGGCCCGGTCCTTCGTCGCGGGGCCCGACCGGCTGGAGGGGCAGCTGTCCGGGGCCCTTCACCACGCGGGAGCCGATGGGGTGCTCGCGCCGGAGCGGGATGCGCCGACCGAGGCAGTGCGCCTTCTCGCCCTCGGTCACGGCCGGGGTATCAGCGTCCTTGTGGGCCGTCGCACCCCCGAGGCGGCCTTGGACATCCTCCGGGCTCACCTCGGCGAGCTTTTCGGGGCGCGGAGGCCCCGGAGTCGTCGCGGGCGCAGTGAGGGCGTGGGCCCCGGGCGCGCGGGTGCCCTGTGGCCGGGTTCGCGCGACCATGGACGACAGCTGCGGAGGGCTGAGCGAGCGTGTGTGTGATCGGGTGGTTGAACGGACGGGGCGACCGTGCGCTCTGGCGCTCTGGCGCTCTGGCGCTCTGGCGCTCTGGCGGTCTGGCGATTGAGGTGAGGTGAGTGATGACGGGGACGGCCAAGCGGGTGATCGTGACCGGGCAGGTGCAGGGGGTGTTCTTCCGGGACACCTGCCGCCAGGAAGCCGCGGCGCGCGGCGTGCACGGGTGGGTGCGCAACCTGCCGGACGGCAGTGTCGAGGCCGTGTTCGAGGGGGCGCCGGAAGCGGTGGACGCGCTGGTGGAGTGGGCGCACGAGGGGCCGCCGGCGGCGTTCGTGGACGAGGTCGAGGTGACCGGGCAGGAGCCGCGGGGCCACTCCGCCTTCGAGGTGCGGGCCACCGGCGAGCCGCCGGGTGGGGGCGGACGGTGACGGAGCTGGGCGCCCGACGGCGGCCGGGCCGGGGCGTCCGCCGGATGCCGGATCGGGGAGTTCCCCGGTCGCGGGGCCGGGGCGTCTGCGAGTTGCCGGAGTGCAGCGCCCGCCGGTCGCCGCAGCGCGGCGTCTTCCCGTCGTCGGATCGGGGCGCCCGAAGGCGGCCGGGCGGCCGGGGCGTCCGCCGTGGGGCGGAGCGGGGTGTCCGCCGGTGACGGCTTCGCGGGGCCCGGGGGCCGCGGCCGGGCCGGAGTTGCGCGTGCATGTTCCCGAGGAGTTGCGGCTCTTTCTCCCCGCGCGGCTGCGCCGTCGGGCGGCCGACGCGGCGGAGGGCGTGTCCTGGCCGTACGACGGGACCTCCTCGCTCGGCCACGTCGTGCAGTCGCTCGGCGTACCGCTGACGGAGGTGGCGGGGCTGTGGGCGGACGGGGTGGCCGTCCCCGACTCCTACCGGCCCCCGGACGGGTCGCACATCGTGCCGGTTCCCGTGGCGCGCCCGCAGCCGATGCCTCCGGGGGCGCCCTCGCCGGCCCGGTTCGTCCTCGATGTGCATCTGGGGGCGCTGGCCCGCCGGATGCGGCTGCTCGGCGTGGACACCGCCTACCGCAACGACGCGACCGACCCCGAGTTGGTGCGGCAGGCCGACGAAGAACGGCGCATCCTGCTGACCCAGGACCGGGGCCTGCTGCGCAGGCGGGCCCTGTGGCTGGGTGCCTATGTGCGGGGCAGCCGCCCGGAGGATCAGATCGGCGATGTGCTGGGCCGGTTCGAGGTGCCGCTGGCGCCCTGGACGCGCTGTCCGGCGTGCAACGGGATCCTGGCGTCCGTCGCCAAGGAAGAGATCGCCGGTCAACTGCCGCCCGGCACCCGGCGCATGTACGACACGTTCAGCCGCTGCACCGCCTGCGGGCGGCTCTACTGGGCGGGGGCCCACCACCCCACGCTGGCCGCCCGGGTGGATGCCGCCCGGGCGGACACAGTCCGGGCGGGCACAGCCCGGGTGGATGACGCGTCTCTTGCCCGTGAGCCCCGTCGGGCCTGACGAAGGACCGGTCCTGTGGGCCGCGGTGCGGATCGCCGGGCCGTGGCGGCGCAAGGGGGTTCACCTGGGGGCGCACCGGATTCGGGTACGGGAATCGGGGCCGTTGCTGTGGCTGGATGGGTCACGGCCACAGGAGTGAGGCATTCCCGAACGGAGACCGCGGATGGTGCTGCGCTGGCTGACGACGACCGACCACAAGGTGATCGGCAACCTGTATCTCGTCACCGCCTTCTGCTTTTTCCTCGGAGCGGGAGGACTGGCTCTGCTGATGCGCGCCGAGTTGGCGCGGCCCCACCTCCAGTTGGTGTCCGAGGCGCAGTACAACCAGCTCTTCACGGTGCACGGCACCATCATGATGCTGTTGTTCGCCACCCCGCTGTTCGCCGGTTTCGCCAATGCCGTGATGCCGCTTCAGATCGGGGCTCCCGATGTGGCCTTTCCCCGGCTGAACGCGTTCACCTACTGGGTCTATCTGCTGGGCGGCCTGATGGTGGTCAGCGGTTTCCTCACCCCGGGCGGCGCCGCGGACTTCGGCTGGTTCGCGTACGCGCCGCTCAACGGGCCGCAATACTCTCCCGGCGTCGGGGGCGACCTGTGGACGATGGGGCTGGTCGTCGCCGGAATGAGCACGATTCTCGGGGCGGTCAATTTCATCAGCACGATCATCTGCCTGCGGGCCCCGGGCATGACGATGTTCCGGATGCCGCTTTTCACCTGGAACGTGCTGTTCACCTCGATCCTGGCGCTCCTGGCCTTCCCCGTGCTGACGGCGTCGCTGCTCGCCCTGGAGGCGGACCGCAAGTTCGGCGCGCATGTCTTCGATCCGGCCAACGGCGGGGCGGTTCTGTGGCAGCACCTCTTCTGGTTCTTCGGGCATCCGGAGGTCTACATCGTGGCGCTGCCGTTCTTCGGCGTCGTCAGCGAGATTTTTCCGGTATTCAGCCGGAAACCTCTCTTCGGCTATATCGGCCTGGTCGGTGCGACGTCCGTCATCACGATGCTCTCGGCCGTGGTGTGGGCGCACCACATGTTCGCCACGGGCGCGGTGCTGCTGCCGTTCTTCTCGGTGATGTCCTTTCTCATCGCGGTTCCCACCGGGGTGAAGTTCTTCAACTGGATCGGGACGATGTGGAAGGGCTCGTTGAGCTTCGAGACGCCGATGCTGTGGGCCGTAGGATTTCTCGTCACGTTTCTCCTCGGCGGGCTCAGCGGGGTGCTGATCGCCTCGCCCCCGCTGGATTTCCACGCCACCGACAGCTATTTCATCGTGGCCCACCTGCATTACGTACTCTTCGGCACCGTCGTCTTCGCCATGTTCGGCGGCTTCTACTTCTGGTGGCCGAAGCTGACCGGTCGCATGCTGAACGAGCGGCTGGGTAAAGCCCACTTCTGGCTCACCTTCGTGGGATTCCAGACGACCTTTCTGGTGCAGCACTGGCTGGGCTCGTCCGGTATGCCGCGGCGCGTCGCCGACTATCTGCCCGCCGACGGGTTCACGCTCCTCAACAGCGTCTCCTCCGTAGGGGCTTTGATCCTGGGGATCTCCACGCTCGTCTTCATCTACAACGTGTGGTGGACGACCACGCACGCGCACAAGGTCGTCACTGACGACCCCTGGGGGTACGGGCGTTCGCTGGAGTGGGCGACGTCCTGCCCGCCGCCCCGGCACAACTTCGTGGCGCTGCCGCGCATCCGCTCCGACTCGCCCGCCTTCTGGCTCAACCACCCCGAGGCCGAGGAGCGGCTGGCGATCGTGGCGCCGGGCGCCCCGGAAAGCACCGGGGTACGACCCGTCGGGGCCGCCTCTCGGCCGGGCGGTTCCGGGGCGCCGTCGCTCCCGGACACCCCGGGTGTCCCAGGCCCAGGTACACCAGGTGTCCCAGGTGTCCCGGACGTCCTAGGTGGCGTCGTTGCTCCAGGAACTCCTCCCGGCGCAGCCGCCGCCGAACGCGCGGGCACGGGTGAGGACAAGGGCCTGGGCCAGGACAAGGGCCTGGGCCAGGACAAGGGCCAGGGCAAGAGTGAGGGCGCGGGCAAGAGTGAGGGCGCGGCGGGCGCGGCGGGTGCGGCGGAAGGGCGGCGGCAGCTGTGAAGACCGAAGCCGTCATCTTCTCCGGGGTCGCGCTCTTCTTCGGCGGGGTGACCGTGCCCTACGCCGTCTACTCGGCGGACCCCGCGGGCACCGCCGCGCTGGTGATCGCGTGCCTCATGGCGCTTTTGATCGCGTTCTTCCTCGCCGTGCAGTACCTGCGCGGGGGCCGCAGGCCCGAGGACCGCCGGAGCGGGGAGATCAGCGAGCGGGGAGGGCCGCTGGACTTCTTCCCGCCCGGCAGCCCGTGGCCGCCGGTGACGGCGCTCGGGGTGACGCTGGCGGCGGCCGGAGTCGTGCTCGGGCTGTGGCTGTTCCTGATCGGGCTGGGGCTCACCGCCGGCGGCGTAGGCGGATTCGCTTTCCAGTACGCGCGGATGGACGACTGAGCGCGCTCTCCCCACGGGGTCCCCGCTCTCGCCGCTGGTGGCCGATCGCCTTCCACTCCGGCGGCGGGGAGTCCTGGTAGTACCAGCGGCTCAGGGCCCAGCGGAGCCGCTCAGCCCGGTCCTGCAGCGTCTTGGCCGCCGCACCCGCTGTACCCGTACTGCCTGGCCTGCCTCCCGCACCCGCTGTACCTGCCGCGCCTGCCTTGCCTGGCCTGCTTGCCGCACCTGCCTTGCTTGCCGCGCCTGCCTTGCTTGCCGCGCCTGCCTTGTCCGCCGCACCCGCCGTGTCGTGTGTGATCTGCGGGGGGAGGGGGCGGGGGAAGTGCTGGGCCGCGCGGGTGTAGCGCTCGCCGGGGGGCAGGGGGCGGTGCTCGGCGTGGAAGGTGCCCTCGACGGACTGGCTGACCCGGCCGGTCTCCCTGCCCTCGATGACCCGGCGGACATCGTTCCGCTGCAGCGACAGGCACAGGTGCTTGGTCAGCAGGAAGGCCACAGGAGGGGCCAGCACCAGCGAAACGCGGAAGGTCCAGGTCAGCCCGTTCAACGAGACGCCGAAGGTGTCGGCGAGTACATCGTTGCCCCCCGCGGCGAGCAGCACGCCGAAGAACGTGACCCCCGCCGCGCCCAGCCCCGTACGCACCGGGCGGTTTCTCGGCCGGTCGGCCAGGTGCGGTGTCTCGTCCTCGCCCGTCACCCACCGTTCGAAGAAGGGGTAGGCGTACAGCGCGAGGAACAGCAGTGCGGGCAGGACGAGAGCGGGCAGCAGCACGTTCCACATCAGGGTGTGCCCGAACAGCGCCGTCTCGAAGGGCGGCACCAGGCGCAGCGCACCTTCGAGGAAGCCGACGTACCAGTCCGGCTGCGCGGCCGTGGACACCTGGGACGGTGAGTAGGGGCCGTAGTCCCATACGGGGTTGATCTGTGCGACCCCGCCCAGCAGGAAGAGCGTCCCGGCCACCAGGAGGAACAGGCCGGTCGATCGCGCCGCGAACTGCGGGAACATGGGGTGCCCGACCACGTTCTTGTTCGTGCGGCCCGGCCCGGCCCAGTGGGTGTGCTTCAGCACGACGACCAGGAGCAGATGCACGACGACCAGCCCCAGCAGCAGCCCCGGGACCAGCAGGATATGTACCGGATACAGCCGGGGAATGATGTCGTGCCCGGGGAACTGGCCGCCGAAGACGAACATGCTCACGTAGGTGCCGACCAGCGGCATCGAGAGCATGATGCCCTGCGCGATGCGCAGGCCCGTGCCCGAGAGGAGGTCGTCGGGCAGCGAGTAGCCCGTGAAGCCCTCGGCCAGCGCGAGGACGAAGAGGGTCACCCCGATCAGCCAGTTGATTTCGCGGGGCTTGCGGAACGCGCCGGTGAAGAAGACCCGCAGCATGTGCACCCCGATGGCGCTGAGGAACACCAGCGCCGCCCAGTGGTGGACCTGACGGACCAGCAGCCCGCCGCGGACCTCGAAGCTGATCTTGAGTGTGGAGGCGTACGCCTGTGACACCAGCTCGCCGCGGAGGGGTTCGTACGGGCCTGCGTAGGGGGCCTCGGTCATGGCCGGGTTGAAGAAGAAGGTAAGGAAGGTCCCGGTCAGCAGGAGCACCAGAAGGCTGTAGAGCGCCAGCTCTCCCAGCAGGAAGGACCAGTGCTCGGGGAAAGCCTTCCGCAGGAGGGCCTTACCGCCCGCGGCGACCGGGAGCCGGTCGTCGAGCGCGTGGAAGCCGCGCTCGGCGATCTCCCGCCACCCGGCCTGCGGTTCCCGCGCGGGGCGTGCGTGCTTCATGTGGGTCACCCCTCCTTGAAGACCGCACTCGTCAGTCCCCGGCCGCCGACCCGGCCAACCGGGTCCGCGGCCGGGGTCGCCCGGATGCTGCGCGCGGTACGCCGTTCAGCGCCCCGGCCCGATGCCCCGGTCCGGTGCCCCGGCTCAGCGCTCCGGTTCAGCGGCGGGGTGCTGCCTCCGGGAGGGAGGGGCAGGGTGCTACCGGTGGAAGTCGAAGTCCTTCCGCCGCAGCGTGCGCAGGCGCCAGCGGTACCGGACCGTGGAGTCCGGCCAGAGCACCGTGCCCGTTGCCGAGTCCGACTGGTACCAGCTGTGGCAGCCGCCCACGGCCCACACGGTGCGGTTGTACTGCTCGCGCACCCCGGCCTTGAAGCGCTTCTCGGCCTCCGGGCGGACGGTAAGGGCGCGGGCCCGGGTCGCCCGGACCGCCCGGAGGGCTCGTACGACGTACCGCGCCTGGGCCTCGATGTTCGTCACGACGCTGGTGTAGGAGACGAAACCGTTGGGGCCCAGCAGGAGGAACATGTTGGGGAAGCCGGAGACGGCGACACCGTTGTAGGCGTGCATGCCGCCCTCGCGCCAGGTGTCTTCGAGCAGGCGTCCGCCGGTGCCCTCGATGCGTATGCGATCGAAGGAACCGGTGAGATCGAAGCCGGTGGCGTAGACGATCGCGTCGGCCTTGTGCTCGGTACCGGCCTCGTCGACGACGGCTGAGGGGCGCAGCGCGGCGGGGGCGCCGGGGACGACGTGGACGTGGGGCTCGTTGAGCGCCGGGTAGTAGTCGTTGGAGAACAGGATCCGCTTGCACCCCATGCGGTAGGCCGGGGTGAGCGTCTCGCGCAGCGCGGGGTCCTCGATGGAGCGGGTGATCTGGCGCAGCACCACATCCTCCGCCGCTCGCAGCGCCTCGGGCTTGTGGTGGAAGCCCAGGCCCCGCATCTCACGGCGTGCGTATATCCGCAGCCGGTAGAGCGACTGGGCCCACGGCAGCGCGCGGAACAGCCGCTTGCGCCAGGCGGGGTGGGGGACATCGGACTTCGGCAGCACCCAGGCGGGTGAGCGCTGGAAGACCGTCAGCCGACCGGCCTGCCGGGCCAGCTCGGGAATGAGCTGGACCCCGGAGGCACCTACTCCCACGACGGCCACATGCTTGCCGGTCAGGTCGATGTCGTGGTTCCAGCCGGAGGAGTGCCAGACGGCTCCGTTGAAGCGCTCGGCCCCGGGCAGCGCGGGAACTTGCGGTGTGTGGAGGCCGCCGACGCCGAGGATGAGGAAGCGGGCGACGTACGTGGTCCCTCCGGCGGTGGTCACCGTCCACTCGCCCCTCGCCTCCTCCCAGCGGGCTCCGGTCACATCGGTGCCGGGGCGGAGGTGCGGCAGGATTCCGCGCCGCCGGGCGACGCGGTGCAGGTAGGCAAGGAGTTCGGGCTGGCGGGCGTAGGTGGAACTCCAGTCGGGGTTGCGCTCGAACGAGTAGGAGTACAGGTGCGGCTCGATGTCGCACGAGGCCCCTGGGTAGGTGTTATCGCGCCAGGTGCCGCCGAGGTCGTCCGCCTTTTCCAGCAGGACGTAGTCCACCCCGGCCCTGCTGAACTCCACGGCCTGGCACAGGCCCGAGATGCCGGCCCCGACGATCACCGCGTCCGTGCGCACAGTGTTCTCGCCGTTCTCGCCGTTCTCGCCGTTCTCGCCGTTCTCGCCGTTCTCGTGCGTCACGGGGTTCTCGCTCATGCCGCCGCTCGCGTCGTCCGTCATGCCGACCCGCCCAGGAACTCGATGATGCGGGGCCACAGTCCGGGCCATTCCGCTCCGGCGTGCTCGTTGTCGTGCCCCAGCCCGGGAACCGTCACCAGGTGTGCGGGGAGCCCGAGTTGTTCCGCCCGGGCGGCCAGATCGTGCGCCTGTCCCACGGGAACGACCTCGTCGGCCTCGCCGTGGACGACGAACAGCGGCGTCCTGACCTCCTTGAGGGCGTGCAGGGGCTGCCGCCGCGGGTCGTCGAAGTAGGCGCGGATCGTGTCCGGTCCGACGTCGGGGTGGGAGGGGAGCAGCGAACCGGGATCGGACGACTCGGCCTCGACCAGCCGGGTCGGGTCGTACAGGCCCATGAGGAGGACGGCGCGCTGCCACAGCGAGGGCTCGCGCGCGAGCCCCAGCAGCGCGGAGTACGCGCCCCGGCTGGTGCCCAGGACGCTCAGCCGGGCGGCGTCGATCTGCGGCAGGTCCGCGAGGTACTGGGCCGCAGCCACCACATCGTCGATGTCCGCGCCGCCCATCTCGGCCCGAGCGGTGTACTCCTCACCGTGCCCTGGGGCGCCGCGCTGGTCGACAGTGAAGACGGCGAATCCGGCGGCGTGCAGCGGCGCGTGTTCGCTGACGCGCGCGTAGCGGCCCTTGTCGTCCAGCGCTCCGCCCCGGTCCGAGGTGCAGACGACGACCGCCGGGTGGGGGCCGGGACCGGCGGGCACGCTGAGGTGGCCGTGGATTTCCAGCCCGTCGGCGGAGGGGAAGGTGTGCGCGGAGAGGTGCTCCTGGGGGCGGAAGGTATCCGCCGGCTCCCGGTCCAGTTCGTCCGCGAGCAGGGCCGCCAGCCGCTCGACGGACAGGTCGCGCAGGAGTCGCACGGCCGGGACCGACACCCCGAGGGCGTTTTGGAGCAGCACCCGCAGCTCGACGCCGATCAGCGAGTCGATGTCCACCGACTGCTGGTCGCGAAGCTGCTCCTCGGACAGGCCCGTCACCCGGTGCAGCAGGGGTACGAGCAGCTCGGACAGCAGCTGGAGGCGCTCCTCGCCGGTGACCTCGCGCAGGCGGCGCGAGGGCGAGGTCTCGCCGCCGTCGCCGACCGGTCCGCTTTCGGGCGCCAGCGAGCGGAAGGCCGGCAGCGGCGCCAGCTGGGGGTTGGCCTGGGCCCAGCGCCGCCAGTCCACGTGGGCCACCGACGCCTCGACGGGCCGGGTGCGCAGCAGGACCTCCAGCTCGGCCACCAACTGTGCGGGCACCATGCCGATGTGGCCGTTGCGGCGCAGGATGGTGCCGACAGTGCCGTTCCGGCTGACGGCCACGCCGACCGTGTCGATCATTCCCCAGCCCACGCTGGTCGCGGGCAGCCCCTGGGCGTGGCGGTGGCGGGCGAGAGCGTTGAGGAACTCGTTGGCGGTCGCGTAGGCGCCCGCGGCGGCGGCGCCGAGCTGCGCGGCGATGGAGGAGAAGAGCAGGAAGAAGTCGAGTTCGTCCTCCCGCGTGTGCAGGTGCAGATTCCAGGCGCCGTCGGCTTTCGGACGGGTCGCGGTCAGGAGCCGTTCCGGGTTCGTGTCCGCGAGCACCACGTCGTCGAAGTCGGCTGCGGCGTGCACGATGCCGCGCAGTGGCGGGAGTTGGGCGCGTATCCGGGCCAGCAGGGCCCGGACGGCGGCCCGGTCGGCGATATCGGCCTTCTCGACGCGCACCTCGACGCCGCATGCCCGCAGTTCGCCGACCACCCGTTCGGCCTCGTCGGTGGCGATGCCGTTGCGGCCCAGCAGGACCAGGTGGGTTGCGCCCTGCCCGGCGAGCCATTCGGCCACCACGAGGCCGAGGCCGCCCAGGCCCCCGGTGATCAGGTAGGTGCCATCGGGCCGGACGGGCGACGCGGTCGGGTCGGCAGCGGCGATGGTGCCCCTCGGGCCGCCGGTCGCGTCGGCCGGGGTGGTGAGTGCGGGGGGCGCGGTGGAATTCGCGGTGGCCGCGGTGGGGGGCGCGGAGATCCCGTCGGGGCTCAGGGAAGAGGTGGCGGGGATCATGGAGGACGCCGGGACGGTGACCGGCTCGCGGGCGATCCTGACGACGGTCTTGCCGACGCGGTCGCGACCGGCCATCGACCGGAACGCCTCGTCCACCTGCCCGGCCGCGACCTCGGTGACCGGCGGCAGCTCGAACTCGCCGCGCTCGCACAGCTCGGCCATCTCCCGCATGCAGGCGCGTACGGCCTCGGGGTCCAGCAGCATCATCCGGTCGTAGTCGAACGCGTGGAACGAGAGCGCCCGGTGGAAGTGCGCGAGCCGCAGCGCGTGGTCGGCGGCCATGTCGGCCTTGCCCAGCTCGACGAACCTGCCGAACGAGCGCAGCAGCCCCAGGCTCTTGTGCAGCATCTCGCCGGCCAGCGAGTTGACGACCACGTCCACGCCCGCCCCGTCGGTCATCCGCAGGATGTCGTCGGCGAAGGACGTCGAACGCGAGTCCGCGACGCCCGCGACCCCCTCACCGCGCAGGAACTCCCGGCGCTCCTCACTGCCGGCGGTCGCATAGACCTCGGCGCCGAGTCGGCGCGCGATGCGTACCGCGGCCAGGCCCACGCCGCCGGTAGCCGAGTGGATCAGCACCCGCTCCCCGGCACGGACCCCGGCCAGCCGCACCAGGGACTGGTGCGCGGTGATCACGGGAAGCAGGGAGGCCGCCTGGGCGAGCGAGAGCGTCGCCGGCTTCTTGACCACGCGGACGGCATCGACCGTCACGTGGGAGGAGAAGAGGTCCCGGGCGTGTACGAACACCTCGTCGCCCACGCGCAGTTCGGCGGCGCCGCCCGCCTCGCGGAGCGCGTCGCCGACCCGGACCACCGTGCCCGAGCACTCCAGGCCGAGGGTGTCCTGCGAGTAGCTGCCCTCCCGCGCGGCGGGGGCCAGCAGACCGGTGGCCTTCAGCAGGTCCTTGAAGTTGAGGCCCACGTGGGAGACCTCGACCTCGACCTCGGCCGGGCCGGGCGCGCGGCGGGACGCCGCGTGGAAGCGCAGGCCGTCCGCGCTGACGCCGTCGGTGTGCAGGCGCACCGGGGTGCGGTCGGTGCGGACGGTCAGGTGGTGCAGCGCGGAGCGGTCTCCGGCGTGCTCCAGGGCGCGTACGTAGCGGTCGGTGCCGCGCAGCGCCACCTCGTCCAGGCCCTCGTGGGTCAGCTCGTCGGCGAGCGCGCCCAGGGGGTGGCGGCCGGTGGCACCGGACGCGTCGGAGCCGAGGTCGATCAGGCGGCACCGCAGCTCCGGCCGTTCCGCCGCGACCACCCGGCCGAAGCCCCACAGGGACGCGGCGAACGGGTCGCTCGTGGCATCGTCCCCGCTCACGCTCTGGGCGCCGGAGGTCACCAGGAACAGCCGCGTGGCGGAGGCCGAAGCGGTGAGGGCACGCACCAGCCGCAGCGGGTCGGCGACGGGCGAGCACGCCGCGCTGCCGTCCGCCGCCTCCTCCGTCGCCTCGCCCGGCAGATCGTCCGCCGCGCCGCGCGAAGCCGGGGCGTTGACGTAGACCACGCCGCGGCAGTCCGGTGCGCCCGCGACGAGCGCGGCCACCCGCTCGGGCCAGTCGCCCTCGACGTCGCCCGCGGCTTCGTCCGGGGAGATGCGCACGACCGTGCCGCCGCGCTCCTCCAGTGCGTGGGCGAGGCCGGTGTCCGCCGGGGAGGGGCCGACGACGATCCAGGTGCCCCGGGCGTCCCCCGCGCCCTCAAGCGGGCGGGGGTGCCAGGTGTGCTCGTAGTACGGCTCCGGCGGGCTCGTCCGCTCCTCCGCGCGGCTGTCGGCCATGCGCTGGGCGCGCAGGCCGAAGACCTCCGCGACCACCTCGCCGTCGTCGGTGACCAGGGTCAGGTCGCACTCGATGCGCCCCTCGACCGTGCTGCCGAGATCCCGTCCGTGCACCCACAGCCGCTCGCCCGGCGGCCGGTGGAAGCGGAGTTCGGCTATGCGGGCCGGGACATATGTGGCGCCCGTGACGTCGGAAGCCGAGCGCAGGGCCCCGGCGATCATGGCCTGGAGGGCGGCGTCGAGGAGCGCCGGGTGCAGGCGGTAGCCGTCGGGGTCCACGGTTCCGGTGCTGAGGTCGGCGAAGACCTCTCCGGTGGACTCCCGGTGCCACACCCCCTTGACGGCCCGGAACGCCGGACCGTACTCCAGGCCGGTCTCGTCCAGCCGGGCGTAGATGTCGTCGCGGCCCCAGCGTTCGAGACCGGCGGTCAGTTCGGCCAGGCTCTCGGCGCGGGCCCGCGGCGTTCGCGGGCGGGTGAGTTCGGGGCGGCGCAGCCGCGCGTGGAGCGTCCACGCCTCGTCGTCCCGCTCCCGGGAGTGGAGTGTGACGAGGCCGCTTTCCGGGTCGTGGACGGTGCGCAGCGTGGTGATGGTGTGGGGCGGAAGGATCAGCGGGCGCTGGAAGACGACGTCCTCGAAGGAGACGGGCGCGTCCTCGGGGAACATGGCCAGCGCCGCTTCGAGGTATCCCGAGCCCGGGAAGACGACGGTCTGCCCGATCCGGTGGTCGGGAAGGTACGGGAACTCGGCCGTGGACAGCCGCACCTCGCGGGTCGGAGTGGTCGCCTGGACGCTGCGGCCCGCCAGCCGTGGCCCGTCCCCGCCCAGCCGCGCCTCCCGGCCGGCCGCCGACTCGCTCCAATGGTGCTCCCGCTGCCAGGGATAGCGGGGCAGATCGAGGTGCTCGCGGCGGCCCGGGTGCACTCGCTCCCAGTCGGGCTCGGCACCGGCCGCGTACAGGGTGCCCAGGGCCTCCAGCATGTGGCTGCGCTGTGGCTGGTCGCGCCGCAGCGAGGCCACCCGTACCAGCTCGCCGCCGCGCCCGGCCAGCGCCTCGTCGATGGCCGTGGCCAGCACGGGGTGGGGGCCGACCTCCACGAACGCGCCGGACGCGAGCTGCGCGAGGCGGCCCACGGCCTCGGCGAAGCGCACCGGCCGGCGGACGTTCCGCCACCAGTACTCCGCGTCCAGCTCGGGCCCCTCCACCCGGTCGCCTGTCACGGTCGAGACCAGCGGAACCTCGGCCGGGCGGGGTGTGATCCCGCGCAGTGCGGCGAGCAGCGGTTCGCGGATCTCCTCCATCTGATGGCTGTGGTAAGCCACTTCGACCCGCAGCCGCTTCACGGAAGCCCCGGCGGCCTCCAGCCGGGTCGTGACCTCGGCCATGACGTCGGCGTCCCCGGCGAGGGTGGTCGCGGTCGCGCTGTTGACCGCCGCCACGTCCACCCCGTCGAGCAGGTACGGGCGCAGCGCCTCCTCCGGCATGTCCACGGCCGCCATGACGCCGCGGCCTGCCAGCCGCGCCTGGAGGTTCGCGCGGTGGTAGGAGATCGTCAGCGCGTCCTCCAGCGAATAGACGCCCGCCGCGTAGGCGGCGGCCACCTCACCGACGCTGTGGCCCACTATCGCGGCGGGCTCGATGCCCCACTCCCGCCACATCGCGGTGAGCCCCGCCTGTACGGCGAAGTTGGCGACCTGCGCGTACAGCGTTTCGGTCAGCCGGGAGTCGGCCTCGGGCCGCAGCAGTTCGTCGCGGATCGAGAGGCCGTGGCGGGCCAGTACGGCATCGCACGCGGCGACGGTCTCGGCGAAGCGGTCGGAGGTGCGCAGCAACTCGGCGCCCATGCCCCACCACTGCGGGCCCATCCCGGTGTAGACGAAGGAGACCTCGGGCCGGGAGGAGGGCCGGGAGCCGGCCTCCCGCTGCCGCAGCAGCTCGGCCGCGCGGGCCGGGGCGCCGGCGACGACGAAGGTGCGCAGCGCGTGGTGCTGGCGCTGTCGCGCGGCGGCCCGGGCGACCCGCCGCAGGGGCGGCGCGCCGGGCCGCTCCAGCAACTCCGCGTACTGGTCGGCGAGTGCCCGCAGCGCCTTGGGGCTGCGGGCGGACAGCGCGAGCAGCCGGGGAGTGCCGCCCTCGGTCTCGGCGTCGGCGGGTTCGCTACTGGCTGTTTCGCCATCAACCGGTGGACTGCCGGCGGTTTCACCGTCAACGAGTGCACCACCAGTGGTTTCACCGCCCACGGGGGCCTGCTCCAAGATGGCGTGTGCGTTGGTGCCGCCGAAACCGAAGGAGTTCACCCCGGCCCGGCGCGGCCCGCTCCACGCGGGGAAGTCGGTCACCTCCGTGGGCACGCGCAGCGGCAGGGAGTCGAACGGGATCTTCGGGTTCGGCTTCTCGAAGTGCAAGTTGGCCGGGATGAGGCCGCGTTCGAGGCAGAGCGCCGCCTTGATCACGCCGGCCACTCCGGCCGCTGCTTCGGTGTGCCCGAAGTTGGACTTCACCGAGCCCATCCAGTGTGTCCGGCCGGAGTCACCGAGCACGCTCCCGATGGCGTTCGCCTCGATGGGGTCGCCCACGGCGGTCCCCGTGCCGTGCGCCTCGTAGTACCCGATCGAGGCGGGGTCGATGTCTCCGGCGGCGCATGCCCGGCCGATCACGGCCCGTTGGGCGTCGGCGCTGGGCACGGTGATACCCGGCGTCCGGCCGTCCTGGTTCACGGCGGTGCCGCGCACCACGGCGTAGATGTGGTCCCCGTCGCGCTCGGCGGCGGCCAGCGGCTTGAGGACCAGAATGCCCGCGCCTTCCCCGCGCGCGTAGCCGTTGGCACGGTGGTCGAAGGACTTGCAGCGGGCGTCGGGGGAGAGGAACTGGCCCTTCGACATGAGGATCGTGGTGACCGGATTGGTCATCACGTTGACCCCTCCGGCCACGGCCAGTTCGCACTCTCCCCGGGACACGGCGACGCAGGCGTGGTGGAGCGCCACCAGCGAGGAGGAGCAGGCGGTGTCCATCGTCAGGGACGGCCCGTGCCAGTCGAAGGCGTAGGAGAGCCTGGCGGCCAGCATGGTCATGCTGACGCCTGTCGGGGTGGAGGTGCTGATCAAATCGCGTTCACTGGCGCCCAGTTGGGCCGTCGCGGCGTCGAAGGTGAAGCCTCCGACGTAGCTGCCGACGCCCGTTCCCGCCGTCCGCTCCGGCGGCAGCCCCGCGTCCTCGAACGCCTCCCAGGCGACTTCGAGCAGCAGCCGCTGCTGCGGGTCCAGCGCGGCGGCCTCCCTCGGTGTCATGCCGAAGAAGCCGGCGTCGAACCGGTCCACGCGCGAGCGCAGGAAGCCGCCTTGACGCACGGTCATCCGACCGGGGGTCGCCGGGTCGGCGTCGTAGAAGGCGTTCGCGTCCCAGCGGTCCGGTGGCACGTCACCGATGGCGTCGGTCCTGGACATGAGCAGGTCCCAGAAGCCGCCCGGGTCGGCGACGCCGCCGGGGAAGCGGCAGCCGATGCCGATGATAGCCACCGGCTCCAGCTTTGGCGCCGTGGCCGGGGCGGCCGATTGCCGCCCGGCGGTCACGCGGGCAGTACCCGGCTCATGGTCGACCGACGAACTCACGAATCGCCCTCCTCGGGTATTGCCCAAAGCATCTACGCAAACCCCACAGTTGCATATGGCCGGACGAACACCTTCGCCGAGCCCCCGGCGCACGACTGTCCACCGCGCCGTCATCAGGTGAAGCCGGACCGTCCGCTCCCGGACGCCCTCCGGCCCGACTCCAAGCCCGCACCGGAGCCCCGGGCCCGGGACGGTTATGACAGTCGCTCAGCCAGGAACGGCAGCACCGCGTCGGCCATTTCGTCGGGGACTTCCTCGGCCAGGTCGTGTCCCGCCTCGAAGACGTGCCCGGTCACGTCGTGGGCCACCAGCCGCATCATTTCCGCGTTCCGCTCGCCGATGAAGGCGGAGCCGCCGAGCGCCAGCACCGGGATGTCCAGCTCCTTCCGGGCTGCCTGGCGGTTCTGTTCCGCGTCCACGAGCATCGCGCGGTAGACCGCGAGCATCGCCCGGATACCGCCGGGCATGGAGTAGCAGCGCACGTACTCCTCGATGGCGTCGGGAGTCGCGGTGTCCGGGTGGGCGCGCTCGTTTTTGATCATGTAGCTGATCAGCTCGCGCTCGTGCCCCGCGATCAGCATTTCAGGTACGTCCGGCTGGAAGTAGAAGCCCAGGTGCCACAGGTGCATCCCGCTGGAGACGTTCTCGTCGGTGAGCGCCGTGTGTTCCTCGAAGCCGTACCCGGGCAGCAGCGCCTCGGCGAACACCAGCGCCCGGACGTGGTCGCGGTGCCGGGCGGCGAGCTGGTAGCCGACCACGGCGCCCCAGTCCTCGCCCAGCACCGTGTAGGTCCGGTGCCCGAGATGGGCCATGAGCGCCGCGATGTCGTCGCTCATCGTCGCGCAGTCGTAGCCGCCCGAAGGCCGGGCCGAGTCGCCCAGACCGCGCAGGTCCGGCGCGACGACCGTGTGGTGCGGGGTGAGCTTCGGGATCAGGTGCCGCCAGTGGTAGCTCGTCTTGGGTACGCCGTGCAGCAGCACCAGCGTCTGGCCAGTGCGGCCGGTGCCGCCCGTCCGGTAGTGCAGGCTCGTGCCGTTGACGTCGGCCCGGCCGGTGCGGAGGGGCTGGCCACGGTGGTCGGAGATCATGCGTCTGTTTCCTTTTTCGGGGCGCGTTTTCGGCGCGCGGTTTATGCCGGCTCCGTCGCGAGGTGGGTGCGGGGGCGCGTTGGGTGGGGGAGGGGCTGAGTGGGGTGAGGGCGATTACTGGGCGCTTTCGAGACTGGTGAGTCTCGAAAGAGGTTGTGCCGCTCCCTGCTTCTCGCGTGGAACGCGGGCAGGGGCTGCGGAACGCGGATAGCGGGCCGCGAACTGTGTGCGCGCCATCGCGTCAGCGGGATTGGGGTGGTGCGGTTGCTCGGGGTGGTGCGGGGCGGTGGTGTCGGTGGGTCGTCAGTGAGCGCCGGCGGTGGCGTCGGTGTCGGCGTCGCTGTGCGACGGGGCGCCGAGCAGTGACATCGCTGACGCGATGGCCGTGCTTATGCGGTCGTTCTGGCCCGTGCCCGCACGTGCGAGCACCTTCAGGCCGTGATTGAGCGCGGTCAGCATGGTCGCGGCGGACTTCGGATCGACGCCGGATGCCAGCTCGCCCTCCGCGCGTGCCCGGAGCAGGGCGCCGTAGAGCGCGGTCTCCAGGCGGCTGGCGTTACCCGTGGTGCGCTGGGAGATCTCGGGGTCGTTGTCCCCGTGTTCCACGGTGGCGTTGACCGCGAAGCACCCCGGAGGCGTGCTCTCTCGCGGCGCCACCACGCTGGTCTCCAGCAGGTCGCGGACCGATTCGAGCGCGGATTCGCGTGAGGTCAGAATGTCGGCGGGAGTCGGCCCGGCGGCGCCGGCGAGGAAGCGGTCGAGGGCGGCGAGGTACAAGTCGTGCTTGGAGCCGAAGGTGCTGTACAGGCTCGCTCTCGCGATCCCCAGCTCGACCGTCAGATCGCTGGTGGATGTCCCCTCGTAGCCCTTGCGCCAGAACAAGCGCATCGCCGCCTCCAGGGCGGTGTCCGGGTCGAATTCCTTGGTTCGCGCCATGGCACAACCGTAGGCTTTCGAGACTGACCGGTCAAGTATTTCTTCCGGCCTCACCGCCGACGGTGTGCCGGTGCTGCCGGCGTGGTTCCGGCGCGGAGGCGGGCCGGTGCGCCCAACGGGACCGGGCGCCGCCGTAGGAGGGGAATCGGCGGCGCCCGGTGGCGCGAGTGGCGCGGTGCACGTGTGGTGCGGTGGCGGGGGTGCGTGGCACCCCGCGAGGGGTTACGCGCAGGGCTTGTAGAACTGCTTCCAGCCGTCCTTGGGCATGGCCGGCGGCTCGCCCCAGGTCCCGGAGTCGCCGTACTGGCCGTTCGCCTTGCCGTCGTACTCGCCGAGGGTGCCGTCCGGCTGCGACAGGCGCACGTCGCGGTTTGTCATACCGTCGCCGTTGTTGTTGCGGACCGCCAGGTCGGGGAACTCGTCGTCGTTGTACTTGGCGATCGACAGCTGCTGGACCTCGCCCTTGTCGCCGACATCGGAGTGGACGGCGTCGGGGGAGGTCAGGTCCGTACGGTCGAGCGGACCGGGGCGGAACTCGGAGAGGCTTGAGGTGTTGGGGTCATCGCCTCCGGAGGGCTCGACGATGCTGACGACCATGTCCAGGGTGCCGTCGTTCTGGAAGTCGGCGACGGCGGCGGTGGCGACCTCGCCCTTCCCCGCGCCGACCAGGTCCTTGACCGTGTGCTTCTTGCCGAAGGAGCCGTCCTTGGCGCCCCACTGGATGGTCATCTTGGTGCCGTTGTGACCGGGGTTGCCGATCAGGTCCATGTTGCCGTCGCCGTCCAGATCGCCGACCAGGGTGGTCGCGTCGGTCAGGCAAGTGCCCCCGGCCTTTGCGGCATTGGCGGCCTGAGCGGTGTGGGCTGTGCTCGCAACGGACTTGACGGCGCCGTCCGAGGGGGACGTCACGGCGGCCCCTGCCTGGTAACCGGCAACGGTCAGCCCCAGGGTGACCGCCGTGAGGGAGGAGGCGATCAGACGTGAGCGGCGTGTGCGGAGCATGTGTGGGGGTTCCTTTCCGTCGTTACTGCGAGGTGAGATGACGGAGGCACTCCGTGAGTTCACGCGGGGTTCGCCGCATGACAGAACCGTTACATTCGAGGGAGAGGGAGCCCCAGCCCCAGGCCCCCTCCGCGCCCCGCCTGCGCGTACCCCGCCTGCGCGCGCCCCTCCTGCACGCGCCGCCCCTCACCAGGTGACGGGAAGCGCCGCGGGCATGATCGCCATGCGGTCGGGGTGCCAGCGGACCTCCGTCACCGGGACGGCGAGGCGGATGCCGGGAAGGGCGTCGAGGAGTACGCGGAAGGCGGTCTCGGACTGGCGGCGGACCAGGTGGGCACCGGGGCAGTGGTGGCGGCCGTAGCCGAAGCGCAGGTGCGGATTGGGGGTGCGGGCCGGGTCGAAGGTGTCGGGGTCCGGGAACGCGGCGGGGTCGAAGTTGGCCGCGTCGAGGGACAGCAGGATCAGGTCACCCGCTTCGACGGAGGCGTCGGCGAGCCCGGTGTCCCGGGTGACGAACCGTGGAATGGCGTTGCCCAGGACGACGCTGTACCGCAGCAGCTCTTCCACGCACTGGGGCAGCGACTCCGGCCGGGAGCGCACCGCGTCGATCGCCTCCGGATGGCGGAGGAGGTTCAGCGCGGCGACGCCCAGAAAACCGGCGAAGTCCTCGTACCCGCTGACGAAGAGGACGGCGACGATGTTCGAAAGCTGCCGCTCCGTGAGGCTCCGGCGGCCGGACCCCTCGCCGGAGTCCGGACCCGAGTCCGGACCCGTGCTCGCTCCCGTTTCCGATCCCGGGCCGAGGTCCCCGAGAGGGCACGTGACCGGGCCGGAATCGCGGACTCCGGGCTCGGCGTTGAGGTCGGCCAGGCGGTCCGCGAGGCCGCGTGGGCGGCCGGGGCGGCGGGCGGCCATGTGTGCGGCCATGTAGGCCCTGATCTCCTCCCAGTTGCGGGCGAGTTCCTGGTCGGAGTACGTGGCCATGGTCAGGTCCTTGTCGGCCCGCTCGGCCAGCCACGCGCGGTCCTCGAAGGGCAGGCCGAGCGTCCGGCACAGGCACTTGGCGGCGACCCACTCCGCGAAGTGGTGTTGCAGGTCCCCGGGGCCGCCCTGGCCGGTCATCGCCTCCAGGCCCTCCCTGGTGGCCTGTTCGACCCAATGGGCGGGCAGCTCGGGCTGGTTGCGGCCGAGGGTCCGGAGCACCTCGTCGCGCAGCCCGGCGGCCTGGAGGTGGTTCATGGCGTCCAGCAGCTCCGGCGCCAGGATGGGAGCGTCCTGCTGGGGGCTGTCGCTTTCGCCGAGCACCGAGCGGGCGAAGGTCCGGTCCCGCAGTACGTGCCGTGCCAGTTCGTAGTCGGTGACCAGCCAGGCCGGGCCGCCGGAGTTGGTGGTGACCCGGGCCACCGGGCAGCTGGTGCGCAGTTCGGTCAGCTCGGGGGCGAGGCGGTCCCCCTTGGTGCTGAACGGGTAGTGGAGCGCGGGTGCTTCCGGTGTTGCGGGTGCGGCATCGTCGGTCAGCGGCGAGTGCGACGCGGTCATGGGGTCGGTTCCTTTGCGGCTTCGGGGCGGCGGGGGAGGGCTGTTGGGCGGGCTGTTCGACGTGCGGCGGTCACCAGCGCACGGGCAGGCGTGCGGGCGCGCGCAGCGGAGTCGACTCGTCCCAGGGGAGGGAGGCGGCCGGGGCCGCGAGCTGGACGGCGGGCAGGCGTTCCAGCAGCACCTGGATCACGGTGGCCAGTTGGAGGCGCGAGAGATGTCCGCCCGTACAGGCGTGCGGGCCGTGTCCGAAGGCGACATGGGGGTTCGGCGTACGGGTCAGATCCAGCCGGTCCGGGTCGCGGAACGCGTCGGGGTCGCGATTGGCGGACGCCGGTACGGGAACGACCGCGTCGCCGGCTCGGATGTGCCGGCCGTGGAGGGTGAAGTCCTCGCGTGCGACGAGGATGTTGATGGCGTTCATGAGCGGGACGTACCGCAGCAGCTCCTCGACCGCCGGAGCGATCCCCTCCGGTTCGTCGCGGAGCGCGCGCAGCTGTTCGGGGTGGGTGAGGAGTGAGAGCAGGGCATTGCCGGTGTGCTGGATGTTCGTCTTGTAGCCCGCCATGAGCATGGTGACGATGAAGCTGATGACATCGTCCCGGGCCACCCCGCTCCCCGGCCGCCTGCTCTCCGTCAGCAGCAGCCCGATGTAGTCCCCGTCCCCGCGCTCCCCCGCCCTTTCGGTGGCCTCCGCCCCTTCGGTGGCCTCTGCCCCTTCGGTGGCCTCTGCCCCTTCGGCGGCCTCTGCCTTTTCGGCGGCCTCTGCCTCGCGCTCCCTGCGCGAGACGAGCCCGGACGCGTAGTCCTGCAGCGCGTACAGGGCCGCGAGGACCTCCTCCATCGACAGCCCTGCGGCGCTGAGCAGGGTGAGCGTGTGGGGCAGGTAGAGATCGCGGTCCTCGTACGGCAGTCCGACCGTCTCGCACAGCACCCGCAGCGGCAGCGGCTCGACGTACGCGGCCACGAGGTCCGCCGTACGGTCCTCGGCGCCCGCCACCATCGTGTCGATCAGTTCCTCGGCCATGGCGCGGATCCGGGGTGCCATGAACTCCAGGCGGCGGCGGCCGAACAGCGGGAGCACGGCGCGGCGTACGCGCTCGTGGTGTTCGCCCGTCATCTCCAGGAAGGTCGGAAGGCAGGGCGGCGGGGCATCCGCCTCGCGCGGCGGCCAGGCCGACAGCAGCGGGCGGATGAGCCGGGGGTCGGCGAACGCGGCGCGGACGTCCGCGTAACGGCTGAGGAGCCAGGCGGTCTCGCCGTTGGGCAGCCGCGATTTGGCCACCGGCTGCTCGCCCCGCAACCGGGCGTATCCGCACGGCGGGCCCGCCGTGCCCGGCTCCACGGCCGGGACGGGGATGACGGTCTCGGTCTCCAGCTCGCTCATGCGATGGTCTCCCGTGCGGGTCCGGCATCCGTGGCGCGGGTGGGGCGCGTGAGGTAGCCGGAGGCGAAGAAGTGCTCCAGGTAGCGGTCCAGCAGGGCGGCATCGACGGGCGGGCAGTGCAGCCCGCTCCCCGCCAGGGCCGCCTCGGTGTTGCGGCGTCCGAGCACCGGGAAGGTGCCCTTGAGGTACATCTCCTTGACGGACATGTCCGCGACACGATTGCGGTCCACGCACAGGGACACGAACGGCGCCGTGGCGCTCGTGGGGTGTTCCGCCACGTGCCGCACCAGCTCCCGCACCCAGTCCTGGTAGGGGAGGGTCCGCAGTGTGAAGCCCGCCGCGCGCATCCGGTCGAGCACGTCGGAGAGCATCGCGGGGCGCGGGTTGGTCAGGTGGTAGACCCGCCCGTCGGCGGGCTGGTGGGTGGCGATGTGCAGCAGGGACTCGGCCAGGTGATCGACGGGCACGAAGTCCATCGGCAGCTCGATGTCGGGGGCCAGCCCGGTGTCGGCGATCATCTTGAACAGCGAGCAGATGGCCGTCTCCGTGTTGCACACCCCGCGCACCCGGTCGCCGGTCACCTCGTACGGGCGGTGGACCGCCAGCGGAAGGCCCTGTTCCGCCGCTCGCCGCAGCAGCCCCTCGGCGACCCATTTGCTCTCGGCGTAGCCCATCGTGAGGCTGTCGGCGTGGGCGAGCGGCTCGTCCTCGTCCACCTCGCGGACCCCGGCCGTCCCGAAGCCGGCGGCGACGGCGACCGTCGAGACGAAGTGCACCGGTACGCGGCGCGGAGCCGCGATGCGGACGATCTCCCGGGTGCCGCCGACGTTCGGTGCCCGCAGGGCCTCGTACGGGTAGAGGAAGTTGACCTGGGCCCCGTTGTGCACGATCAGGTCCAGCTGGCGGGAGAGCGCGGCGCGCTGCTCGTCCGGCAGGCCCAGCCCCGGCTCGGCGAGGTCGGCGGGGAAGCAGGTCACCCGCCTCCAGGCGGCCTCGTCGGGGCGCAGCCCGTAGCGCGCTAGCGCCGTACGCACCCGCTGTCCCGCGTTCGCACGGCCCGAGGCCCGTACGGGGCAGTGCACGCGCGCGGCCGTGCCGCGCAGCAGTTGGTCCAGCAGGTAGGCGCCGACGAAGCCGGTGGCGCCGGTGAGCAGCACCTGCTCGGGCGCGAACGGCGAAGGGGGCGGCCCCTCTTCGGGCGGGAGGTCGAAGCCCAGTTCGGTCTCGCGGACGAAATCGAGGGTCGGGCCCGCCGCAGCCCTCCGCAGGGGGGCGCCCCGGCGGGAGCCGTTCTGATCAGAACCGTTCTGACCAGATCCGTTCTGACCGGATCCGTTCTGATGGGGGCGGTCCTGGCGGGAGGCGTCCGAGTGGGAGCTGTCATGGGCCGCGCGCACGGCCTCGGCGAACTTCTCCAGGGTGGGCGCGACCAACAGGGCTCTGATCAGGGTGGATCCCAGCGCGGCGTCCAGGCCGAAGACCGTCAGCGTGCGGGTGACGGCCTCGGAGGCCAGCAGGGAGTCGCCGCCCAGCAGGAAGAAGTCGTCCTCCGGCACGGGGCGCACCCGCAGTACCTGCTGCCACACCCCGGCCAGAGCGGCGAGCACCCCATCGGCGTCGGGTGATCGCGCCGCTTCCCCGGTGCCGTCTTCGGCACACCCTCCGGAGCGCTTTTCGGAGGGCTCCTCGGAGCACCCGCCGGTGTCGCGCTCCTCCCCGCGCGCCGCCCGCCTGTCGGGCGCCGGGCCGTCGGGCGCCGAGCTCTCGGCCCGGGCCGTGGCGGCCAGCCGGGCGCGATCGACCTTGCCGCCGCTGGTCACCGGGAAGCGGTCCACCCGCACGAGCGCGGGAACGGCCTGCGGCGGCAGCCATTGGGCGCAGTACGCGCGCAGTTGGCCCAGGGGCAGGGGGCCGCCGGGGGCGGCGACCGGCGTGACATACGCAGTCAATGCAGCCGACGCAGCCGACGCAGCCGAGGCCGCCGAACCGGACCCGACCGCCGCCTCGACGACGGCCTCCCCGACCGCCGGGTGGGCGCGCAACCGGGCCTCCACCTCGTCGAGTTCGACGCGGACGCCCCGCAGCTTGACCTGCCGGTCCAGCCGTCCCCGGTATTCCAGCAGGCCGTCGGCCGTCCGTACCGCCCGGTCACCGGTGCGGTACAGCGGCCCGCCGGGCTCGATCGCGGGCAGCGAGACGAACCGCTGGGCGGTCAGTTCCGGATCGCCCAGGTATCCGAGGGCCAGCCCGTCCCCGCCGACGTACAGCTCTCCCTCCTCGCCCCGCGGCGCCGGGCTGCCGTCCTCCAGCAGCACGTGGCAGACGGAGGCACCGAAGGGGCGGCCGAGGGGGACGTGGGTGGCCTCGGCGGGCAGCGGGCTCAGGACGTGTGCGGTGGAGACCACCGAATTCTCGGTGGGGCCGTAGAAGTTGACCACGGTCGTGCCGGGGCAGGCCGCGAGGACGGCGTTGGCCAGGCGGGGGTCCATCGCCTCGCCGCCCGCCGAGACGAACCGCAGCCCGGCCAGCGCCTGGGGGCGGTTGCGGGCCATGAGGTGGAAGACGCTGGTCGTCAGGTAGGCCACGGTCACGCGCCGGCCGCGCAGCAACTCCTCCAGCGCGGCGGGCGCGAGCAGCTCGGCCCGGTCGGCGAGGACCAGGCACGCGCCCGTCAGCAGCGCACCCCAGATCTCGATGGTCGAGGCATCCGAGGACAGACCGTAGGCGTGCAGCACCCGGTCCCCGGGCCCCGGCGGAGGCAACAGCGGGTCGGACAGCACGAGCCGGGCCACCCCGCGGTGCGGAAGCGCCACCGGCTTGGGGCGGCCGGACGTCCCGGAAGTGAACGCCACATAGGCGCAGTCGGCCGCCGAGACCGCACGCGCCGCACGGGTTGGAGGGGTGGTGGGCGCCGCATGGGGCGTACGGGCCGCGGGTACGGGTCGCGCGGCTGTGCGGGCGGCGGCGTGTCCGGCGTCGTCGAGACCGAGGTTCACCCGCAGTCCGCGCACCCGGCGCGTGCTGCCGGGCAGCGTGACGGCGGCACGCAGTCCGGCGTCCTCCGCCATCGCCCGCAGCCGGGCCGGCGGCAGGTCCTCATCGAGGGGAACGTACGCGCACCCGGCCTTGAGGATGCCCAGCAGGGCGACCAGGGCCTCCAGCGAACGCGAGCCGCACACGCCGACCAACTCGCCCGGCTCGGTCCCCGCCGCGAGCAGCCGCGTGGCCAGGGCTTCGGCGCGCTCATCCAACTGGGCGTAGGTCAAGGAGCGTTCGCCCTGCCGGGCGGCCGGCATGTCCGGTCTCGCGGCGACCTGTTCCCCGACCAGTTCCGGGATGGTGCGGTCACGTGGGTAGCCGGGCGGGGGAGAGGCCGCGGTGCGGCACACGGGGTGGGGGAACGGGTGTGTCGAAACGTCGGTGTCGGCCATCAGGTCCTTCTCGGTCGTGCGGCTCCCGGGCTCGGGCCCGGGGCGGTGTGCCTCGACGCGGTGCGGCGGCAGCGGCAGCGGCAGCGGTACGGGGAGGGGCGGATAATCGTGGAGCGGGGCGGACTTACGTGGCCCTGCCGGTCAGAGGCCGGTTCCGCTTCCGGTCTCGGTTCCGCTTCCGGTCGCGGTTCCGTTTCCGGCGCCGGTCCCGTTGAAGTCGGCGGCGAAAGCCGAGAAGTCGGCGGTGCGCCAGCGCTGCGGGCGCATATGGAAGCTCACGTCGTCCTTGAGCTGGTCCGAGGTCGCATCGAGATAGGCCCCGGCCTCGTCCGGACCCAAATACCGCTGGGCCAGGGCCGCGCGGAGATCCGGCGCCACCGGGTCGGTGACCGCGGTGACGGGCCCCTCCACGCTGACATAGCGATACGGCGCCCGCTCGTCCTGTACGCAGAGGCTGAATCGCCCCGCTGCCCGGAGCAGTTCGGCCTTCACCGATTCCCGGCCCGTCTCGACGAGGACCTCGCCGCCGGGGGTGTAGCCGTACCAGACAGGCACGACCAGCGGTGCGCGATCGGCGCTCCTGATATCCGCAACGCTCAGTACGCCGACATGAAGCCCGGCGAGAAACTGTTCGCGTTCGCGGCGCGGCATAACAGGCAGCATGCTTCCCTCTCCTGGATTTGGAGACTTCCTGGACGCGGATATGTCTCCTGGATTCGGGGAATTCGCAGACGCGTTCGCGAAGCGTTCCCCATAGCGTCACGGAGAACGCTCATCGAACTCTCATCAGCGGTGCCTTCCCCCTCGCCAGGATGGCAAAATGCCTGCCGTACTGTCCTTTGTAAGTCCTTGTAAACCACCCTTTTGGGCTCTGCTCACCATGGGTGGAGGCTGCTCCGCGCGGTGCAACGAGGGCTGTGCGCCGCACTGTTCACCTTCCCGTCCCCCGCGTTCCGGACGACCGCCGGCGTATTTTCCGGACGCCATTCGAAGAGTTCCCGGCACGTGCTCCGGCCGTCGTGGCGTGCTCATGCCGGGCTGCGGTGGCCGCCCGGCTGCGGCGGCCGCTTCCGCCCGTCTCCTTGGCGCTGTCCTGCGGTTGACTACGGCTTCGCCGGGAACTACTTTCCTCGTAGGAAAGTAGATCTGAGTGGGCAAGTTTGAGGAGAACCCCATGTCCGACCACCTGCCGCGCGCCGACGAGGCCGCCCGGCTGCTCCACGATGTCGATCAGCGCCGGGACCAGGGCGCCCGGGAGTCGGCGCGGGAGTCGCGCTGGGTCAGTGTGGTGTTCGCCATCGCCTTGTTCGCGCAGCTCGCGGCCCCCGACTTCTTCGGGGAGGAGGTGCGGCCCTGGCTGTCGTGGGCCGTCTTCGTCCTGCTCGCGGTGTACATGGTGATGCTGCGCACCCGTCGCGGATCCGACCTGCTGGGCCGGCCCGCCCGGCTGCGGAAGAGCGAAATCTCCCCGCAGTTCGCGAAGTTCGCCCGGCTGACGATCCTCCTCGTCATGGTGGCCGGCTTCTTCGTCGCGCTGTACGGGGGCAATCTGCTGTTCCCGTACGCCGGAACGGTGCTGGGCGTGGTGCTCTGCGGCGGCCTGATCGCCTTCGGGCCCGCCTGGCAGAAGAGCCTCAACTCCCTGGCCACGCGCGACCGGCAGGACAGTGGCGGGACCCTCCGTGGATCCCGCTGACTTCGACACCGCCCTGCTCGACCCGACACGGCTGTCGATCGTGGCGCTGCTCTCCGGCGTCGAGTGGGCCGAGTTCCGGTGGGTGCAGGACGCGGCGGGCATTTCCGCCTCCGCCCTCTCCAAGCAGTTCAGCACGCTGGAGTCACGGGGCTATGTCGAGGTGGAAAAGGGCTACGTGGGCAAGCGGCCCCGCACGTGGGTCAACCTCACCGGCGCCGGACGGAGCGCCCTGGAGGGGCATATGGCGGCGATGCGCCGGGTCGTCGAGGAGTCCCAGCGGGTGGCCGGGAGTCGCGATCCGCAAGGAGGCGGACCACCGCGTGACCGGGCGTGACCGCGCATGGCCGGCGCTGAGGACTGCCCGGCGGTGCTTTGTGGTGCCCTCTTTCGGGGTGGCCTCTTTTGTGGTGCCGAGTATTTGTGGTGCCGAGTAGGGGCTGCCCCTGTCCGTTCTGTGCGGAGTGCGGGTTCTCCCCAAGCTCTTCGAGCGGGGAGGTACCCCCAGGCCGGCCGCTCCCACCCGGCGGTGCGCCCACGGCCCGGGGTGGGGGTCCGCTGGCCCGGGGGCCGGGGGGCCGGGGGGCCGCGGTGTCAGGCTTCGTCGTACTGCTCGGCCGCGAGGGCCTCCAGCGCACCGTTCAGTGCGGCGGGGAAGCGGGCGAGGGTGTCGGTGCGCAGGGAGATGCGGCAGTGCGTGCCCTCGTACCGGTGCCGGGTCAGTCCCGCCTCGCGCAGGATCTTCATGTGGTGGCTGAGCGTGGAGGGTCCCACGGCCACGTCGAATTCCTCGCGGGAGTGCTCGGCGCGATCGCAAAGCACGGAGAGGATGCGCAGCCGGGCCCGGTCACCCAGCGCGAAGAAGAGGCGGTCGAGCCGCACATCGTCGAGATCGGGGTGCTCGGGCTGTCGGGGCATGCTTGCAGCCTAGCAGATTACGAACTTCGACGATATTCGATATTCGATGTACGTTGGGCGGGCGCGCGGACAGCGTGCGGCCTGTGCTCCGAGAAAGGAAGGAAGTCGCCGCCGATGACCAGGCAGTCCAGGGCGTTCACCGAGATCCGCCTGCGAGAGCTGACCGTGCCCAACCGGGTCTGGCTCTCACCGATGTGCCAGTACTCCGCCGACGCACACGGCGCACCGACCAACTGGCATCTCGCCCACTACGGCGCCAGGGCGGTCGGCGGCGCGGGCCTGGTGATGGTCGAGTGCACGGCCGTCGCCCCCGACATGCGCACCACGACAGGCGACCTCGGACTGTGGTCGAAGCGCCAGATCGACGGACACCGTCGGCTGGCGGCAGCCATAGCCTGCCTCGGGTCCCTCCCGGCAATCCAACTCGGCGCCGCCGGCCGCAAAAGCTCCCACGGCGTGCCCTGGGACAATGCCGGAACCCGGCACGCCATCGGCCCGGACCAGGGTGGATGGCAGCCGCTCGCGCCGTCCCCGCTCCCCTTCGCCGGCCTGGCCGTCCCGTCCGCGATGAGCGTCGCGGACGGCGACCGGGTGCTGGGGGACCTCGAACGCGCGGCGCGCAACGCCGACCATGCCGGCTACGTGGCACTCGAACTGCACGGCGCGAACGGCTACTTGCTCCACCAGTTCCTCTCGCCGCTGACCAACCACCGCACCGACGCCTGGGGCGGCGACCTGGAGGGGCGGATGCGCTTCCCGCTCGCCATGATCGCGGCGCTCCGCGCCGGATGGCCGCAGCACAAGCCGCTCCTGGTCCGCCTGCCCGCCGAGGATCTGATCGAGGGCGGCCTCACGACGCGGGAGGCGGCACGTTGTGCGGCCCGGCTCGGCGAGGCGGGCGTCGATATGATCGACGCCGGCTCCGGCGCGCTGCGCCCGGACGCCCGGCGGATCGACCAGCCTCTGCACAACGCCCGCTACGGCCCGCTTTTCCGCGACGCGGGCACGCTCGCCGCGGCCTCCGGCGGGATCCGCGCGGCGGAACAGCTCGATGAGGCCGTCCCCGCGCTGGTGGACGCCGCGTTCGTCGGCCGGGCCATGCTGCGCGACCCGTACTGGGCGCTGCGCGCGCGGGACGCGGAACCGCGCGAGTCGTGGCCCAAGCAGTACCACCGCGCGTTCTGACCCCGATCCGGCACACGGCGTCGAGGCGCCCCTGGCCAACTCGAACCACGCGAACCACATCGTCCGGACCCGGGCCGCCCACGCCTGCCTCCGCCGGCGAAACCAGAAAACCCGCCCCCCGACGTCCTCCCGCCCAACGACGCGAACGAGCACGCATCCGCGGCCAACGAGGCGTCCGCTGGGGCGGCGCACCGCTACCGGCCGCGGCCTGGCCGCCCCATGCGGCGAACGCTCCTGGTCACAGCACTAGGTGAGCAGAGGGAGTGCCGTCAGGCCGTGGACCAGGCGTGTGGGGCGCGGCGTCAAGTCGGCCGGGGGGAGCGCGAGTCGGAGGCGGGGGAAGCGGGTCAGCACCTTCCGGAGAGCGATTTCCGCCTCCGCCCTGGCCAGCGGGGCGCCCACGCACCGGTGGATGCCGTGGCCGAAGCTGAGATGGCCGGTGGCATCCCGTGCGAGGTCGAGCCGGTCGGGTGCGGTGAACCGCGCCGGATCGCGGTTGGCGGCGCCGATTCCCACCAGTACCTGGGCGCCCGCGGGGATCCGGGTGCCGCCGAGTGTGAGCGGCTCTGTCGCGTACCGGAAGGTGGCCGTGCTCACCGGGGAGCCGTGCCGCAGCAGTTCGTCCAGCGCGCGCGGTAGGAGCGTTTCGGGATCCCGGCGCAGCCGTTCCACGGCTGTGGCTCCTCCTGCCGGTCGTTCCGAGGGCCGGGGCAGCAGGGCGAGGAGCGCGTTGCCGAGGAAGTTGGTGGTGGTCTCGTGCCCCGCGACGAGCAGCAGTACGGCCATCGCGACCAGCTCGTCCTCGCTCAGCCGGTCCCCGTCGTCGCGGACCGCGATCAGCCGGTCCAGCAGCGCCTCGCCCGGTCGGCTCCGCTTGGCGGCGATGAGGTCCGTCAGGTACGCCGCCATCGCGTGCGAGGCCGCGTCGGTCCGTTCGGGCTCTCCTGCCGCGAACAGGTCGGCGGACCAGCGCCGGATATCCGCCCGGTCCGCGAGGGGCACGCCGAGCAGCTCGCAGATCACGGTCACCGGAAGGGGCATGGCCAGCCCGGCGACCGCGTCCACCCGTCCCGGCGCGGGCCACCGGTCCAGCAGGTCGTCCGTCACCCGCGCGATGAAGGGGCGCAGCGCGGCGACGGCGCCCGTGGTGAAAGCCCTGGTCACCAGCTTGCGCAGCCGGGTGTGCTGGGGCGGGTCGCCGGCCAGCATGTTCCGGGTCACGGCGGGGTGCAGTCGGCGGGCGGAGTCCTTGTCGGCGAAGAACGCGGCGGTGTCCTTCGACAGCCGTGGATCACCGAGCGCCTGCCGCGCCTCCGCGTAACCGGTCACGAGGTAGCCCGCCCGGCCGGCCGACCCGCTCCGTACGAGCCGCACGGGGTCCGCGGGCTGCTGGGGGGCCTGCGGGGCCTGGGGGGTACGGCCGGTGTGCCGCTGGTCGCGCGGGGACGATTCCTTCACCCGCTCAGGCTGCACTCCGCGCCGCACACGTGTCACCTCCGCGTCGCCTCGCCGCCCGGCCTCCCGCTGGGCGTGGGCGCGGGTCAGCTCTTGGCGCCCCGGACCTCCAGCGCGTCCAGCAGGTCCTCCGTCGCCGCCGTGATCCGGGCGACGGCCTCGTCGAAGGCCGCCTGGTTGTGCGCCGCGGGGGCGCGGAAACCGGACACCTTGCGGACGTACTGGAGCGCTGCCGCGCGCATGTCGTCCTCGGTGACGGCCTCGGCGTAGGGCGGACGCAGGGTCTTGATGCTTCTGCACATACTGCCGACGGTACGTCGCGCACCGCCGCCCCGGGAGCCCTGCGGAAGCCCTGCGGTAGTCCCGCGGGGAGACCCTCGGCGAGCGCGCGGCCCCTTCGCCCGTTCGCCTGTTCGGGTGACGAGAGGTACGGTGAAAGTGCCGTGTCGTGGGCATGCGCCGCATGAGCGGTGTATGTCGTGTACGCCCGGCGAACCCAGGTGACCTGGGCGTACGCACCCCCCTTGGAGGGAGGGCGGGCCATGCAGACCATGACGGGACTGCTCGGCGAGCTGATGCCGGAGCAACGGGAGCGCTTGCGCTCCTTGGGCAGCGAGGCATATTTCGACGCCGGGGAGCGGATCTTCGAAGAGGGCGACAGAGCCGACCGCTTCTGGATCCTGCACACCGGCTCCGCGACGCTCGACATGCACGTGCCCGGCCACCGGAATGTCGTCTTCGACCACGTGCGCCACGGGGAATTGCTGGGCTGGTCCTGGCTGTTCAAGCCGTACACGTGGACGCTGGGCTCCCAGGCGGACAGCCCCGTGCGCGCCCTCCAGTTCGACGCGCTGTCGGTGCGGGTGCTGTGCGAGGAGGACACGGAGCTTGGCCTGGCGCTCAATCACGCGGTCGCCGCGGTGATCGCCGAGCGGTTGCAGCGCTCTCGTGCCCGGCTGATCGACATGTTCGGCCCCTACGCGCCGAAGGACATCGCCGCCGGGCTGCTCTGAGGGGCCGTCTCGGCGCGGGTCCCCCACCGCCGGTCGGTGTCGGAGTGCCTTCGCGCGGTCCGGCACCAGCGCAGTGTGGGCCCTGCGCCTCGCCCCCCGCGGAATCGTCACCGGTCTAGGGGGTGACGTTCCTGTCGAACCGCTCCCGGCGCACCGGTCCCCCGGCGGGACCCTGCGCCTCGCCCCCCGCGGAATCGTCACCGGTCCAGGGGGTGACGTTCCTGTCGAACCGCTCCCGGCGCACCGGTCCCCCGGCGGGACCCTGCGCCTCGCCCCGGCGGAATCGTCACCGGTCTAGGGGGTGACGTTCCTGTCGAACCGCTCCCGGCGCACCGGTCCCCCGGCGGGCCAGGCGGGGGCGCCACCTTACGCGCCCTGCCCGGCCTCGCCGCGCCGCTGCCGCGCCTTTCAGCGCCGTACGCTCCTGAACCGGCTGCCTCAACCGGCTGTCTCAACCGGCTGCCTCAGCCAGCCGCCGCAGCCGTCCCCGCAGCCGAGCCGGGTGCCGCGTCCGGGGTGGTGTCCGGTGCTGGGTCCGGGGCCGGACCGCCCCGCTCCGCAGGAGCCGGAGCAGCGGGTTCCGGCATCAGGTCCGGCGTCATTCCCCGTGTCGTTTCCCGCGTCGGCTCCGGCCTCGATTCCGGTGCCGGCCCCGCACCCGTCGCCGCGCCCGCCGGACCGGTCACCGACCGCGACGCCTCGGCCGACGGCTCCTCCGGTTCTGACACCGGCCCCGCCCCCGACCCGGGCGACGGCACCGCGCCCACCCCCACCACCGCTCCTGCGGCTGCCCCCATCACGGAGGCGGTCACAGGCTCGACCGTCGGCTCCGGAGCGATTCCCACCTCGGCCTTCACCTCTGTCTCGCGGCCCGCCGTCCCGGCCGCGATCTCGCCGACGAAGGGCTGTACGCGCCCCTCCAGCATCGCCGCGAGGCCGCTCACCGCGCTCAGTTCGGGCTGTTCGGACAGGCGTACGGCCATGCCCGTCGCGGCGCGCAGCCGCTCGGCGAGGCCGGGCAGCAGCGCGCTGCCGCCGGTGAGCACCATGCCGCGCTCGGCCAGGTCGGCGACCAGGTCGGGCGGGCAGCGGTGCAGGACGGCGCGGATGGTGTCGGTCAGCCCGGTCAGCGGCGTCTGGATGGCGCGGCGCACGTCCTCCGGGTCGATGATGACGCTGCGCGCGAGGCCCGTCACCACGTCCCTGCCCTGCACCTCGGCGACCTGCTCGGCGCCCTCCCCGCCGTTCAGCGCCAGGTGCAGCGGGCGCACCGCCTGGCTGGGCAGCAGCAGTTCGTGCCGGTCGCGCAGGTACTGGACCACGGCCCGGTGGATGATCTCCCCGCCCAGGCTCACCGTTCCGGCGGCCACGATCGAGCCGAGCGAGAGCACCGCGACCTGGGTGGTGGCCGCGCCGCAGACGAGGATCATCGTCGCCTCGGGCCGCTCGACCGGCAGCCCGCAGCCGAGCGCGGCGGCCGTCGGGGTGTCCACCAGTTCGACCCGCCGCGCGCCCACCCCGGTGAGCGTCTCCACGGTGGCCCGGCGCGCGAGCGGGTCGGCGTTGTGCGGGATGGTCGCCGCGGCCCGCAGCAGCACCCGGCGGCGGCGCAGCCCGTGCAGCCGCTCGCCGACCAGGGCCCGCAGCATCCGCCGGGCCATGTCGATATCGGTCACGGTGCCGCCGGAGACGGGCCGGTCGACGCGGATGTGGCGCGGGGTGCGGCCGTCCATCAGCGCGGCGGCCTCGCCGACGGCGATCAGCGCGCCGGAGTGGGTGTTGACGGCGACCACGGAGGGCTGATCGACGATGAGGCCGGTCCCCTTCACATGGACGCGGGTCCTGGCGGCTCCCAGATCGACGGCGACGGAGCAGCGGTTCAGGTCCTCAAGACTGGAGCAGCCCATTGCGCTCGTGTCCTTCCCGAGAGTGCGTGCGGAGCGTGGACCGTCCGCGGGACGGTCCACTGCTCAGCGTGCGGCGCACGGCACCCGGGCGCGCGCCGGGCTGCACCGGTCGGGTGAGCCCGCCCGCTGAGGACCCGTCAGGCATCCGGCCCCCGCCGGACGACCGGCCCCGTCAGGCAGCCCGGCCGCGGGTGCGTACTGAGGCCCCGTCAGGCGATGGCGGGAGCCGCGTCCCCCGTCCCGCCCCCGCCACCGCTGCGGCCGGCACCCTCACCGTCGCTGCTCCCCTCGCTGAACTGCGTACGGTGCAACTCCTCATAGCGCCCCCCGGCCGCGAGGAGTTCGGTGTGGGTGCCCCGCTCCACGATCCGGCCGTCCTCCAGCACCAGGATCAGATCCGCCGCCCGCACCGTGGACAGCCGGTGGGCGATCACCACGGATGTGCGGCCCGCCAGCGCCTCGGTCAGCGCCTCCTGCACCGCCGCCTCGGACGTGGAGTCCAGGTGCGCGGTCGCCTCGTCCAGCAGGACGACGCGGGGCCGGGCCAGCAGCAGCCGGGCGATGGTGAGCCGCTGCCGCTCGCCGCCCGAGAGCCGGTAGCCGCGCTCGCCGACCAGCGTGTCCAGCCCGTCCGGCAGGGCGGCGACCAGCCCGTCCAGGCGCGCCCGGCGCAGCGCGGCCCACAGTTCGTCGTCGGTGGCCCCGGGGCGGGGGAGGAGCAGGTTGGCGCGGATGGTGTCGTGGAAGAGGTGGCCGTCCTGGGTGACCATGCCGAGGGTCTGCCGCAGGGCCGCGGCGCTCAGGTCGCGCACATCGACGCCGCCGAGACGTACGGCGCCGCTGTCCACGTCGTAGAGCCGGGGCGCGAGCGAGGCGAGGGTGGACTTGCCCGCGCCGGAGGAGCCGACCAGCGCCACCATCTGGCCTGGCTCGGCGCGGAAGGAGATGCCGTGCAGCACCTCCTCGCCGCCCCGGGTGTCGAGCGTGGCGACCTCCTCCAGGGAGGCGAGGGAGACCTTCTCGGCGGCGGGATAGCTGAAGCGCACGTCCTCGAACTCGACGGAGACCGGCCCCTCGGGCACCGGCAGGGCGTTCTCCTTCTCCTCGATCAGTGGCTTGAGGTCCAGCACTTCGAACACCCGCTGGAAGCTGACCAGCGCGCTCATGACCTCCACCCGGGCCGAGGCCAGCGCGGTGAGCGGGGCGTAGAGCCGGGTGAGCAGCAGCGCGAGGGAGACGACGGCACCAGGGTCGAGGCTGCCGCGCAGCGCGTAGTAGCCGCCGAGCCCGTAGACGAGGGCGAGCGCGAGCGCCGCGACGAGCGTCAGGGCGGTGAAGAAGACCTCCTGCACCATGGCGGTGCGCACCCCGATGTCCCGTACGCGCCCGGCCCGCGCGGCGAACTCGGCGGACTCCTCGCGGGGCCTGCCGAAGAGCTTGACGAGGGTGGCGCCGGGAGCCGAGAAGCGCTCGGTCATCTGCGTGCTCATCGCCGCGTTGTGGTCGGCGCGTTCGCGCTCCAGTTTCGCGAGCCGGGCGCCCATCCTGCGTGCCGGGAGGACGAACACCGGCAGCAGGGCGAGGGCGAGCAGGGTGATCTGCCAGGAGAGGTTGAGCATCACGCCGAGGGTGAGCAGCAGCGTGACCAGGTTGCTGAAGACCTCCGACAGGGTGCTGCTGAAGGCGCGTTGGGCGCCGATGACGTCGTTGTTGAGGCGGCTGACCAGTGCGCCGGTGCGGGTGCGGGTGAAGAAGGCGACCGGCATGCGCTGTACGTGGTCGTAGACGGCGGTACGCAGATCGAGGATGAGGCCCTCACCGATGTGGGCGGAGAGCCACCGGGTGAGGATGCCGACCGCGGCCTCTGCGAGGGCGATGAGGGCGATCACCCCGGCGAGGGTGAGCACGGTGGCTGCCGGGTCGCGGTGCACGATCGCGTCCACGACCTGCCCGGCGAGCAGCGGGGTGGCCACCGTGAGGACGGCCAGGACGCTGCTGAGCAGCAAGAAGGCCAGCAGCCTTCGGTGGTGGCGGTGGGCGAAGCGGACGATGCGGCGGACCGTGGCCGCCGAGAAGGGGTGCTGGTCCTGGTGCGCGTGGCGCGAGTTGTACAGGGCCTGCCAGGCGGTCATCTCCATGCTCATGGGAGAAACCTAGAACTTAAAGCGAAGTTCACGTCAAGGGAGCGGGGAGTGAGGGGGCCGCGCGGGGGCAGGCGGACAGCGAGAGAGGTAAAGGCGAGTAAAGACAGGCAGAGAACGGCCGTTCCGCGTCTGAAGGAGTGCCAGGCGGTGGAACGGCGCACCCACCCCGTATCCAGGACCCCGCGTGACGACGGCAAAGCAGTGCGCTACCCGCTTTGACCGGCTGTGATGGTCTCACGACAGGGGGTCGTGCACGTGCATCGGCACATGCATGCGCAAGTGAACGCGGTTATGATCCCGGGCAGTTGAGCAGTTTCGTACTGCTCAACCTGCACCCCCCACCTGATGAGTCCGGGAGATCCAAGTGCCTCACGCGTACAACGGCATGGCCGCCAGGGACCTCCAGGGGGTCGTGTGGCGAAAGAGCCGCTTCAGCAACTCGCAGGGAACCTGCGTCGAGTTCGCCAAGCTGCCCGACGGTGACGTCGCGGTGCGCAATTCGCGCTTCCCCGACGGACCCGCGCTCGTCTACACGCCCGCCGAAATGGAGGCGATGCTGCTCGGCATCAAGGACGGCGAATTCGACTACCTCATACGGGACTAGTCCGACCATTTCCCACGGGCCGGCGCATTCGAGGCCGGTCCACCCGGGGCCTCTACCCGGGGCCTCTACCCGGGACCCGCATCCGGGGTTGATGTACGGGGCCGGCATAGAGGGGGCCGACGCGTACGGGACCGACACGTACGCGTCCGGACTCCCGCGCACGGCCCAGTGCTTCGCGCGTGATACTCCGCGCGCAACGCTCCGCGCGGACCAGCGGACTGTTCGTGCTACTCGTGCGGGCTGCTCGTGCTACTCGTGCGGGACTTCACGCGGGGGCTTCACACGGGGCTTCTCCCGACCCTCCCGCTCAACTCTCCCCCTCACCCGGACTGTTCCCGGGGCCGCACGCGGGACTTCCCGCCCCGCGTTCCACGTGACCGCATTCCACGTGACCGAGTGAGCCGCGAGGCTCACCCCCGCGGGGGCGGCCCGCTCCGCTTCGGAGCCCGCCGCTCAGGCGGAACCGAGCCGGAAGAGTGCCCAGACGATCTTCCCCGCCGGTGATCCGGACAGCGGGTGCCATCCCCAGTTGTCGCTGAAGGAATCGACGAGGCAGAGCCCTCTTCCCGACTCGGCGGCGAACGCCAGCGCCTCGGCCCCGTCCGCGAAATCCCCCGCTTCCCCGCGGACGGGGGCCTCGGCTGTCCCCCCGTATCCCCCGTATCCCCCGTTGGTCTCTCTTCCCCGACGGTCTCCGTGATCTCCGTGGGCTCCGAGATCGCCGGCATCCTCACACCGGCCGGCGCCCCCGCTGCCGTCGCGAACCTCTGGGTCTCCGTGGGGCCTGTGGCCCCCGTGGCCCCTCTGGTCCTGGATCGCGTGGGCGGTGGCGCCCGCTCTTGGTCCCCCCGGCAGCGCCGGTCTCGCCAGGCTCACGCCCGAGGTGTCCGGCGGCTCGTTGCTGGGGTCTCGCACGGCACAGACCAACCGGGCGGACCAGCGCATCAGATGCAGCCGTACCGGCGGATCGGCCTCGTCCCCCGACGCCGCCCCGTGATCGGCGCCGGGGGCGAGGCCGTGCCGCATGGCGTTGGTCACCAGTTCGGAGACGACCAGCGCCACGTCATCGAATTCTTCGGCGAGCCCCCAGCGTTGGAGGGTCTGGCGGGTGAACTCACGTGCGCTTTTGACCGATTCGTAGTGCGACGGCAGCGCACACGAGGCGGCACCCGAGACCGAGGTGGCATCCCGGGTGGCGAGCCCTTGCCATAAGGGCTCCAGCACCGTTGATCCTTCGGTCCCCATGAAGGGCCACTCCTGGCGTTGGCGGCAGTGGTGATCCTGTGCGGATCCTGTCGGCTGTGCTTCCCCGCCTGGTGCGGGCGCCAAAGCGCTCCCGGGGTCACCAACTCGTCTGACGCCGGGTGCACTTGTGCGATCCCCATGGTTCCCAATGCCCACAGCAGATGCAAGGGCAGATGCACGTGCACGAGCGACTTTCGATCGTGTGTAATCGGGCGGGCACGCAACGAAGCGCAGAGATGGCACACTTCCCTTCAAGCAGGGGCGGAGGGCTGATCAGAATGGTTACAGAACCGGCACAACACGTCAGCGGGGGCGCAAAGGGGGTGAGTAGTTCAAGTGGGTCCATGGTCCGGCGGATCCTGCTCGGATCCCAGCTGCGGCGGCTCCGCGAGGCGCGCGGGGTCACCCGCGAAGCGGCCGGTTACTCGATCCGCGCCTCCGAGTCCAAGATCAGCCGGATGGAACTGGGCCGCGTGAGTTTCAAGGCCCGGGACGTCGAGGATCTCCTCACGCTCTACGGAGTGACCGACGAAGTGGAGCGCGAGCCCCTGCTCGCCCTCGCCCGGGACTCCAGCATCGCCGGCTGGTGGCACAACTACAGCGATGTACTGCCTGGCTGGTTCCAGACGTACGTGGGGCTCGAAGGCACGGCATCACAGATAAGTACGTACGAGGTCCAGTTCGTCCACGGACTGCTCCAGACCGACGGCTACGCCCGCGCGGTGGTCACCGCCGGCCACCGCAATCCCATAGCCGAGGAGGAGATCGAGCGCCGGGTCGCCCTGCGCCTGGAGCGCCAGAAGCTCCTTCTCGGGGAGAACGCTCCTGAGCTGATCTGCGTCCTGGACGAGGCGGCGCTGCGCCGCCCCTTCGGAGGCGAGGACGTCATGGACGGGCAACTCGCCCACCTGGCCGAGATCTCCGAGCGCCCCAATGTGACCTTGCAGGTCATCCCGTTCGAATCCGGTGGACACGCGGCGGAGAGCGGCGCCTTCACCCTGCTGCGCTTTCCCGAGTCCGACCTCAGCGACGTGGTCTACCTGGAGCAGCTCACCAGCGCCCTCTACCTCGACAAGCGCGACGAGGTGGCGCAGTACGAGCAGGTCCTGGACCGCCTGGTGGATATCAGCCTTTCTCCCGCACACACCCGCGATCACCTTCACAAAATCCGCCAACTCAGGTGACGCGCCGGTAAGATGAGCCGCCAACAGGATCTCCTTCCACCCCCCGAAGGAATGGCATGTCCTACTTCACGGATCTGGCGCTCCAGTGCATAGACGGCGAATGGCGCCCCGGGACAGGCTCCTGGGACATCATCGACTTCAACCCGTACAACGGCGAGAAACTGGCCTCGATCACCGTCGCCACCCTGGACGAGGTCGATCAGGCATATCGTGCGGCTGAGCGCGCGCAGCGGGAGTGGGCCGCCACCAATCCGTACACCAGAAGGCGCGTTTTCGAGCGGGCGGTCCGCGTCATCGAGGACAGCGAGCCCCAGATCACCGAGGCCATCGTCGCCGAACTGGGCGGCACCCGGGCCAAGGCGGCCTTCGAGATCCATATGGTGCGGGAATTCTTCCTCGAAGCGGTCCGGCTCTCGATGCACACCCAGGGCGAGATTCTGCCCTCGTCGGTCGAGGGCAAGGAAAACCGTGTCTACCGCGATCCGGTCGGCGTCGTCGGTGTCATCTCCCCCTTCAATTACCCTTTCCTGCTGGCCGTCAAGTCGGTGGCGCCCGCGCTGGCGCTGGGCAACGCCGTTGTTCTCAAGCCCCACCAGTCCACCCCGGTGTGCGGGGGCACCCTGGTCGCGAAGGTGCTGGAAGAGGCGGGTCTCCCGCCTGGGCTGGTGAATGTCGTGATCACCGACAGCGCGGAGATCGGCGACACCCTCATCGAGCACCCGGTGCCCAAGGTGATCTCCTTCACCGGGTCCGACCGGGTCGGCCGCCATGTGGCCACCGTCGCGGCCCGCAATTTCAAGCACGTCATTCTTCAACTCGGCTCCAACAGCGCGCTGCTGGTGCTGGACGACGCCGATATCGACTACGCGGTGGACGCCGCGGTATTCAGCCGTTTCGTCAATCAGGGCCAGCTGTGCATGGCGGCCAACCGCATTATCGTGGACCGTTCCGTAGAGCCGGAATTCACCGCCAAATTCGTGGCCCGCGTCCGGGAACTGGTCGTCGGCGACCCGCAGGATCCGGCCACCCATATCGGCCCGCTGATCAACTCACGCCAGGCCGAACGGCTCACCGCCATCGTCGAACAGGCCCTCGCCGGCGGGGCGACGGCGCTGCTGCACGGCGCGGTCGAAGGCAACGTCGTCTCGCCCAGCGTGCTCACCGACATCCCGGTGGACTCCCCGCTGCTGCGCGAGGAGATCTTCGGCCCGGTCGCTCTGGTCATCCCCGTGGACGGAGCGGAGGAAGCCGTCCGCGTCGCCAACGACACCCCCTACGGCCTGGCCGGCGCCGTGCACAGCGGCGACATCGAACGGGGCATCGCGGTGGCCCGCCGCATCGAGGCCGGCATGGTGCATGTGAACGACTCGACGGTCGCGGACGAGCCGATAGTGCCCTACGGCGGCGAGAAGCACTCGGGCCTGGGCAGGCTCAACGGCCCGCAGGTGGTCGAGGCGTTCACCACCACCAAGTGGGTCTCCATCCAGCGGGAGCGCACCGAGTTCCCCTTCTGAGCGGTGGCCGCCGCCGTGCGGGGTGGGGGCAGGCCGCGGGCGCCCGTCAGTCGAGGACGGAAACTGGCCGCAAGGCTGTCTAACGTACGTCTCACCGGGGTCCGCACGGGCCCCCTACCGAGAGGTGGCACACAGCGATGCCGGTAGTCGTTCAGGCCGAGGCACACGGGGACGAGCGCGGCGCGCTCCTGGCGTATCTGGAGGCGCAGCGGGGCGGCCTCCGCCGTGCCCTGCACAACCTCACCGAGGAGCAGGCGCGCAGCGCGCCCGCGGCCAGCGAGTTGTCGGTAGCCGGACTGCTCAAGCATGTGACGGTCGTCGAACGCGGATGGCTGCGCACCTTCCAGGGCGTCGAGGTCGGTGACGCGGAGAAGAAGGACGAGTGGGAGAACAGCTTCAAGCCCACACCGGAGGAGACCATCGAGGAGCTGATCGCCTTCTCCGAGCGGGTCGCGGCCGAGACCGAGCGGGCCGTGCGCGCCGTGGCCTCGTTGGACGAGACGTTCAACGTCCCGCCGGCGCCCTGGGACAAGGGCGGCGACTTCTCCTTGCGCTGGGGCCTGCTGCACCTGATCGAGGAGTTGGCGCGGCACGCCGGCCACGCCGATGTCATCCGCGAGACGATCGACGGCAAGGGCGCCTTCGACCTGGTCTTCGAGACCGGCGCGATGCCCGAACCCGACTGGTCGGGCTTCGACTCGTCCCAGTGAACGCCCCTGGCGCCCGGTGTCCCGGCGGCCGGGATCCCCGGTGCCGCCCGCCTCGTGACGCCGCCCGGCCGGTGACCCCGGGTGGCGTCTCCTCTCTGGTCAAGCTTGACTAGGGTGCTCGCGTACGCATGAGTCGCGGGGAACCGGGAGAACGGGAACACCGATGTCACCGATCCGGCTGCTGGTCCTGGGAGCCGTGCGCCTGCACGGGCGGGCACACGGCTATCAGATCCGCAACGACCTGGAGTACTGGGGTGCGCACCAGTGGTCCAGCGCCAAGCCGGGGTCGATCTACCACGCGCTCAAGCAGCTCGCCAAGCAGGAGCTGCTCCTCGCGCACGATGTCGCGCCCAGTACGGCGGGCGGACCGCCGCGCACCGAGTACGAGCTGACGGCGGCGGGCGAGGCGGAGTTCATGAAGCTCCTGCGCCATGCGCTCACCTCCGTCGACGAGAAGCCGGACGTGCTGTCGGCGGGCGTCGGCTTCCTCGTCGAACTGCCCCGCGCCGAGGCCCTCGCGCTGCTCAGGCAGCGGGTGACGGCGCTGGAGGAGTGGCGCGCCGAGGTCACCCGCTATTGGACCCCCGAGGGCAGCACCCCCGAGGAGTGGGGCCACATCGGGGAGATCATGCAGCTGTGGGTGCACACCGCCGACAGCGGCGCCGCCTGGGCGCGGGCGCTGATCGCTCGGCTGGAGAGCGGCCTGTACGTCATGGCGGGCGAGGGCGAACGGGACCTGACCGGTCTGACGGCGGCGGACCCGGAAAGCTGACGACTCGAAGCAGCCGACGACCCGGAACAGCCGGAGACTCCCCGCAGCGGAGACCTCCCGCCCTTCCCTTCCCCTCGTAATCAAGTTTGACTAGTACGGGGCCCGGGGCTATCTTTCCCGTCACTAGTCAAGCTTGACTAATCGTCGAGGGGAACCGAGGGGAGACGCCATGGGGACGGGCGATGCCGTCGTCATCGAGGGGCTGAGGAAGGACTACGGCACGAAACAGGCGCTGGCCGGACTGGATCTGACAGTGCCCGCCGGCACCGTACAGGGACTGCTCGGGCCCAACGGCGCAGGCAAGACCACCGCCGTGCGCATCCTGGCGACCCTGCTGCGACCGAGCGCCGGGCGGGCGTTCGTCGCGGGCCACGACGTGGCCGCCGAGCCCGACGCGGTCCGCCGCCGCATCGGGCTGCTCGGCCAGCACGCGGCCGTGGACGAGGAACTGAGCGGCAGGCAGAACCTGGAGATGTTCGGCCGCCTCCACCACCTGGGCGCCCGGCACGCGGCAGCCCGTGCCGGGGAACTGCTGGAGCGATTCGACCTCACCGGCACGGGCCGCAAGCCGGTCAGCGCCTACAGCGGAGGCATGCGCCGCCGCCTCGACCTGGCCGCCTCGCTCATCGGCGGGGCCGGCGGAACCGGTGCCGGAGCCGGGGGCGCGGGCCCCCGGGTCCTCTTCCTGGACGAGCCGACCACCGGCCTGGACCCGCGCGGCAGGAACGAGGTGTGGAGCGCGGTCCGCACCCTGGTCGGCGAGGGGACGACGGTGCTGCTGACCACGCAGTACCTGGAGGAGGCCGACCAACTCGCCGACGCCATCGCCGTCATCGACGCCGGACGTGTCGTCGCCGAGGGCACCGCCGACGAGCTGAAGTCCAGGCTCGGCGCCGACCGGATCGACGTGGTCGTACGCGATGCCGCACGCCTGTCCGCCGCAGCCGCGGTCCTCGGCGCGGCGGCCGGGGCCACCGGGGCCGAGGTGACCCGCGACGAGGACCGCAGACTGCTCAGCGCCCCGGTCGCCGACCGGATGGCGGCCCTCGCCGAGACCGTGCGGGCCCTTGGCGCGGCCGGGATCGAAGCCGAGGACATCGCGCTGCGGCGGCCCACGCTCGACGAGGTCTTCCTGCACACCACCGAAGCGGGCCCGCACCGGGAAAGGCGGTCCGCGGCATGAGCAGCACGAGCACGAGCACGAGCACGAGCACGGATACGAGTGCGAGTACGAGCAGCACCATGCGCATCCATGTGCTGAGCGACTGCTGGACGATGACCAGGCGGGAACTGGCCCACTGGCAGCGCAGGCCCATGCGGGCCGTGATCAGCGTCTTCTTCCCGCTGATGATGCTGGTGATGTTCGTGTACTTCATCGGCGGGGGCATGGGGGTCGGCAACTACCGGGAGTTCCTCGTGCCCGGGATGTTCGCGCTGACCATGGCCTTCGGGCTGGAGTCCACGATGGTGGCGCTCACCCAGGACCTGAACAAGGGCGTCATCGACCGCTTCCGCTCCCTGCCCATGTCCCGGTCCGCCGTGCTGGTGGGCCGCAGCGTGCACGACATGCTGGAGTCCGCCGTCGCCCTGGCCGTTCTCCTGCTCGCCGGGCTGCTGGTCGGCTGGCGCTGGCACGGCGGGCCCGGGGCCGTGCTCGCCGCGCTCGGGCTGCTGCTCCTGCTGCGCTTCGCGATGCTGTGGGCCGGCATCTGGCTCGGACTGGTCGCCGGGCGGCCCGAGATGGTGCAGGCCGCGCAGATCCTGATCTGGCCGGTCGCCTTCTTCTCCAATGTGTTCAGCTCGCCCTCCACCATGCCCGGCTGGATGGGGGCCGTCGCCGAGTGGAACCCGATGTCCGCGACGGCCCGCGCCGTGCGGGAGCTGTTCGGCAACCCGGTGTGGGGCGGCGGCTCCTGGGCGGCCGAGCACGCGGCGCTGCTGGCGGTGGCGTGGCCGGTGGCGATGCTGGCGGTCTTCTTCCCGCTGGCGGTGCGCAAGTACGCGGCGATGGGGAGGTGAGCGCCCCTCCGGCAGCCGGCCGGGAGACTGCTGCCGGTACGGGCTCGCACCTCACGCGGTGTGAGGACGCACCGTGGGCGTCGTCAAGCGAACGAGGAGGCGGACGTGGGCTACCGGAACTCTTGCGGAAAGCCCCGGCGTTCACTCCGTCGGGCAGGTCGCCGGTTTCGCCGGCGTGACGGTGCGCACGCCGCACCACTACGACGAGGTCGGGCTGCTGCGCCCTGGCCGGCGCACGGCAGCAGGCGTGCCCGCCGACGCCCCCGGGGCGATGGACCTGGCGGAGGAGCACCGCGGGTTCATCTCGCGCACCAGCTGGGAGTGCGGCTGTGAGATGCACCGCGGACAGGGCGAGATGTACGTGGCGGACGAGCGTTTCACCGCCGCCTACGAGGCCATCAGGCCGGGCCTCGCCGCCTCTATGCGGGACGCGATCGCGGCCGACGCCGCGCGCGCTGCCCGCGCCGGCTGAGGGCGGGCGCGCCCGGGCCGTCGCGCCGCGCGGCTGCGTGGGGCCCGTCCGCGTGGGCCCACGTCGTGCCCCTCGGTGGGGGCTCACGTCGCGCCCCTCTGCGGCGCATCGCGGCGCAGAGGGGCGCGTTGCGCTGCACGGCTGCATCTGGCGTGCTGGGGCGTGACGGGAATCCGCGCCGGGGACGGTATGTGCGAAGTATGACTATTCGCGCATGCCGTCCCCTGCCGCGTTCAACCCCCGACTCACATCCGTCACCTGACTTCCTTTTAATCCCTCTGTTCAGGGGGACCTTTGGGGGGACCTTGGGAGAACACGGCGCTCCACTGTGAGGTATCACGCTTCCGCCAGGTGGAACCAGCTCCGCTGGACACCGCGTGGAGGGTGTGGCACTGCTGGAGACTTGAGGCTTACCGCGCTTAAGGCGCAAGAGTGTGAGGAGCGGACAGAACGTGGTGGGGCAGCCCAGAGGAAACGGCGACGCCGCAGAGCAGGGGGAAGAACCGGAGGACAAGCCGCACTCCGACGAGGCGCGCAGCGCGTTCACCCCACCGCTGGGCGTACCGCTCCCGCCCGTACCGGAGGACGAGCAGCCCACCTCCGAGTTCGCCGTCCCCGAGGGGCTCGTCGCGCCCCAGCCCTACGAGCCGGGCAGTGCCTTCACCCCGCCGGAGGGCATCCCCGTCATCGGACCGCTGGCCAAGCCGGGCTCGCCCTGGCAGGACCGGATGCGCACCATGGTGCGGATGCCGCTGGCCGAGCGGCCCGTCCCCGAGCGTGCCGCGCGCTCGGAGGACGTGGACACCGGGCCCTCCGCTCCCCGCGTCCTCGACCTCATCCTGCGTATCGGCGAGCTGCTGCTGGCCGGGGGAGAGGGCGCCGAGGACGTGGAGGCCGCCATGTTCGGCGTCGCCCACGCCTACGGCCTGGACCGCACCGAGCCCACCGTCACCTTCACGCTGCTGTCCATCACCCACCAGCCCTCGCTGGTGGACGACCCGGTGACGCTCAGCAGGACGGTGCGCAGGCGCGGCACCGACTACACGCGCCTCGCCTCCGTCTTCGGCCTCGTCGCCGACATCACCCAGGGCGACGTCACGCTGGAGGAGGCGTACCGGCGCCTGGCCGAGATGCGCCGTAACCGGCACCCCTTCTCCAAAGGCGCGCTCACCGTGGCCAGCGGCGCGCTGTCGGGTGCGGCGTCGCTGCTGGTCGGCGGTGACGCGCTGGTGTTCGTGCTGGCCGCGCTCGGTGCGATGCTCGGCGACCGGCTGGCCTGGCTGTGCGCGGGGCGCGGGCTGCCCGAGTTCTACCAGTTCGCCGCCGCCGCGATGCCGCCCGCCGCCATAGGGGTCACCGTCGCGCTGCTCTACCAGGTCAACGACTCACGCCTCCAGGCGTCCGCCGTCATCACCGGCGGCCTCTTCGCGCTGATCCCGGGGCGGGCGCTGGTCGCGGCCGTGCACGACGGGCTGACCGGCTTCTACATCACCGCCGCCGCCCGCCTGCTGGAGGTCATCTACCTGATCGTCGGGATCGTCTGCGGCGTGCTGCTGGTCCTGTACGTCGGTGCCAAGCTGGACGCCAAGCTGACCCCCGACGTCGTGCACCACGCCAGCCGCCCGGTCACCCAGCTGTTCGCCGCGATGCTGCTGGCGCTGGCCTTCTGCGTGCTGCTCCAGCAGGAACGTCACACCGTCTTGCTGGCCACCCTCAACGGGGGAGTGGCCTGGCTGATCTACGGGGCGCTGACCATGGCGAAGGTGCCGCCGGTGCCGGCCACCGTGGTGGCCGCCGGGCTGGTCGGCCTCTTCGGCCAGCTCCTGTCCCGCTACCAGTTCTCCTCCTCGCTGCCCTACATCACGGCGGCCATCGGGCCGCTGCTGCCGGGCAGCGCGACGTACTTCGGGCTGCTCAACATCGCCCAGGAAGACGTCAACAAAGGCTTCGAACACCTGGCCACGGCGGGCGCGCTGGCCCTCGCCATCGCCATCGGGGTCAACCTCGGCGGAGAACTGGCCCGCCTGTTCATCAAGACCCCCGGCCAGGAGACCCCGCTGCCGGGCCGCCGCGCGGCCAAGCGGACCCGCGGCTTCTGACGACTTTCCGCCGCCCCTGACGACTTTCCGCCGCGACGGCGGGTGCCATCGGATGGCACCCGCCGTCGCGGCGGAACGAATAACGAGCGGGCCGGACCGGCGAGGTCTCAGTGACCGCCGCCCTCGGCGGCCAGCCGCTTCACCGAAGCCTCGACCTCGGCCTCGGCCTCCGCACGCCCCACCCAGTTCGCGCCCTCGACCGACTTGCCGGGCTCCAGGTCCTTGTAGACCTCGAAGAAGTGCTGGATCTCCAGCCGGTCGAACTCGCTGACGTGGTGGATGTCGCGCAGGTGCTCCATGCGCGGGTCCGAGGAGGGCACGCACAGCAGCTTGTCGTCGCCGCCGGCCTCGTCGGTCATCCGGAACATCCCGATGGCCCGGCACTTGATGATGCAGCCCGGGAACGTCGGCTCCTCCAGCAGCACCAGAGCGTCGAGCGGGTCACCGTCCTCGCCCAGGGTGCCGTCGACGAAGCCGTAGTCCGCCGGGTACACGGTCGAGGTGAACAGGTGACGGTCGAGCCGGATGCGGCCGGTCTCGTGGTCCACCTCGTACTTGTTCCGCGAACCCTTCGGGATCTCGATGGTGACGTCGAACTCCACAGGGAGGCTCCTCCGTATAGATCATCAATAGATCAGCACTCGCGTGCCCTGGGGGCCGTCCCCCAGAAGAACTCCAGTCTGGTGATTAAGTGTCCCCCACGCACATGTGTGCTCGCGAAAGGGGCTGGTCGGGGTGCCGAACACCGCATCGAAGGTGCGAGACACCGCGAACCGGGCGTATCGCGCGGCTGCGCGGTCGGCGGGAGCGGCACGCCGCCGCGCCGGGGCGGCGGCACGCTCCGCCGACACCGCCATACGCGGGATCCCGGGACACTGGCGGGAGGCCGGGCCGCAGCAGCGGCAGACCATACGCCTGGCGGCGGGCGCCGCCGCCGTCGGTCTCGTGGTCGCGCTGACGACCGTGGCCGCCACGGGCCCCTGGGACGGGGGGCAGCGTACGGCGGAGCGCGTCTGGGCGGCCGGCCAGGGGCCCGGCGGCCCCGGCGAGGAGGACCGCTCCGGGCTCACCGCCCCCCAGGTCCTCGCCCAGGCGGGCCCCCTCCCCGGTACGGGCGCCACCACCGGTACCAAGGGAGTCGGCAACGGCGAAGGCGGCGCCCCGGACGGCAGCGCCGGGGGCTCCCGGCGGGCCGCCAAGGTGCCGCCGCCCACCGCCTCGGCCCTCGCCGACACCCTCGAACCCCTGCTCGACGATCAGTCGCTCGGCGCCGTACAGCACGCCTCCGTCGTCGATGCCGTCACCGGCCGGCAGCTGTTCGCCCAGGGCGCCGGCCAGACCGCGACCCCCGCCTCCACCATCAAGCTGGCCACCGCCGTCGCCGCGCTGACCGCCGCCGGCGAGAACCACCGCGTCGCCACCCGCGTCGTCGGCAAGGGCGACCGCGTCACGCTCGTCGGTGGCGGCGATCCCACGCTCACCAAGGGCGCGCTCGCCGACCTGGCCGAGGAGACCGCCCGCACCCTCCGCAAGCGCGGCGTGCGCGAGGTCACGCTCACCTACGACCTCAGCCGCTACACCGGCACCCGGCAGCACCCCATCGGCCCGAACGAGAACCTGGCCCTGGTCACCCCGCTGATGCTCAACGAGGGCCGGCTCGACAAGAGCGACCACGGCCCCGCGGCCCGCACCCCCGACCCGTCCGGCCAGGCCGCCCAGGAGTTCGCCGACCGGCTCAGCCGCGCCGGCGTGCGGACGACCGGCCCGGCCGAGTCCGGCCAAGCCCCCGGCTCGGCCCGCTCGCTGGCCGTCCACAAGTCACCCACCCTCAGCGCCCTGGTCGAGCGGATGCTCACCAACAGCGACAACGACATCGCCGAGGCACTCGCCCGCCAGACCGCGCTGGCCAAGGGCGAGCCCGCCAGTTTCAAGGGCGCGGGCCGCGCCGTGAGGAGCACCCTCAAGCGGCTCGGCCTGCCGCTGAAGGGCACCGTCTTCGCCGACGGCAGCGGCCTGGACCGCGCCGACCGCGTCTCGCCCGCGCTGCTCACCCAGCTCCTGGTCCGCGCCGGGGCCCCGGAGGAGCCCGCGCTGCGGCCGGTGCTCACCGGCCTCCCGGTCGCCGGGTTCACCGGCACCCTCGACGCCCGCTACGGCGGCGAGCGCGGCGCGCCGGGCGCGGGCCTGGTCCGGGCCAAGACAGGCACTCTGACCGGCGTGAACACCCTGGCCGGCACCGTCGTGGACGCCGACGGCCGGATGCTGTCCTTCGCCTTCATGACCAGCGGCACCACCGATCCGGCAGCCGCGCAGAACTCCCTGGACCGCCTGGCCTCCACCCTGGCCAACTGCGGCTGCCGCGACTCACCCTCCGCCGGCTGACCGCCCCCGCCCGCACCCTCCGGGACCGGCCCGGAGCCGGACGGCCCCCGGGGAGAGCCGGTGGTACCCCGGTCTCCTCCCGTACGGAGCACACTGCACGTACGGTGAAGGAATGACGAGCCTCGGTGGTGTGGAGATGGTCGACTGGAAACTCGCGGTCGCGACCGCGACCCGGCTCGTGCGGCCGGGGCCCGAAGTCAGCAGGGAAGAGGCGCGCGGCATCGTCGCCGAACTGCGGCGGCACGCCAAGGCGTCCGAGGAGCACGTCCGCGAGTTCACCCGCCTGAGCGCGGCCGGCCCCGAGGGCAGGGACACACCCGTCCTGGTCGTGGACCGGCCCGGTTGGGTGCGTGCCAACGTCGCCGGCTTCCGCGAACTGCTCTCGCCGCTGCTCAGCAAGGTCGAGGAGCGCCGCGCCACGGTGCCCGGCGGCGCGGTGATCGGCGCCGTCGGCGGCAAGGTCACCGGCGTCGAGGTCGGGATGCTGCTCTCGTTCCTGTCCTCGCGCGTCCTGGGCCAGTACGAGACGTTCGCCCCGGCCACCCGCGAGCTGCCCGGGGGCGCCGAGGGCGGCGGCCGGCTGCTGCTGGTGGCGCCCAACATCGTGCACGTCGAGCGCGAACTGGAAGTGGACCCGCACGACTTCCGGCTGTGGGTGTGCCTGCACGAGGAGACCCACCGCACCCAGTTCACGGCCGTGCCCTGGCTGCGCGACCACATCCGGATGGAGATCCAGTCCTTCCTGGAGCAGACCGACATCGACCCCTCCACCTTCCTGGAGCGCCTGCGCGAGGCCGCCCAGTCCCTGACCGGCAACAAGCCGGGCGAGGCCCCCGCGGGAGAGGAGGCGGCGGCGCGCGAGGAGCGCGGCAGCATCGTCGAGTTGGTGCAGACCCCGGCCCAGCGCGAGATCCTGAGCCGGCTGACCGCGGTGATGTCCCTGCTGGAGGGCCACGCCGACTACGTCATGGACGGGGTGGGGCCGCAGGTCGTGCCCTCGGTCTCGGAGATCCGCGAGAAGTTCCAAAAGCGCCGCGCCAGCGGCGCCGGCCGTCTCGACCAGGCACTGCGCAAGCTGCTGGGCCTCGACGCCAAGCTGCGGCAGTACCGCGACGGCGAGCGCTTCGTGCGCGCGGTGGTGGACGAGGTCGGCATGGACGGCTTCAACCGGGTGTGGACCTCACCGAACACGCTCCCGACGAAGGCGGAGATCGCCAAACCCGGGGAGTGGGTCGCGAGGGTGCACCGAAAGGCCGACTGAGGCTACCGGGAGCCTCGCCATTCACCCTTCTGAGGGACCGTGAGGGCGGGGTACGCGTGCGATGCTCGGGGAACACGGCTCGTCTCTGTCACCATCCTCATACACAGCGTGATAAGACCAGCTGCAAGTCCCCCCGCAGAACCCCGCAAACCCCCGCAGATCTGCGGACCCCGCATCGACGCAGATCACTTGACGAGGATGTGAATCGGACATGGGTCCCCACCCCGCGGTCGCCGCGATACGCCTGGCGGTCCGCCGCACACTCCACGACGTGCTCAGCGCACATGTGACGGCAGCCCCCCAGCCGGCCCTCTCCCTCCCCGCCCCCGAATCCCCCGGCGCCGCGCCCCTCCCCGCGCCCACCGCCACCCCCGCCCCCCTCACTCCTCCCCCTCCCGTCTCCCCCCGCACGCGGCCCACCGCGCCCTCCCCCCGTGCCCGGCCGGCCGTGCCCTCCGGCGCGCCGCTCGTGCTTGTCGCCTGCTCGGGCGGCGCCGACTCCATGGCGCTCGCCTCCGCGCTCGCCTTCGAAGCCCCCCGCCTCGGTCTGCGCGCCGGCGGGGTCACCGTCGATCACGGCCTCCAGCCCGGCTCGGCCGAGCGCGCCCAGGACGTCGCCGACCGCCTCGCGGAGCTGGGCCTGAGCCCCGTCGAGTCCGTCGCCGTACGCGTGGGCCGTACGAACACCGGCCCCGAGGCCGCCGCGCGCGACGCCCGCTACCGCGCCCTCGACGAGGCCGCCGAGCGGCTCGGCGCCGCCGCGGTACTGCTCGGGCACACCCGCGACGACCAGGCGGAGACCGTGCTGCTCGGCCTCGCCCGCGGCTCGGGCATCCGTTCCCTGTCCGGCATGGCCGCGGTCTCCGGCCCCCGGGGCCGCTACCGGCGCCCCTTCCTGGGCGTGGACCGGCAATCCACCCGCAAGGCGTGCATGGTCCAGTCGCTCCCCGTCTGGGACGACCCGCACAACGCCGACCCCGCCTACACCCGCTCCCGCGTACGCCACGAGGCGCTGCCCGCGCTGGAGAAGGCCCTCGGCAAGGGCGTCGTCGAGGCCCTCGCCCGTACCGCACAGCTCTCCCGCGACGACGCGGACGCACTGGACGCGTGGACGGAGGACGCCGAGCGCACGGTGCTGCACCCGGCACCCTCCCCCGAGAGCCCCGCCTCCGGCCCGGGTCCGAACCGAGGCACCCCGGGGTCCCGGGGTGGTGCGCCGGGCGCCGCATCCGGTGGCGCCCCCGGTCTGCGCAGGGAGTTGGACACCGCGCGGCTGTACGCGCTGCCCCCCGCCGTGCGGCGGCGCGTGCTGCGGCGGGCGGCGATCGAGGCGGGCGCTCCGGCCGGCTCCCTGTTCGCCCGGCACATCGAGGAGATGGACCGGCTGATCACCGCGTGGCGCGGTCAGCGGGCCCTCAACCTCCCCGGGCGTGTAGAGGCCAGCAGGCAGGGTGGCAGACTGGTCATCCGGCATGGCTCACCGAACGACCGGCACTGACCGGCACCGGCCGGCGGCACGTCGCACGACGGCCGCCCGGCCTCTCCGGTGGGGCTGAGACCTCGACGAGCGAGAGCGGCACGGGTGGACGAGAAAGACATGGGCACCGACCTTCAGTCGGTGCTGGTCAGCAAGGAAGAGATCGACGCGAAGCTGGCGGAGCTGGCCGCGAAGATCGACGCTGAGTACGCGGGGAAGGACCTCTTGCTCGTCGGCGTCCTCAAGGGCGCCGTCATGGTCATGGCGGACTTGGCGCGGGCACTGTCGAACCCGGTGACGATGGACTGGATGGCGGTGTCCTCCTACGGCGCCGGCACCCAGTCCTCCGGAGTGGTGCGCATCCTCAAGGACCTGGACACCGACATCCAGGGCAAGCATGTGCTGATCGTCGAGGACATCATCGACTCGGGTCTGACCCTCTCGTGGCTGCTGTCCAACCTGGGCTCGCGCGAGCCCGCCTCCTTGAACGTGTGCACGCTGCTGCGCAAGCCGGACGCCGCCAAGGTGGCGATCGACGTGAAGTGGGTGGGCTTCGACATCCCCAACGAGTTCGTGGTCGGCTACGGACTCGACTACGGCGAGCGGTACCGCAACCTGCCCTTCGTGGGCACGCTGGCACCGCACGTCTACGGCGGCTGACAGGCGGCCGGGCCATCCGGCGCACAGCGGTACGCCGAACGGTTCACCGAACCGGTCGGCGCAACGGCCCGCACGCGCTTGCGGAGCGGGAACACTGGGCCGGGCCCCCACGTTGGAGCTTCGGAGGGCGGTGTGGTTAACCGTCCTCGGCGGCGCCGGGTGACAATGCTGGGGTACCGTCCGAAGGTCAGGCTTTTCAACTCACTGTGGCAGGAGGGACGGGGCGCACGCGCTCCGTATGGATGGACGTGAAGCGATACTTCCGCGGGCCGGTCATGTGGATCGTGCTGGCCGTCCTTGCCGTGGTCGTGTTGATGCAGGTCGTCGGCTCGTCCGGCGGCTTCAAGACGGTGGACACCGGCCAGGTCGTACAGGCGATCCGACAAGACAAGGTGAAGTCCGCCGAGCTCACCACGGGCGACGAACAGATCGTCAAACTGGAGCTCAAGGACGGCGCCAAGGTCGAGGACAGCGACAAGATCAAGGCGAGCTACATCGACGACCAGGGCGTCGACATCGCCAAGGAACTTCAGCAGAAGTACGACCAGAAGGAGATCCCCAAGGGCTACACGGTCGCGCCGCAGAAGCAGAACCCGTTCGTCGGGATGCTGCTCTCGCTGCTGCCGTTCGTCCTGATCATCGTCGTCTTCCTGTTCCTGATGAATCAGATGCAGGGCGGCGGCTCCCGGGTCATGAACTTCGGGAAGTCCAAGGCCAAGCTCATCACCAAGGACACTCCCAAGACGACCTTCTCCGACGTGGCGGGGTCCGACGAGGCCGTCGAGGAACTGCACGAGATCAAGGAGTTCCTCCAGGAGCCGGCGAAGTTCCAGGCCGTCGGCGCCAAGATTCCCAAGGGTGTGCTGCTCTACGGCCCGCCCGGCACCGGTAAGACCCTGCTGGCCCGCGCGGTCGCGGGCGAGGCGGGCGTCCCGTTCTACTCGATCTCCGGCTCCGACTTCGTCGAGATGTTCGTCGGTGTGGGCGCCTCCCGGGTGCGCGACCTGTTCGAGCAGGCCAAGGCGAACGCCCCGGCGATCGTCTTCGTCGATGAGATCGACGCCGTCGGCCGCCACCGCGGCGCCGGCATGGGCGGTGGCCACGACGAGCGCGAGCAGACGCTCAACCAGCTGCTGGTCGAGATGGACGGCTTCGATGTGAAGGGCGGCGTCATCCTGATCGCCGCCACCAACCGGCCCGACATCCTGGACCCCGCGCTGCTGCGTCCGGGCCGCTTCGACCGCCAGATCGCGGTGGACCGTCCCGACATGCAGGGCCGTCTGGAGATCCTCAAGGTTCACCAGAAGGGGAAGCCGATGGCTTCCGACGTGGACCTGAGCGCGGTCGCCCGGCGGACGCCCGGATTCACCGGTGCCGACCTGAGCAACGTGCTGAACGAGGCGGCGCTGCTCACCGCGCGCGGTGACCAGAAGCTGATCGACAACAAGTACCTGGACGAGGCGATCGACCGCGTCGTGGCGGGCCCGCAGAAGCGGACCCGGATCATGAGCGACAAGGAGAAGAAGATCACCGCGTACCACGAGGGCGGTCACGCCCTGGTCGCGGCGGCCTCACCGAACTCCGACCCCGTTCACAAGATCACGATCTTGTCGAGAGGCCGCGCACTGGGCTACACGATGGTGCTGCCGGACGAGGACAAGTACTCCACGACGAGAAACGAGATGCTCGACCAGCTCGCCTACATGATGGGCGGCCGGGCGGCCGAGGAGCTGGTCTTCCACGACCCGACCACGGGCGCGGCCAACGACATCGAGAAGGCGACCGCCACGGCCCGCGCGATGGTCACGCAGTACGGCATGACCGAGCGGCTCGGGGCGATCAAGTTCGGCTCCGACCAGTCCGAGCCCTTCCTGGGCAAGGAGATGGGCCACCAGCGCGACTACTCCGAGGAGGTCGCCGGGCTGGTGGACGAGGAGGTCAAGAAGCTGATCGAGACGGCGCACAACGAAGCCTGGGAAATCCTGGTGGAGAACCGCGACGTCCTCGACAACCTCGTCCTGGCCCTGCTGGAGAAGGAGACGCTGAACAAGGAGGAGATCGCCGAGATCTTCAACCCGATCGTGAAGCGTCCCGCCAGGCCCGCCTGGACCGGCTCCTCGCGCCGTACCCCCTCCACCCGGCCGCCGGTCTCGGCCCCGCCGGCCGCCCTGACGAACGGCTCCACGCCGTCGCTGGGCAAGGAGATCGGGCCCCGTGACTCGGATGCCATCGTCGAGCCGGTGGACCCGGACAACGGGTAGTCGGCAGCCGCAGCACGGCGGGCCGGGCCGTACCCCGGAATGTCAGCCGCGTCCCTCGGGTTCTAGCCTCTGAGGGGCGCGGCTTTCCGCTGTGTACGTATGAGGATCGAGGAACACATGACCGACCCGGTGACCCTGGAGGGCGAGACCCCGATAGGTGAGTTCGACGAGAAGCGGGCCGCGAACGCGGTACGGGAACTGTTGATCGCGGTCGGTGAGGACCCGGACCGGGAAGGACTCGTGGAGACGCCCGCGCGGGTGGCGCGTGCGTACCGGGAAATGTTCGCCGGGCTGCGGCAACGGCCGGAGGACGTGCTGACGACCACCTTCGACCTCGGTCACGACGAAATGGTCCTGGTGAAGGACATCGAGGTCGTCAGTCAGTGCGAGCACCACCTGCTGCCCTTCCACGGAGTGGCACACGTCGGTTACATCCCGGCGACCAGTGGCAAGATCACTGGCTTGTCGAAGCTGGCCCGCCTTGTGGATGTCTTCGCCCGCCGCCCGCAGGTCCAGGAGAGGCTCACCACCCAGATCGCGGACTCGCTGATGAAGATTCTGGAGCCCAGGGGTGTGATCGTCGTCATCGAATGCGAACACATGTGCATGTCTGTGCGGGGCGTGCGCAAGCCCGGTGCCCAGACGACGACCTCCGCCGTCCGCGGCCAGCTCAGGGATGCCACCACCCGGTCCGAGGCCATGAGCTTGATACTCGCCAAGTGACGCGGGCCTGGAGCCCCACCCGCGCCTTCTGGCGCCCGGTCACCTCATGGGCGCAGGGTGAGGCGGGTCACGCTCTCGCCGCCGGAGGGAGGTCGTCGTCATCGTCGTCCGGGAGGCGGCAGACGCGTTCGAGGAAGACCGCTGCCGCTATGACGGCGATGCCGCCGGCCACGGCGAGGCCCGCGTAGAGGGCCTGGTCGGTTCTGGCCGGGATGTCGGAGCGTTCGATCAGCAGGAACAGGCCCGTGCCGCCGTACATGCCCGAGACCAGCGCCGCCACCAGTGCGCTGGCCTGGCCGAACAGGAGGGCGCGGGCCGCCATCATCGGATCGACCCCCTTCGCGCCCGGCACCCGTTCGCGCTGCGCCTTCAGCCGGGAGCGCAGCGACAGGGCCGTGGCCAGCAGCACGGCGGCGATCGCGCCCAGCACGATCGGGGCCGCGACCGGGACGCTCGGCAGGGTGCCGAGCGAGTCCCAGAGCCTCGCTCCGCCCCACGAGAGCACCCCGGCGACCACGAAGAGGGCCGCCAGGGTGCGGATACGGAGTTCTTTCACAGAGCTTCACCTCGCGGGGCGGTGGGTCCGGGACGGCACCCGGAAAAGAGCGGCACGGGGCACCCAACGCTTACGCGGGCAGGCTGAGTTCCAGGTCCTGGCGCACGGTGACGCCTTCCGTGCCGAGCGAGGCGAGCAGCTGCTCGACCGGGCCGTGCCCCGGCACCTCGGCCGCCGGGTCCACATCGCGCCAGGGTGCCAGCACGAAGGCCCGCTCGTGGGCTCGCGGGTGCGGGAGGGTCAGCTTCGGGTCGTCGGAGACGACGCCCTGGTAGGCGACGATGTCCACGTCGATGGGGCGGGGGCCCCAGCGCTCGTCCCTGACGCGTTCGAGTGCCTCTTCGATGGCGTGGCCGCGCTCCAGGAGCGAGTCGGGCGGCAGGGTCGTCTTGACGACCACGACCGCGTTGAAGTAGGTGGGCTGACTGCCCGGGTCCACGCCCCACGGTTCGGTCTCGTAGACCGGTGAGACGGCCTTGACCTTCAGCCCGGGGGTGTCGGCGAGGGCGTCGATCGCGCTCTGGAGGGATTCCAGCCGGTTCCCGAGGTTGCTGCCGAGGGAGATGACGGCGCGTTGGGGGTTGTGCAGGGTCGCATCGGCCGCATCCACCTGCTGCACCACCGAGGCGGGCACCGGCTGTACGGTCGGGTCACTGTTCGGCGTCATGCGCGGCTCCGCTTGATAGTGATGGTCACGTCTTCGAACGGCACGGTGATCGGGGCGTCCGGCTTGTGCACGACCACCTCGACCTCCCTTACGGCCTCATGTCGCAGACAGGTGTCCGCGATCCGCTGGGCGAGCGTCTCGATCAGATCGACCGGCTCGCCCTCGACGACCGCGACGACTTCCTCCGCCACGATGCCGTAGTGCACGGTCTTGGCCAGGTCGTCGCCGTCGGCGGCCGGACGGGTGTCGAGACCCATGTCCAGGTCGACGACGAAGATCTGCCCCTCTTCGCGTTCCCTGGCGAACACCCCGTGATGCCCGCGCGCCTTGAGGCCGCGCAGTGCGACGCGGTCCATGTGCGTCACTCCCGTCGGTCGTGTGGACACGGCGCCGCTGGTCGCGCCACCGAATCGAATCTACCTGCGAGCCCCCGGCCACCCGGCCGAGGGGCCCGCGAGGAGGCTCTCCCGTCGCCCGGCAGGAGCACTTGAGAGCCCTGGCCGGGCCGCCGGGGGGCCGCCGTCCGGCGGCTTGCGCCGCCGCATACCCCACAGCACCGATTGCCACGCGCACATTCCGCGCCACATGCCACCAACGGGTGGGACTGCCCCGCACCGAGGCGACTCGGCAGCCCTCAGATGTCGATATCGCCCTGGCCGAGGTCGGTTTCGTCCTCGCCGTCCTCATCGTCCTCGTCGTCGCGTTCCACCAGTACGGGTGAGCCGTGGTGCGACCACAGCTTCCACTCGTTCTCGCCGGTACGCCGGAAGACGTTGGTGGCCACCACGAGGCCGCCCACCAGCGGGCCGGCGGAGCCGTCCTCCTCGGCCGGGCCGCCGCTGAGGATGTTCTCCGTGCAGCTGACCAGCGCGGTGTCGCCCAGGACGGAGATCTCGGTGTCGGTGAGGAAGAACTGGACGTACTCGGTGTTCGCCATGATCAGCGCGTAGGAGTGCAGCACCTCGCCGCGGCCGGTGAGCACGGGCCAGCCGGGGTGGACGACGCTGACGCCGCCGTGGCTCCCGGCCCCGTCGGTGCTCTCGGTGTCGGCGGTGTCGGTGGTGTCGGCGGTGTCGGTGGGCCCGGCGGCGGCGGGGCTCTCTCCGGCCTCGCCCTCCTCCAGCCACAGCGCCGAAAGCGCCTCCAGGTCGCCTCGCTCGACCGCCTCGTACAGCGCGGTGTTGGCGGCCTCGACCGCCTCGATGTCCGTACGGGCGCTGCTCACTCGGGTGCCTCTGTGTCCTCGGTTCGGGGGGTTTCGGGACGGTGGGGGGCGTGGGAGCTGTGGGAGGTTTCGGGGCCGTGGGGGGCGCCGGCGTCGTGCGGTGGGGCCGCTTCCTCGATGGCGCGGGCCACGCGGACGGCGTCGGCGCTGGCCCGTACCTCGTGGACGCGGACGGCCCAGGCGCCCTCGCGGGCCGCGAGGGCCGAGACGGCCGCTGTCGCCGCGTCGCGCTCACGGGCGGGCGGCGGCGTGGTGCCGTGCTCGTGGGCCAGCACCCGGCCCAGGAAGCGCTTCCTGGAGGCGGCGACCAGCAGCGGGCGGGACAGCTCGGTACGCAGGCGGGCCAGAGCTGCTACGAGCGCCAGGTCGTGCTCGGCGCGCTTGGCGAAGCCCAGGCCCGGGTCCACGACGATCCGGGCGGGTGCGATCCCGCCCCCGACGGCGCGGTCCACCGCGTCCCGCAACTCGCTGACCACCTCGCCTACGACGTCCGTGTAGACAGCGCGATTGTTCATGTCGATGCTCTGGCCGCGCCAGTGCATCACCACGAACGGAACCTCAGCTTCGGCGACTGCCGGGACCATCTCGGGGTCGGCGAGACCCCCGCTCACATCGTTGACCAGCACGGCACCGGCGGCCACGGCGCGGGCCGCGACCGAGGCGCGCATGGTATCGACGCTGACCACGGCGCCCTCCGCGGCCAGGCCCCGCACGACGGGCAGGACGCGGCGCAGCTCCTCCGCCTCGCTCACCCGGGCGGCTCCCGGGCGGGTGGACTCGCCGCCCACATCGACCAGATCGGCGCCCTGCGCCACCAGATCGAGCCCGTGTTTGACCGCGCCCTCGGTGTCGAACCAGCGCCCTCCGTCCGAGAACGAGTCGGGCGTCACATTCACCACACCCATCACGGCGCAACGGTCCCATTCGGGGAGCCCGTCCACTCGGCCACGCGTCCTCGCACTCATGCGCCCAGCGTAGGGGTACGGGACGAAAGGGGCGGCCGTGGGCGCTGCCGGGCCGCTCCTCGCCGTCGGAGCGGGTCCGCAGTCACCGGTCACCGGTCACCGGTCATCGGTCACCGGTTCACCGTCGGCCGGGGCCGGGGCCGAGAGCGGGGCCGCCGCCGTCACGTCAGCCAGCGGTCGGGGGCGGCGGTGCGGCGGCCCGCGCGGGAGCGCTCCGCCTGGGCGTGCACGAGGGCGCGCGCCTCCGTCACGTCGCGCAGCCGGGCGCACGCTTTGCCGTTCGCGCCGTGGTCGAGGCAGACGTCGGCCAGAGCGTGCCGCCGCTCCCAGGGGCCCTGGGTGAGCCGCACGCTCTGCACCTTGGCGTGCGGCACCAGTGTGGTGCTGCGCTTCAACAGCCCCTCGCGGGTGACGAAGACCTCTGGTGTCACCCCGTGCGCGTAGCCGCGGCGCACCACGGGGGCGCACCAGCGCGCCCGGCGCGGGGCCGGTGCGGCCGAGGCGAGGGCCTCGTCGAGGACGACGCCGGGCAGCACGCGGGAGAGCACGGTGGCGGCCTCGCCCCACTCGGCCACCGGCAGGAGCAGACCGTCGTGCTCCGCGTCCTTGCCCGCGCCCGCGATCCGCAGATCGACGCGGACCCAGCCGCGCCGCCGCCACAGCAGCGGCTCGACGATGCGTACGGCCTGGACCCGGCCGGGCGGCACGGTGGCGTGCCGGCGGTCCAGGAGCCCGGAGTCCAGGCGGAGGCCGTCGGGGGACTCGGCGACCGTCCAGTCCCACTCGCGCACCACGCGGCCGGCCCCGGTGGTCCAGAAGCCGCCGGCCAGTGGGAGCAGCGCGGCCAGCGCGGGCCACACGCTGCCGGCGCCGAGGTAGACGCCCGCGGGCACGACGAACAGCGCGGCCAGCATGCCCCATGCGCCGCCTGTCAGCAGCACGCTGACGATCAGCGTGCGCGGCCGGAGGCGCAGCAGGTCTCGCGAGGGGGCCTCGCCCGCCTCGGGCGCGTCCTCGGGCGCCATCCCGGCGGCGCGGGCCAGCAGTTCGGCGCGCAGTGCCACGGCCTCGGCCTCACCGAGGTAGGCCAGTTCGTCCTTGGACTCGGTGCCCACCGCGTCCAGCTTCAGCTTGGCGACGCCGACGAGCCGGGCGAGCAGCGGGCGGGAGACGTCCACGGCCTGGATGCGGTCGAGCCGGATGTGCGCCGCACGGCGGAAGAACAGGCCGGTGTGGATGCGCAGTTCGGTGTCGGTGACCAGGTAGCTGGTGCACCACCAGGACAGGAAGCCGTAGGCGGCGGCCACCGGCAACAGCGCGGCCAGCCCCAGCAGCACCCACCCGGCGGTCAGGCGTTCGGACCACTCGCGGGCCCGCTCGAAGTCGTGCGCGCAGAAGGCGAGCAGCGCGGCCAGCGGCGCCCAAGCCCGGCGCCAGGGCGTGACGGGATGCAGTCTGCTGCCCTCGGGGCGGCGGGGGAGGAAGCGCGGGCCGGCGGCGGACGGCCCCGGGGGCGCCGGGCTCGCGGCGCCCGGTCCGGGCTTCACAGGCCCGCCGAGCGGGCCTCGCCCAGCTCGGTCAGCCGGTCGCGGAGCCGTTCGGCCTCGGCCGGGGACAGTCCGGGTATGGAGGCGTCCGTGGTGGCGGCGGCGGTGTGGAGCTGGAGGGTGGCCAGGCCGTAGCGCCGCTCCAGCGGGCCCGAGGTGACCTCGACCAGTTGCATCCGTCCATACGGCACCACCGTCGTCTCCTGCCACAGCACACCGCGCGAGATGAGCAGATCGCCCCCGGACTCCGTCCGGGAGGTGCCCCCAGCGCGCTCCGTGTACCGCCACGAGCGCCAGTTACGGGCCAGTGCGCCCCAGCCCCAGACGGCGACGACGAGCGGAACCAGCGCGAACAGCGCCCACGCCGGCCCCACGGTGAACACCGGCACCACACCGAGCACGACCGCAAGCGGCAGCAGCACGCTCACCAGCACGAGCCTGCGCAGCGACAGCAGCGCCCTCTCGACACCCCGCCACCCCGCGTCCGGGCCCCCGCTGCCCTCGCCCTGCCCGCCGTCGCCCTGTCCACCGTTGCCCCGCCCGCCGTCGCCCTGCCTGCCGTCGGCGTCGGGAGGTGTTCCCCTGGTCATGCGTTCAGCGTACGAGCGGTCCACACGGGACCTTGTCCACCTGGAGAAGGAAGCTGACAGACTGAGTTTCATGACTCAGACGGAGACCGCCGCCACGACGGTCGGCATCGGCGGCGCGGCGGAGAGCACCGACATGGTGCTCAACATCGGCCCGCAGCACCCCTCCACGCACGGAGTGCTGCGGCTGCGGCTGGTCCTGGACGGCGAGCGGATCGAGGCGGCGGAGCCGATCGTCGGCTACATGCACCGGGGCGCGGAGAAGCTCTTCGAAGCACGCGACTACCGCCAGATCATCGTGCTGGCCAACCGCCACGACTGGCTGTCGGCGTTCTCCAACGAGCTGGGTGTCGTCCTCGGCGTCGAGCGGATGCTCGGCATGGAGGTGCCGGAGCGCGCGGTGTGGACGCGCACGCTGCTGGCCGAGCTGAACCGGATCCTCAACCACCTGATGTTCCTTGGCTCCTATCCGCTGGAGCTGGGCGGCATCACGCCGGTCTTCTACTCCTTCCGGGAGCGCGAGGAACTCCAGAACGTGATGGAGGAGGTCTCCGGCGGCCGGATGCACTACATGTTCAACCGGGTCGGCGGCCTCAAGGACGACCTGCCCGCCGGCTGGCGCGACCGGGCCCGGCAGGCGGTGGGCGCGGTGCGCGGGCGGATGGACTCCTTCGACAAGCTGGTGCTCGGCAACGAGATCTTCCGGGGCCGGACGCGCGGCGTCGGCGTGCTCAGCCCCGGGCTGGTGCACGCCTACGGCGTGAGCGGACCCCTCGCCCGCGCCTCCGGCGTGGACTTCGACCTGCGCCGCGACGAGCCGTATCTGGCCTACGGACAGCTCCAGGACACCCTGAAGGTGATCACGCGCCAGGAGGGCGACTGCCTTGCGCGCTTCGAGGTGCTGCTCGACCAGGTGCACAACTCCCTCGACCTGGCCGACGCCTGCCTCGACCGGCTGGCCGAGCTGCCGCCGGGCCCTGTCAACCAGCGGCTGCCCAAAGTGCTGAAGGCCCCGGAGGGCGCCACCTACGCCTGGACGGAGAACCCGCTCGGGCTCAACGGCTACTACCTGGTCTCCAAGGGCGAGAAGACGCCCTACCGGCTCAAGCTGCGCTCGGCGTCGTACAACAACATCCAGGCCCTCTCCCAGCTGCTGCCCGGCACGCTGGTCGCGGACATGGTGGCGATCCTGGGCTCGTTCTTCTTTGTGGTCGGGGATATCGACAAGTAGGGCTGAGGGGGACTGAACGGGATCAAGCGGGGCTGGGCCGCGCCGAGTTGGGCCCGCCGTGTCCCGGGGGAGGGGGCGGGGCGGCTCAGGGCGAGGAGGTCGCGCCGCTGGTGCTCGTGCTCCTGCCGAAGAAGTCGAAGCCGCCGGTATCCGGGGAGCTGCCGTCCGGGTCGGCGGGCTGCCGGGCCGGGGCCTCCTCCGCCCGGCCGCCCCCGTCGCCTTCCTTCCGGTCCTTCCGGTCCTTCCGGTCCTTCCGGTCCTTCCGGTCCTTCCGGTCCTTGTCCTTGCGGCCTTCCTGGTCGTCCTTCCGCTCGTCCGCGCCTTTCCCGCCGTCCGCACCGCTCCTGTCGGGCCGCCCGGACGGGGAGCCGGGCGCGGGTCCGGAGGATCCGGACGAGGACCCGGCGTCCGCCCCGGACGGGGACGCGTGCTTGGGCCCGTGCCGGGGCTCCGGCCTGGGCTCCGGCTGGGGCGGCACCGCAGCCGCCGCGCTGGTGCGGGCCCGGTGCTCGGCCTCCTGCCGCTCCCGCTCGATCCGCTGCTCCCGCGCGCGCCGCTCCTCGGCCTCGCGCTGCCGGGAGGCGCTGCGGACGAGGCCGTTGAGCGCCTCGTCCGCCTGCGCGTAGGCGAGCGGGGTGGGTGCGCCCGAGCTGTGGCGGTGGTCGGTCGCGGCGGCGGTCAGCGCCTTGGCGGGCGCGGCGGAGCCGATGGCCGGGCGTGTGCGGCCCTCCAGCGCGCGGGCCCGTTCCGTCTGCGCGTGGGCGTAGCGGCGCAGCAGGGCGGCGTGCTCGGTGCGCAGCCGGGCCAGTTCGGCGCGCTTCGCGCGGAGCTTGGCGTCCAGCTTGAGGCGCAGCTCGCGCTGTTCCTCGGCGTCGGTCTCCAGCTCGGCCTGCTTTTCCTCGGCCCGCCAGGCGTTGCTGGCCTGCCGCGCCTTGAGGTCGCCGACGCGGCGCCCGGCCTCGCGGTCCCATCGGCGCAGCAGCACCGCTGCGGTGACGGCGCTCAGCGCGGCGACGGCCGTGAGCGCGCGGAGCGCCACGGTCTCGATGTCGCCTATGCCGGGTTCGCCGATCAGCCAGGCACCACCGGCGCAGGCCAGCGGAACCACTGCGACGGTCACCGGCGCGAGGAGCCGGTGCAGCGGCGGGGAATGGCGATGACGTCCACGGGGCATGGCTGGAAATTTACCGTGTGCCCCTGGGGGGACGACACCGGACGAACCTCTTCGTCGGGCCCTCACATTCCGCCGCGGACCTTCACGCCCCGGCCGCTCGTGCCGCGTGCCGTCCACCCCCGTCCCTCCTCCTCATCCGCCCGCTCATCCATCCGCCGTGCCAAGTCCCGTGCTACGCAAGGTCCTTGCTCTTGAGGTACTCCCGCGCCACGTCCTCGGGCTTCTGGCGGTCGCGGTCCACCTTGCGGTTGAGGTCGGTGAGGTCCTTGGTCGTCAGGGTGCGGGTGAGCTTGTCGAGCGCCTCGGCGACCTTCTTGCCCCCGGCGTCCTTGGCGTTGACGACCGGGAGGACGTTGTCGGCGTTCTGCAGCTTCTTGTCGTCCTTCAGCAGCACCAGGCCGAACTGGCTCAAGGTGGCGTCCGTGGTGGTCGTCAGCACCAGCTGGTCCTTGCCGTCCTTGACGGCCTGCTTGGACTGGGTGGTGCCCACGCCCTTGGGGTCGATGCCCTTGACGTCGATGCCGTACTTCTTCTCCAGGCCCGGCTGGCAAAACGGCCTGGTCTCGCACTCGTCGCCCGCGGCGATCGTCACGCTCTCCTTGGACCTGCCCAGGTCGGAGAGGGTCTTGAGCTTGTGCTCGGCCGCGTAGTCCTTGGCGACGGCGAAGGCGTTCTGATCCACGGCCTTGCCCGGCTCCAGGACCTTCAGGCCGCGCGGCCCGGCCAGCTTGCGCAGCGCCTCGACGGTCTCGTCCGAGTCGCTGGAGGCGACCGGCTTCGCCTTGGGGCCGTTCTTCTTGGCGTTGAGGAACTCGGCCATCGTCGCGGCGTACTCGGGCACGACATCGATGCGGCCCTTCTCCAGCTCGGGTGCGTACAGCTCGCGGTTCTTGACCTTCTTCACGGAGGTCTTGTAGCCCGCCTTGGAGAGCACCCCGGCGTACAGCTCGGAGACGATCTGGGACTCGGTGAAACCGGCTGAGCCGATCACCAGGCTGCCCTTGCCGCCGCCTCCGGCGCCGCCCTCCTTCTCCAGACCGTCGCCGCCGCAGGCGGTGAGCGAGACGGCCAGCGCGGCGACGGCGCCGGTCAGGGCGAGGACGCGGACGGGCGCGCCGGTACGGCGCGCGGGCGTCGCGGATGCCGCGGGCGTCGCGGGAGTACGGCCGGAGCCGGCGGGCTCGGGCCCGGGGTGGCTCGGGTGCGGGGACTTGTGCGTCGGGACCATCATTCGTCCGTTTCGTCGTGGGGCGCCTCGGCCGGCGCCCTGTTGGGTCCAGAGGGGCAGCGGGACATATCGGGACAGCCCGGTGGGATCAGGCCGTCGAGGCTGCCGGTGCCGTCTTCCCGGGTGGTGGATCCTGACCCGGCCCGGTGCTGCCCCCATCTGTGTCGTCGTAGCCGCCGCGTCCGCCGTCGTCGCCCTTGACGTCGGCAGGGGAGGGGCGGCGGGAGGCGCGGCGCTTGCGCATCGGGTCCAGGAACCGCTCGACCAGCGTCAGCGCCCGCTCCACCAGCAGGGCCAGCACGGCGACGAGCAGCGCGCCGGCCACCACCTGGGGTGTGTCGTAGTTGCCGAATCCCGCCGTGATCAGACGGCCGAGGCCGCCGCCGCCGGGCAGCGCGGCGAGCGTCGCGGTGGCGACGAGCTGCACGGCGGCGGTCTGGATCCCCGTCATGATCAGCGGGAGGGCGAGGGGCAGTTCGACCTGGCGCATCAACTGCCACCCTGTCATGCCCATGCCTCTGGCGGCCTCGACCACCTGTGGATCGGCCCCCCGGATCCCGGTGTAGGCGTTCGTCAGCAGGGGCGGCAGCGCGAACAGCACCAGGGCCACGATCGTCGCCCAGTCGCCCTGCTTGCCCAGCGGGCTCATGGTCAGCAGCACCAGCACCGCGAAAGTGGGCACCGCGCGGCCCGCGTTGGAGATGTTGACCGCCAGCGCGCCGCCCCGGCCCACATGCCCGAGCCACAGCGCCACCGGCAGCGCCAGGGCGCAGGAGATCAGCAGGCAGACGCCGGTCAGATAGACGTGCTCGCCCAGGCGCTGGAGGACACCGCCCTCACCGCCCCAGTGCGAACCCGTCGTCAGCCACGTCCAGACCTCGCCCACGATGTGCATCGCCGCTCACCCCGTCGTCTTTCCGGCGAGCCCGAACGGGCCGCCCCGGCCGGTGCCGCCGTCCGCCGCACGGCTGTCCGTCGTAGGGGCGCCCGTCGCGCGGTCGCCGCCGATCGGGCCGCCGCTGCCGCCGCCGTCCGGGCCGCTTCCGGGCCCGCTGCCGCCGCCGTCCTCCGGGCCGCTGCCCGTGTCCTTCGCCGCGCGTGCGGCCGGGTCGCCGCGCCCCCGGCGCTCGCGCTTGACGGCACGCGTCCAGGGGGTGAGGGCGCGCTGGAGACACAGGAGGAGGACATCGGCGACGATCGCCAGCACCACACAGATGGCCGAAGCGGTCAGCACCTGCGCCTTGAAGAAGCTCTCCATGCCGTCGTAGATGAGGTTCCCCAGGCCGCCGTAGCCGACGATGGCGCCGACCGTGGTCAGCGAGACGGCCGTCACCGTCGCGATGCGCACACCCGCCAGCATCGCGGGCAGCGCCAGCGGCAGCTCCACCTCGAACAGCAGCCTGCCGGGCCCGTACCCCATCCCGCGGGCCGCCTCCGTGGCCTCGTCCGGCACCGAGTCCAGCCCGGCCAGGAGGTTGCGCACCAGCACCGTGAGCGAATACAGCACCAGGCCCGTCACCACCACGGCCGCGGACAGGCCGAAGAACGGCAGGAGCAGGGCGAACATCGCCAGTGACGGAATGGTGTAGAGAACCGTCGTCACCCCCAGGGCGGGGCCCCGGGCGGCACGCCAGCGCCGGGCCGCGACGGCCAGCGGAAGCGCGATCACGATCGCGATCACGATCGACGACGCCGTGATCCAGACGTGCTCGACGGTGGCATCGATCAACTCGCTCTGGCGGGTGCGGAGATACTCACCGCACAGCCAGTCGTTCGCCGCGAGGCAGCCTCCGGGGCCGCCCGCCGCAGTGCTGCTGCTCACGCCGGTCACCTCCCTAGCGCGGGTCCTCGATCAGGTCCGGGCGACCCTATCCCGGCGCACTGACAATCGGTCCGCAGCGCCGTGTACGGGAAACACACTGTTCATCCTCGGCGCAAAGGATTGTCGGTGTGCTGTGCTTCTGTTGGTTCTGTTGTTTCTGTATTCCGTACGACAAGAGTTCCGCGTTCGGTACGGCGACAGCGGCCCGGAGGATGAGGATGGGAACATGATTCGCTTCGAGAACGTGACCAAGCGCTACCCCGACGGGACCATCGCGGTCGAAGGACTCTCCTTCGAGGTGGCCGAGGGGGAGTTGGTCACACTCGTCGGCCCGTCGGGCTGCGGCAAGACGACGACCATGAAGATGGTCAACCGGCTCACCGAGCCGACCGAGGGCCGGATCCTCGTCGAGGGCAAGGACATCGCCGCCACCGAACCGGTCGAGCTGCGCCGCCGGATGGGCTACGTCATCCAGCAGACCGGACTGTTCCCGCACCGCTCGGTCCTCGACAACACCGCGACCGTCCCGCACCTGCTGGGCTGGTCCAAGGCGCGGCGGCGCGAGCGGGCCCGCGAACTGCTCGACCTCGTCGGCCTGGACCCCGCCGTCTTCGGTGACCGCTACCCCGACCAGCTCAGCGGCGGCCAGCGGCAGCGCGTCGGCGTCGCGCGCGCCCTGGCGGCCGACCCTCCGGTGCTGCTGATGGACGAGCCCTTCGGCGCGGTCGATCCGGTGGTGCGCGAACACCTGCAGAACGAATTCCTGCGCCTCCAGTCGAGGCTGCACAAGACGGTGCTCTTCGTCACGCACGACATGGAGGAGGCGGTGCGCCTCGGCGACCGCATCGCGGTCTACGGCGAGGGCCGTATCGAGCAGTACGGCCCGCCCGCGAAGGTCCTGGGCGCCCCCGCCTCCCCCTACGTGGCGGACTTCGTCGGCGCCGACCGGGGCCTGAAGCGGCTGTCCGTCACCCCCATAGAGCTGGGCGACCTGGAGGAGCCGCCGATCGTGCACCTGAGCGACCGGTTGGACAAGGCCGCCGAACGCATGGCGACAAGCGACGCCCGCTGGGCGGTGGTGCTGGACGACGCCGACGAACTGCACGGCTGGGTCTCGGCCGGGGCGATCGCGGAGGGCTCCGGAACCGTCGGCGACCACGCACGCCGGATGGAAGCCTGGCTGCCGCTGGGTTCCTCGCTCAAGCAGGCGTTCAGCACGATGCTCCAGCACGACGCCGGGTGGATCGCCGTACTGGACGAGGGCGACAGATTCGTCGGCGTCCTCACCCCCGCCCGGCTGCACGAGGCGCTGCGGCGCTCGGTGGACGCGGACGAGCGCGAGGTACCGCGCGGGGATGTGGAGCTGGAGACGATCGAGAGCTAGCCCCTTGCCGGGGTGGCAGTGGGGGTGGCTGGGCAGGGGGTGCCCCTGGCTGTGTGGTGCAGGGTGCGGGTGGGCGGGGGCTGCTCGCGCAGTTCCCCGCGCCCCTTCGGGGCACGGTGTAGCCCCTTGCTGTGTTGCGCGGGCGCGCTCGGGCGGCGGAGGCGCATATGACACAGTCTCGCGCCCCTTGGGGGCGCCCCCGCCGGGGCGACCCTGGTGCCGGGAGGGCGTGATCCAGGGGCGTTGACAGGGTTCGGGGGGCTGTGCTGCACTCCGGGGATGACCAGCGCGCGCGGCCACTTCTGGCGGAGGGTTCATCTGGACCTGCTCCGCTACGCGGGCTGTGTGTGTCTGCCATCCCGTTGATCGCTTCTTTCCCTTGGACCCACGCGCCCGGCGCGGGGTTCCGCGTACCCGGTTTCCGATGGGCCGGGGCGCGGCCACGATCACGTTCTCAGGATGGCAGCAGTGTCCTCAGCGTCACCCGCACCTTTCGTGCACCCTTCCGTGCCGTCCCCCGCGCCTTCTCCGGAGCCCCCGGCCGGTTCCTCCGAAAGTGCCGCGCGGGGGCCCTCGGAGGCCGAACTCCTCGACTTCGTACGCCGTATCGCCGCAGACGAGGCCCTCGTCGCCTCGCTGCCACTCGATCCGGAGGGCCGCACCTGGATGCGGCTCAACGGGCCGGGCGGCAGCGAGGCGTGGCTCATCGGCTGGCCGCCGGGTACCGGCACCGGCTGGCATGACCACGGCGGCTCGCGGGGCGCCTTCACCACGGCGGGCGGCGAGCTGACCGAGCACTCGCTGGCGGCGCGGCTGCCCACCGAGGGGTGGAAGACCCTGGAGCTGGCCGACGGTGTGGACCGCTCCCGGCGCCTGGGCAAGGGGCGCGGGCGGGCCTTCGGGCCGCACCATGTGCACGAGGTCCTCAACCTCGCGCCGAATGAGCACGCCGTCTCCGCGCACGCCTACTACCCTCCGCTGCCGCTGATGCGCCGCTACAGCCGTACCGGCGCAGTGCTGCGGCTCGAAGAGGTCGAGCGCCCTGGGGAGTGGGAATGACACGTCGTGAGGATGGGGCGGCTGCCGGAGGGGGCCCGGAGGCCGGTGCGAACGCGGAATCCGGCGTGAACGCGGAGTCCGGCGCGAACGCGGAGGCCGGGCAGGGCCCCGGGTCCAGCCGGGTCGATGCGCTGCTGGCCCGCGCCCGTGCGGGGCTGGCGCGGCTGGATCCCGCGGGTGCTGCCGAGGCCCAGCGCTCCGGCGCCCTGCTGGTCGATATCCGGTACGCCGCGCTGCGCGAGCGGGACGGCACCATTCCGGGCGCGCTGATCGTCGAGCGCAACGAACTGGAGTGGCGGCTCGACCCCTCGTGCCCGCACCGGGCGCGCGAGGCGACGGGCCTCGGGCTGCCGGTCGTCGTGGTGTGCAACGAGGGCTACGCCTCCAGCCTGGCCGCGCGCTCGCTGCGCTCCCTGGGCCTGTACCGGGCCACGGACCTCGACGGCGGTTTCCAGGCGTGGCGCGCGGCGGGTCTGCCCGTGCGGCTCCCGGCGGAGCCGGCGGACTGAGCCGGCCGACTGAGCCGTGAGCCGCGCAGGGGCCTCCGGCCGGTTCCGGCCGGAGGCCCGGGCTGGAGGCGGGGCGCTCAGTCCCTGCCGAGGTCGGCGAGTGCGTCGAGTACGCCCCGGTGGAAGGTCGGATAGGCGTAGATCATGTCGCGCAGGGTCGCCACGGGAACCGCCGCGCGCACCGCGACGGCGAGCCCGTACAGCACCTCGCCGCCCATCGGGCCCGCCGCCGTGGCGCCGACCAGCACGCCCCGGTCCGCGTCCTCGACCAGCTTGATCAGCCCTTCGTTGCCCGCCTTGTGGATCCAGCCCCGGGTGCTGGACGGCGTACGGGACAGTCCGGTGCGCACCCGCAGCCCCTGCTCGCGTGCCGCGGCCTCGGTGAGGCCGACCGAGCCGATCTCCGGCTCGGTGAAGGTCACATGGGGGACGGCGCGGTAGTCGGCGCCCGGCCCCTCCTCGCCGAGGATGGCGCGCACGGCCACGTCCGCCTGGTACATGGCGACATGGGTGAAGGCGCCCTTGCCCGTCACGTCCCCCACCGCCCACACCCCGGGGGCCGCACGCATGTGCGCGTCCACCTCCAGAGCGCGGGCCTTCGGGTCCAGGCCCAGGGTCTCCAGCCCGAGGGAGCCCAGCCGGGGCCTGCGGCCGGTGGCCACCAGGAGCTTCTCCGCGCGCAGCCGCTCGCCGCTCTCCAGGGTGAGGACGAACTCGCCGTTCTCGTGGCGTGCGGCCCGGGCGCGGGCGTTCGTCCGCACCTCCAGGCCCTCTTCGGTCAGGAGCCGGGTGAGCATCTCCCCGCTCTCCGGCTCCTCGACCGACAGCACGCGTCCGGATGCCTCGACGATCGTCACTCGGGTGCCGAAGCGGGCGTAGCCCTGGGCGAGTTCGACGCCCACCGGGCCGCCGCCGAGCACCAGCAGCGAGGCGGGGAGTTCCGTGGCGGAGACGGCATCGCGGTTGGTCCAGTACGGCACCTGGTCGAGACCGTCCACCGGCGGGGCCGAGGGGCTGCTGCCGGTGGCGACGACCACGCCCCGGCGCGCGGTGAACGTCTCGCCGCCCGCCTCGACCCGGCCGGGCCCGGTGAACGTCCCCCGGCCGCGGACGAAGTGGCCGCCCTTGCCGGTGAACCGCTCGACGGCGCCCGCGTCGTCCCAGTCCGTGGTCGCCTCGTCCCGGATCCGGGCCGCGACGGGGGACCAGTCGGGCTCCACCGTGGACTTGCCTGCCATGCCGGGGACGCGCCGCCCCTCGGCCAGCAGATTGCCCGCGCGCACGATCATCTTGCTGGGGACGCACGCCCAGTACGGGCACTCGCCGCCGAGCAGTTCCGCCTCGACACCGACCACGTCCAGCCCCGCCTCGGCCAGTCTCCCGGCCACTTCCTCGCCCCCGGGGCCCATCCCCACGACGACGACATCGCACTCGCGTGCCATATGCCCGGCCTCCTCCGGTCCGCGGACGCCGGTAGCGGACGGCCGGTCCGCGACCGGCCGCACGGCACCCCGCGCCTCCCCGCGAGCATAAGAGGGCGCCGCCCCGCGGGCATCCGCACGGCGGGAGACGACCGGTGGCCCCGGGCCGGCCCCGTCGCGCGCCCGGGCCGGCCCCGTCGCGCGCCCGGGCTGCCCCGTCGCGCAGCCCGGGGCTCGGACCGGCCCCGTCGCGCAGTCCCGGGCTCGGACCGGCCCCGTCGCGCAGTCCCGGGCTCGGACCAGCCCCGTCGCGCGGTCCCGGGCTCAGACCAGCCCCGTCGCGCAGTCCCGCTCGCACACCAGCCAGGTGAACGCGCCCAGTCCGGCCGGATCCAGCAGTTCCGCGGCCTCGCCCGCCGCGCCGAGCGCCCGTACGTACGCCGCCGGGTCCTCGCTCGCCAGGGACAGCGCGGGGCGCCGGCCCTCCAGGCCCAGGGCGCGCAGCGCGGCGCGCTGGGTCAGCAGCGCGGGCTCGCCCGGCGCGGCGGAGGCGACCGCGTCCAGCGCCACATGCGAGGTGAGATCGCACCCGCCGTCCGGCACGGGTGCGCTCTCCTGGCCGTCGCGGAATCCGGTGAGCGTCCCGAAGGGCGGCCGGGCGGCGCGGGTGTGCCCGTAATCGACGGCGACGGCCGCTCCGGCGGCGAGCGTCCCGGCGGCGGCGACCCAGGCCGCGTCGCGAGGGTGTCCGATCTCCGCGCGGGCGCCGGGCCCCGCGCCGGCCAGCGGCCACCAGCGCGCCAGCCACTCCGCGTCCTCGCCCGCCACTTCGGGGCCCAGCCGCTCTTCCCCCGTCTCCTCGACGAGGACGAGGCGGGGCACGCCTTCGGGGTCGTTCTCGGCGACGTCCACGGGCACGTTGTCCAGCCACTCGTTGGCGAACAGCAGACCGGTCAGGGCGCCGGGCTCCGGCAGTTCGGGCCGCCACGCGATCCCGGCCGCCAGCCCTGGCGGCCGGGGGCCGCGTTCGACGGCGACCGGGCGCAGCCGTGCCGCCGCGTCGGCGCCCGCGGTACCGCCCGCGGGGCCGTGCGGGGAGCGCAGCTCGGCCAGCACTCCGGTCAGCAGTTCGCCGCGGCCCGCGCCGATGTCGGCCAGATCCAGCCGGGCGGGCCTGCCCAGCGCCTCGTCCACCTTCAGCAGGAGGACCGCGACGGCTCGGGCGAACAGCGGCGAGGCATGCACGGAAGTGCGGAAATGCGCGGCGGGGGCCTGGTGTGTGTAGAAGCCACGGGGCCCGTAGAGGGCGCGTTCGGTGGCTGTGCGCCAGCCCGGCGGCTCGGGGATCATGCGCCTCACCGTATGTGCGGATCCCGCTCCTCCACCTTGCGGAGTATGCGAGGGGCCCACGGATCGGCCGTCCGGTTGACCCCTGCACGTACTCGGCCTGCATACGCTGGGTTACGTGAACCGGCTCTACGACTTCATCCGCAGGCACCCCACGTGGGTGGACAGCCTCTGGGCTGTTTTCCTGCTGCTGCTGTCGTCGCTCTGGATCGTCGCCAGCCTGACCGCGCCCGACGGGGCCACCGGGCTGCCCCACGGGCCCGGGGAGAAGATCGCCGCACTCCCCATCACGCTGACGATGTGCCTGGTGGTGGCGCTGCGGCGGCGAGCCCCGGAGAAGATGCTGCTGCTGGCCACCGGCGGCGGTCTCGCCCAGGTGATCACCGACGTCGAGCCGTTCCCCGGGAACCTGGCCTTCGTGGTCATCATCTTCACCGTCGCCTCCCGCCCCACCCGCTGGGCCTCGCGCTTCGCCCTGACCGGAGCCCTGCTGGCCCCCGCCATCGACGCGGTGCGCTGGCCCAACGACCGCATCGATGTGGTCGGCCAGCTGTTCGGCGGCGTCTTCGTCGGGCTCGTCTTCGTGATGGCCTGGGTGCTCGGGGACTCGCTGCGCACCCGCCGCGCCTACTACTCCCAGCTCGAAGAGCGCGCCACCCGCCTGGAGAAGGAGCGCGCGGCCCAGGCCAAGGTCGCCGTCGCCGCCGAGCGCGCCCGGATAGCCCGCGAACTGCACGACGTGGTCGCGCACAACGTGTCCGTGATGGTCGTCCAGGCGGACGGCGCCGCCTATGTGCTGGACACCGCGCCCGACCAGACCCGTATGGCGCTGGAGACGATCTCGGGCACCGGCCGCCAGGCCCTCGCCGAGATGCGCCGCCTGCTGGGTGTGCTGCGCACGGGCGACGGGGGCAAGCAGGACGGCGGGGAGTACGTCCCGCAGCCCGGGGTCGAGCAGGTCGCCGACCTGGTCGAACAGGTGCGCGGCGCGGGCCTCACTGTGAATTTCAAGATAGAGGGCACCCCCAGATCGCTGCCCAGCAGCGTGGAGCTGACCGCGTACCGCATCGTGCAGGAGGCGCTCACCAACACCCGCAAGCACGGCGGGCCCGACGTGGGGGCCTCGGTGCTGCTGCGCTACGGCGACGACGAGCTGTCCGTGCTCGCCGAGGACGACGGCCGGGGCGCGCAGCGGGAGCTGTACCAGGAGGGCGGTACCGACGGACTCGGCCACGGGCTGATCGGGATGCGCGAGCGCGTGGGAATGGTCGGCGGCGCGCTGGAGGCCGGTCCTCGCCCCGGCGGAGGGTTTCGCATCAACGCCGCCCTGCCCCTCAAAGGCGCCGACTGACCCCCGTAGCGTGCCCCCCGGCCTTCCTCCGGCTGCCGCCCCACTCGCCTCCGCCCCGCACTCGCCTCCGCCCCGCACTCGCCTCCGCCCCGCACTCGCCTCCGCCCCCCACTCGCCCCGCCTCGCACTCGCCCCGCCTCCGCCCCGAAGGGACCCCGTATGACGATCCGCGTGATGCTCGTCGATGACCAGGCGCTGCTGCGCACCGGCTTCCGGATGGTGCTGAGCGCGCAGCCGGACATGGAGGTCGCGGCCGAGGCGAGCGACGGCGCGGAGGCTCTCGCCATCCTGCGCGAGACACCGGTCGATGTGGTGCTGATGGACGTGCGCATGCCGAACGTCGACGGGGTCGAGGCCACCCGCCGCATCTGCGAGGACGGCGAAGGCGGCCCCGGCTCCCCCAAGGTGCTCATCCTCACCACCTTCGACCTGGACGAGTACGCCTTCTCCGCGCTCAAGGCCGGGGCCGGCGGCTTCATGCTCAAGGACGTGCCCCCCGGCGACCTGCTGGAGGCCATCCGCGCCGTGCACAGCGGGGACGCCGTGGTCGCGCCCAGCACCACCCGACGCCTGATCGACCGCTTCTCCTCGGTGCTGCCCGCCACCACCTCCGAACCGGTCGCCAAGGAACTGGAGCGGCTGACCGACCGGGAGCGGGAAGTGCTCACGCTGATCGCGCAGGGCATGTCCAACGGAGAGATCGCCGCGCGGCTGGTCCTGTCCGAGGCGACGGTCAAGACCCACGTGGGCCGCATACTCGCCAAACTCGGCCTGCGCGACCGAGTCCAGGCGGTAGTCCTGGCCTACGAAACGGGCCTGGTGAGAGCAGGCAGCGCGTAGGGGCCGAAGGGCCCCGAAGGGGGCGCGGGGAACGGCGCGCTCAGTCACAGACAACCCGCGCTCGGCGACGACCCGCAAGCCACAACGGCGGCTCCCCGACCCCCCAAGTCACCGAAGCACCGTCTCCAGAAAATCACTGCCCAGCCGCGCAACAATCTTCAGATCAAGCTGATACTGCACATAGCGCCCCCGCCGCCGAGCGACAATCAGCCCGGCCCTCTTCAGTACGGCGAGGTGCCGCGAGACCTCCGGAGCGCTGATCCCGTAGTGATCGGCCAGCTCTCCCGTGGTGTACGGAGCGCGAGCGATATTGCGGCAGAGCCGCATCCGCATCGGATGCGCCAGCGCCTCCATCCGCAGCTCGAACTGTTCGACCGACAGTGGCCCCGGCAGCTCGCGCCCCGCGACGGGGTAGTGCACGACGGGCCGCCAGCCGTGCCGGTGCAGCACCACCAGATGCGGCCACTGGTACACGGAGGGCACGAAGGTGATCCCCGCCCCGACCTCCGGATCGACCGCCGTGGTCCGGGCGCTGGCGAGCTTGTCCGCGTCGATGCGGGTGCACGCCTCGTCCACGGACAGCGCGGGCGAGACCGCCTCCATCGTCGCGGCCAGCCCTCTGCGGCGCAGCAGTTCGCTCTTCTCGCGGGCGTCGGCGGCCAGCTGGAAGCGCACCCGGTTCCAGGTGTCGGCGAAGAACGCCTGGTCGCAGTCCTCGAACAGGCGGCGCACCCAGGCGCGTACGGCGGGCGGATCGGCCAGCAGCCACTCGGTGAACTTCCGCTGCTGCGGGCCGCGCGCCGAGGCCAGTTCGACGGCGCGCTCGTGCAGCGCGGGGTCGGTGAGGGGCGAGTGCGGCGAGGCGGTGCCGTACCGCGTGGAGCAGGTGAACTCCAGTGCGGCGGAGACGTACTCCTCGTCGTCCAGCCGGTCGAGGGTGTCCAGGTCCTGCGCGAGCGTCTCGCCGGGCCGCACCGAGGCGTCCCGCAGCCCGGCGAACCCCAGCAGGATGTCGGAGAACGTGGTGCGCCACAGGAAGTCCGCCTCGCACAGCCGGTCGGCGAGGTCCTGCTTGAGGGAGGCTTCCGTGGCCGTGGCCCAGCCGTGCACCCCCGGGTGGTGGCCGGGCTCGGACAGCGCGTGCAGCGCGGTGCCCAGCTCCGCCAGGGGAGACGGCGCGAAGACGATCCGTTCCTGTGGCAGTCCGGCGATGTGGATGGTGACGCTCATGCCCCCATCGTGCCGCTCTGGCCGAGCGCGCGGTGCGCCGATTGACCAGGGCCGTCAATCGGCGCGCTGCCTGCGGGGCGTTGTCCGGCGTTGGTTGACGTCCCTGGTCAATCGGCGTGCACCGGCTCCTGGAACGGGCGCAGCGTCGAGGGCATGAGCATCACCGAGCAGTACGCGATGGACATCTGGCGGCTTCGTGGCCAGGGCGTACCGGAGCCCCCGGCGCCCGGTGCGCACGAGGCCAGGATCCTGTGGGCCTGGTGGACGGCCCGCAAAGAGGCCCGCAAAGAGGCCCGTGAAGAGGCCCGTGAAGAGGCCCGCAATGCGGCTCGTGAAGAGGCGGGAAAGGAGACGGGCCGGGGCCCTCGGCAGGCCGGGGGGTGAGCCGTCCGGCCGCCCCGCCCCGGTGAGCGGGCCCCGAGCGCACCGTCACCCGAGGGGCCCGCGCGCAGGGCTTAGCATGGCGTGGTCACGTCCGGTACCGGCGTCAATGAGCGGACCGGAACGCATACGGAAGGCCACTCCGTGAACGCACATCACCCCTCTCCGGCGGACGAGCCGGACAAGTCCCCGTACGGGCCGGTCCCGTCCGCGAGCGCTCCCCGACCGTCCGCGTCCGGAGCCTCCGCGAGCGCGTCCGGATCGTCCACGTCCGGATCGTCCACGTCCGCCACCGGTTCCGCCGCCCCCGACCCCTCGGGGGCGGCGCGGGCCGAGGACCGGCCCGCGCGGCTCGCGGTCGGCGTCGTCGGCACCGGCCGGGTCGGGCCCGCGCTGGCCGCCGCCCTGCGGCTGGCCGGGCACCGGCCCGTCGCCGCCTCAGGCGTCTCGGACGCCTCGCGGCGCAGGGCCGCCGAACTCCTCCCCGACGTCCCCCTCGTGGACCCGGCCGAGGTGCTGGCCCGCTCCGATCTGGTGCTGCTGACCGTGCCGGACGACGCGCTGCCCGACCTGGTGTCCGGGCTGGCGCGGACGGGCGCCGTCCGCCCCGGGCAACTGCTGGTGCACACCTCGGGCCGCTTCGGGGCCGGGGTGCTCCGGCCCGCGCTGCGCGCCGGAGCACTGCCGCTCGCGCTGCACCCGGCGATGGCCTTCACCGGGACCCCCGTCGATGTCCAGCGTCTGGTCGGCTGCTCGTTCGGGGTCACCGCGCCGGAGGAGTTGCGGCTGGCGGCCGAGGCGCTGGTCATCGAGATGGGCGGGGAGCCCGAGTGGGTCGCGGAGGAGTCCCGTCCGCTCTACCACGCGGCCCTCGCCATCGGCGCCAACCACCTGGTCACACTGGTGAACCAGGCCATGGACCTGCTGCGGGCCTCCGGCGTGCAGGCGCCCGACCGGATGCTCGGGCCGCTCCTGGGCGCCGCCTTGGACAACGCGCTGCGCTCGGGCGATTCGGCGCTGACGGGGCCGGTCGCCAGGGGCGACGCGGACACCGTGGCCGCACACGTGACCGAGCTGCGCAAGCACGCCCCGCAGACCGTCGCCGGATACCTCGCGATGGCCCGGGCGACCGCCGACCGGGCACTGGCACACGGCCTCCTCAAGCCCGGACTGGCCGAGGCCCTGCTCGACGTCCTCGCGACCGACGGCGACGCGGGGACGGCCGGCAAGCGGAAGGACGACGACGGGCCCGAGGACGGCGGCCCGGACGGCGGCGGCCCGGAGGACGGCGGACCGGAGGACGGCGGACCGGAGGACAAGGGGACGGACTCATGATCTCGGCCGCGCCTGGGACTCCCGCGACGCCCCCTGCTTCCGCGACCGGTACGGCACCCGTGCCGTCGCCCGCGTCGCCCGCGCCGCCCGCCTCGCCGGTGCTGCCCGAGGTCGTCATCACCACCGCCGGGCTGCGGGCCCTGCCGCGGGCCGGTGAGCGTGCCGTGGTCATGACGATGGGCGCCCTGCACGAGGGCCACGCGGCGCTCGTCCGTGCGGCCCGCGAGCGGGTGGGGCCGGGCGGTCAGGTCGTCGTCACGGTCTTCGTCAACCCTCTCCAGTTCGGCGCGGGGGAGGACCTGGACCGCTATCCGCGCACGCTGGAAGCCGATCTCGTCGTCGCCGGGGAGGCGGGTGCCGACGTGATTTTCGCGCCGTCCGGCGACGAGGTCTACCCGGGCGGCGAGCCCCAGGTGCGGGTCTCGGCCGGCCCGATGGGCGCGGTGCTGGAGGGTGCCGTGCGGCCGGGGCACTTCGACGGCATGCTCACCGTCGTCGCCAAGATGCTCCACCTCACCTCGCCCGATGTGGCCTTCTTCGGCCAGAAGGACGCCCAGCAGCTCGCGCTCGTACGCCGCATGGTGTGCGATCTGAACTTCCCCGCCGAGATCGTCGCCGTCCCCACCGTCCGCGAGGCCGACGGCCTCGCCCTCTCCAGCCGCAACCGTTACCTCTCCGCGCGCGAGCGCGGAGAGGGGCTCGCGCTCTCCCGCGCGCTGACGGCCGCCGGACGCGCCGCGGAGCGGGGCCCGGCCGCCGCGCTGCACGCGGCCCGCTCGGTGCTCGCCGAGGCGGACGGGCTGGACGTCGATTACGCGGCGCTCGTGGATCCCGCGAGCTTCACCGCGATCGACGGGGGCGAGAGCTGGGAGGGCGAGGCGGTACTGGTCGTCGCCGCCCGCGTGGGCAGCACCCGGCTGATCGACAACGTCCCCCTCCGCTTCCTCGCGGCACCGGGACCCGCACGATGAGCCCACGCCCGGGCCGGGACGCCGGCCCAGGCCCAGACGCAGCCCCAGCCCCAGGCCCAGATGCAGGCCGAGGCCCCGGCTCCGCGAAGAGCGACCCCGCACCGGGACTGCTGGCCGCACCCCCGCCCGGCTGGACCGTCGAGGCCGACGTCGTCGTCGTGGGCTCAGGGGTGGCCGGGCTCACTGCCGCGCTGCGCTGCGCCGCGGCCGGTGCCCGGACGGTCGTGGTGACCAAGGCGCGCCTGGACGACGGTTCCACGCGCTGGGCCCAAGGCGGCATAGCCGCGGCGCTGGGCGAGGGCGACAGCCCGGCCCAGCACCGTGACGACACCCTGGAGGCGGGCGCCGGGCTGTGTGACGAGGCGGCCGTCCACGCCCTGGTCACCGCGGGGCCGGATGCCGTGCGACGGCTCATCCGGGCGGGCGCCGCCTTCGACACCTCCGCGGCCACCGGGGGGATCGCGCTCACCCGCGAGGGCGGTCACCACCGCAGCCGTATCGCCCACGCGGGCGGCGACGCGACCGGGGCCGAGATCTCCCGCGCGCTGGTGGCCGCCGTACGCGGACAGCGCATCCGCACCGTCGAGAACGCCCTGGTCCTCGATCTCCTCAAGGACGCCGAGGGCCGCGCGGCCGGGGTGACGCTGCACGTCATGGGCGAGGGGCAGGAGGACGGTGTGGGCGCCGTCCACGCTCCGGCCGTGGTCCTGGCCACCGGCGGCATGGGACAGGTGTTCGCCGCGACGACGAACCCCGCCGTCTCCACGGGCGACGGCGTGGCCCTCGCGCTGCGCGCCGGGGCCGAGGTCTCCGATCTGGAGTTCGTGCAGTTCCACCCCACGGTGCTCTACCTCGGCCCGGACGCCGAGGGCCAGCAGCCGCTGATCTCCGAGGCGGTGCGCGGCGAGGGCGCGCATCTGGTCGATGCGGCGGGGGCGCGCTTCATGGTGGGCCGGCACCCGCTCGCCGAGCTGGCGCCCCGCGACATCGTCGCCAAGGGGATCATGCGCCGGGCCGCCGAGCAGGGCACCGACCACATGTTCCTGGACGGCCGGCACTTCGGCGCCGCCATGTGGAGGACCCGCTTCCCCACGATCCTCGCCGCGTGCCGTGCGCACGGTATCGACCCGGTCACCGAACTGGTCCCGGTCGCGCCCGCCGCGCACTACGCCAGCGGCGGTGTCCGCACCGACCTGTACGGCCGCACCACGGTGCCCGGTCTCTACGCCTGCGGCGAGGTCGCCTGCACAGGCGTGCACGGCGCCAACCGCCTCGCCTCCAACAGCCTGTTGGAGGGCCTGGTCTTCGCGGAACGGATCGCCGCTCGGCTCAGGCCCCGCGAACGGAATCCGGAGCCGGTCATTCCAGCGCACGGCCCGGAAGCGGCCCGAGAGGCGGGCCAAGGGACGAGGGAAGCCGCGGGCGCTCTCCTTCCGGCCGGGGCCCGCGCCGAGATCCAGCGCATCATGACGGAGGGAGCCGGAGTGCTCCGTTCCGCGCGCTCACTCGCCACCGCCGCCGCGCGCCTGGAGGCACTCTCCGCATCGGCGGCACCCCCCGGCCCGGCGACCGTCACCGGTTCAACCGGTGAGCCCGGCGCAACTAGGTCGGACGCCCGACTCGCCGAAGCCACCGAACCTGTCGAACCCGCCGGACCGGCCGGACCCGCCGAACCGGGCGTCGAGACCTGGGAGACCACCAACCTCCATCTCGTCGCCCAGGTCCTGGTCGAGGCCGCGGCCCTCCGCGAGGAGACCCGCGGCTGCCACTGGCGCGAGGACCATCCCGACCGCGACGACACCGCCTGGCGCCGCCACCTGATCATCAGCCGCGCGCCCGGCGCGCCCCTGACCGTCCGTACGACCCGGACAACCGCCTTCCCGCCCACCACCGCGCCCGTGCCCCCGGCGTCCCCGCGGGCCGCCCCGTCCAAGGAGCAGCAACAGTGACCGACGACCTCCCCCTCCTCCAGATCGGCCAGGCCCCCCAGGGGACCTCGGGCGGCTGCGGCGACGGCTGCGGCTGCGCGTCGGAAGAGCCCGGCCTCGACCCGCTGGAGTGCGGCCTCGACCCCGACCTGGCGGCGCTCCTGGCCGATGCCGGTCTCGACCCCGTGCACGTCGAGGACATCGCACACCTGGCCGTCGAGGAGGACCTGGACCGGGGGGTGGATGTCACCAGCGTCGCCACCGTCCCCGAAGAGGCCGTCGCGACCGGCGACTTCACCGCCCGCGAGGCCGGTACCGTCGCCGGGCTGCGGGTGGCCGAGGCCGTGCTGTCCGTCGTGTGCACCGACGAGTTCGAGGTCGAACGGCACGTCCTGGACGGCGACCGCGTCGAGGCGGGCCAGAAGCTGCTGACCGTCCGCACCCGCACCCGCGACCTGCTCACCGCCGAGCGCAGCGCGCTCAACCTGCTGTGCCGGCTGTCCGGCATCGCGACCGCGACCCGCGCCTGGGCGGACGCGCTGGAGGGCACGAAGGCCCAGGTGCGCGACACCCGCAAGACGACGCCCGGGCTGCGCGCGCTGGAGAAGTTCGCGGTGCGCTGCGGCGGCGGGGTCAACCACCGGATGTCCCTCTCGGACGCGGCGCTCATCAAGGACAACCACGTGATCGCGGCCGGCGGCGTGGCCGAGGCGTTCGCGCTCGTCCGGGCCGAATTCCCGGACCTGCCCATCGAGGTGGAGGTGGACCGCCTCGACCAGATCCCGCCGGTCCTCGACCAGGGCGCCGATCTGCTCCTGCTCGACAACTTCACCCCGGGCCTCACCGCCGAGGCCGTCACGCTCGTGGCGGGCCGCGCGCGGCTGGAGTCCTCCGGGCGGCTCACCCTGGAGAACGCGGCCGAATACGCCGCCACCGGCGTCGATTTCCTGTCCGTCGGCTCCCTGACCCACTCCTCCCCGATCCTCGACATCGGCCTGGACCTGCGAGAGGAGCCGGTCTGATGCTGCTGACCATCGACGTGGGCAACACCCACACCGTGCTGGGGCTGTTCGACGGCGAGGAGATCGTCGAACACTGGCGCATCTCCACCGAGGCCCGCCGCACCGCCGACGAACTGGCCGTGCTGCTCCAGGGGTTGATGGGCATGCACCCGCTGCTGGGCGAGGAGCTGGGCGACAACATCGAGGGCATCGCCATCTGCTCCACCGTCCCCTCCGTCCTGCACGAACTGCGCGAGGTGACCCGCCGCTACTACGGCGACATCCCCGCCGTGCTGGTCGAGCCGGGCGTCAAGACGGGCGTGCCGATCCTGATGGACAACCCGAAAGAGGTCGGCGCGGACCGGATCATCAACGCGCTGGCCGCCGTCGAGCTGTACGGCGGCCCGTGCGTGGTCGTGGACTTCGGTACCGCCACCACCTTCGACGCGGTCTCGGCGCGCGGCGAGTACGTCGGCGGCGTCATCGCGCCGGGCATCGAGATCTCCGTGGACGCGCTGGGCATGCGCGGCGCCCAGCTGCGCAAGATCGAGATCGCCCGCCCGCGCAGCGTCATCGGCAAGAACACGGTCGAGGCCATGCAGGCGGGCATCGTCTACGGCTTCGCCGGCCAGGTGGACGGGGTGGTGAACCGGATGGCGACCGAACTGGCGGACGACCCCGAGGACGTCACCGTCATCGCCACCGGCGGCCTGGCGCCCATGGTGCTGGGGGAGTCCGCCGTCATCGACGAGCACGAGCCCTGGCTCACCCTGATCGGCCTGCGCCTGGTGTACGAGCGCAACATCGACCGGAGCTGACGGGAGCGGGGCTGAGCGGAGCCGAGCTGAGCGGAGCCGAGCGGGGCCTGGGCGGGGCGGAGCCGATCCCGACAGCAGGCGCTCGCCACGCCCGGCACCCGGTAGATAAGCACATTTAGTCGTTTTGCCCCCTATCGTCGCCTCATGCCCACGCCCTACGGTTCACGAGGCGGCGTGGCGTTCAGCGCGGACGAGCTGCGTGTGCTCGGCGGCGCCCTCGCCATCGCCCTCCAGTCCGATCCCGCGCCCGAACGGGCCGGGGAGTATCTGCGGCTCGCGCGGTCCGTGGAGGAGGCGGCGCGCGAGGGCGCCAGACTGCGCGCCTTCCTGCTGGCCGACCTCGCCCGTCACCGCGCGGCCCTGCCCGGCGCCGCCCTCGGCTACCTCGACCGGCTCGACGGCGCCCTCGCCGCGGGATACCGCCCCCGCCCCGAGGACCTGGCCGCCCTCCGCACGCTGTGCGCCGAGGCCGCCGGGGAACGGGAGAGCGCCCGCCGGGCCTCGCTGCTGCGCCGCTGCGCACGCCTCGTGGCGCCGACCCCGGCCGCGGGAGCCGTACGCACCAGGCTGCGGTTCGTCCCCAGTGGCCGCCTGCCCTGGGACGAGCGCCCCCCGGCACCCGTCGCCGCCGGGCACGCCGGGCACGCCGGGCACGCCGGGAACGCTGGGCAGGCCGGGCACGCCGGGCACACTGCGAACGCCGGGAACGGGGACGAACCGGAACGCGACGCGGAGCCCGGCGCCGAGCCCGGCCCCGGCAAGCCCGGCCCGACGGAGCCGGGGGCCGCGCCCTCGCGCCCCGTCCCCACCCCTGCCGAGGTCTTCCCGCCCCGGCGCCGCCCCGCTCCCCAGTCCCCGCAGGACCCGCAGGCGCCGGATTCGCCGCCCGCCGGTCCCGAACCGGGGGTGCCGGAGACGGAACGGCCCGGTACCGAGGAGTCCGTGAAGCGGAGGGACCCCGTTTCCGCATAAGGCGACGGGGTTACTCTGGACGCCTGCTCACCGAGGAGGACGGCCATGGATTATGTCGCCGCGCTCACCCCGCCGCTCGTGATGGCGGTGGCATTCACCGCGCTCATCGTGACGATCGTCAAGAGTCAGGGCGGCGCCAACAAGGCCAAGGAGGACGGCATCGTCGATGCCGCTTTGGCCAGGGCCGAAGGCACCCGCCAGAAGCGCGAGAGCTGACCCTGCACAAGCCGGGAGCTGAACCGGACAAGCGCGCCGGCCGACCCGGTGCAAGCGGAAGAGCCGACCCGTCACAAGGGTGAGAGCCGACTCCGTACAAGTGCGGGAGTGACGTGGCCCCCACCCTCCCTAATTCCCTCGATTCGGACATTTTCCACTATTGTTCTTCCGTGCCGAGGCCATTGGGAGAGCTGGAAGATGCCGTGATGACCCGGGTATGGCGCTGGAACCGCCCGGTCACCGTGCGGGAAGTCCTCGAAGATCTGCAGAAGGAACGCACCGTCGCCTACACGACGGTGATGACCGTAATGGACAACCTGCGCCAGAAGGGCTGGCTCCGGAGGGATCAAGAAGGCCGCGCCTATAGATATGCGGCGGTCTCCACCCGGGCCGCCTACTCCGCGGCTCTCATGAACGAAGCGTGGTCGGCCAGTGACAACCCTGCCGCCGCTCTCGTGGACTTCTTCGGCATGATGTCGCCGGAACAGGTCGAGGTGCTGCGTGACGCCTTGCGCGTCGTACAACTGAACGGCGTCCATCTCGATGGCCCCGCCGAGGAGGGTGAGGGCCAAGAGCGATAGCGTCCGTTCATGCCAGAACGCGCGCCGCTATCCGAAGTCACCATCCGCAGGGCACGTACGGCCGATGTCCCCGCGGTGCGTCGGCTCCTCGACGCCTACTCCCGCGAGCGCATCCTCCTCGACAAAGCCACGGTGACGCTTTACGAGGACATCCAGGAGTTCTGGGTGGCGGAACGGGATGCGGACGCGGAAGTCGTCGGCTGCGGCGCGCTGCACATCATGTGGGAAGACCTGGCCGAGGTCAGAACGCTGGCGGTCGATCCGGCGCAGCGCGGAACCGGACTCGGACATCTGCTCCTGGAGAAGCTCCTGCGGACCGCTCGCTGGATCGGTGTGCGGCGAATTTTCTGCCTCACCTTCGAAGTCGACTTCTTCGGCAAGCACGGCTTCACCGAGATCGGTGAGACTCCAGTCGACGGGGATGTCTACAGCGAGCTGCTGCGTTCCAATGACGAGGGAGTAGCCGAGTTCCTGGGTCTCGAACGAGTGAAGCCGAACACCTTGGGCAACAGCCGCATGCTGCTGCATCTCTGAAGACCGCCCAGAACGGCCACCACTATGTCCGAAAGGTCCCGCCAATCCCAGCGGGCCGCGGGGCAAACTCAGCCGAGGGTTTGTGTTTCTCCCGGAAAAGCGGTTTGCTTTCGTCGGCAGTATCAGTAATCCGTTATCGATGACGAATGGGAGTAGCGGTGGCACAGAAGGTTCAGGTTCTTCTTGTCGATGACCTCGACGGTGGCGAGGCGGACGAGACCGTGACGTTCGCGCTCGACGGGAAGACCTACGAGATCGACCTCACCACCTCTAATGCCGACAAGCTCAGGACCGCTCTGGAGCCCTATCTCAAGAGTGGCCGCCGCACCGGTGGCCGGTCCGCCCGCGGAAAGGGTGGCCGCGCCGCAACCGGCGGCAGCAGCAGCCAGGACACCGCGAAGATCCGCGCGTGGGCCAAGGAGCAGGGTTACGAGGTCAATGACCGGGGCCGGGTCCCCGCCAGCATTCGCGAGGCGTACGAGAAGGCCAACGGCTGAACCGCTCCGGGCCCCTGGGCCCGGAGGCCCGGGACGGGGGCGCGGTGGGCCCCTGTCCGGTAGTCCCCGCAGCCCCCGTAGTTCCCATGGCGCCGTAGCTCCCGCAGTTCCCGCAACTCTCTCAGGTCTCGCAGGTCCCTCGGGGCTCGCGGATCTCGCAGGTCTTTCAGTGGGTCTTCCACCGCGATTCACCGGGAGCGCGAGAGGGAGCGCGGGGTGGCCTCGGTGGCCGGCCCCGGCGCGCACCCCGGCTCGGGAGGCCGCAGTATGCCGCGGCCTCCCAGGCGTCCGCCGGGTATCCGGCGGCCGGTGTTCCGTCCGCGGGTGCGCCCGCGCTGTCGCCGAACGGCGATGTGGTGACGCAGCGTTGAGGGTAACTACTCAGAGTGCTTTGTCCGCGAGGGTGGACCCGGACGCATGTCCGGCTGTTCGCCAACAGCGGATGCGCGGGTCCGTATCCGCCGAAGGCCGCATGGACTGTCACACCGAGCGGGTAAGAAGGCTCTGACGGGCTGGAAGCCCAGGTGACAGCGGGCGGAACGGGGGTGTGGAGCGACGGCTCCCATGAGAGGAGAGCGCGTCGGTGCGGGGGCGTTCGCCGTCGGCGTAGTGGATCCAGGTGAATACGCCTGGCCTGCGGGAACATCGTCTCGCACCATCGGGTTGGAACTGTTGTCGGCTGTCCGGGGCAGGAGGCGCATGATCGAGCCGGTCGATCGGGCCGCAGTCGGCAGTTGGAATGAGCGGTCCCCCGTTGCGGGACTAAGCTGCGGAAGGACAGCGAGGGGAGCGTCCCCTCACTGCCTGACCGCTCTGAGGAGCGATTAACGATGTTCGAGAGGTTCACCGACCGCGCGCGGCGGGTTGTCGTCCTGGCTCAGGAAGAAGCCCGGATGCTCAACCACAACTACATCGGCACCGAGCACATCCTTCTGGGCCTGATCCACGAGGGTGAGGGTGTCGCCGCTAAGGCACTGGAGAGCCTCGGGATCTCGCTTGAGGCTGTCCGCCAGCAGGTGGAGGAGATCATCGGGCAGGGCCAGCAGGCCCCGTCCGGCCACATTCCCTTCACGCCCCGTGCCAAGAAGGTGCTGGAGCTGTCGCTCCGAGAAGCCCTTCAGCTCGGCCACAACTACATCGGGACCGAGCACATCCTGCTGGGGCTGATCCGCGAGGGCGAGGGCGTCGCCGCCCAGGTCCTCGTGAAGCTGGGCGCCGACCTGAACAGGGTGCGCCAGCAGGTCATCCAGCTGCTTTCTGGATACTCGGGTGGCAAGGAAGCCGCCACGGCCGGTGGCCCCGCCGAGGGCACGCCGTCCACCTCGCTCGTTCTGGACCAGTTCGGCCGCAACCTGACGCAGGCCGCCCGTGAGTCCAAGCTCGACCCGGTCATCGGGCGCGAGAAAGAGATCGAGCGGGTCATGCAGGTCCTGTCCCGCCGGACGAAGAACAACCCCGTGCTCATCGGTGAGCCCGGCGTCGGCAAGACCGCCGTCGTCGAGGGGCTGGCGCAGGCCATCGTCAAGGGCGAGGTGCCCGAAACCCTCAAGGAGAAGCACCTCTACACCCTCGACCTGGGCGCGCTGGTCGCCGGCTCGCGCTACCGCGGTGACTTCGAGGAGCGCCTGAAGAAGGTGCTCAAGGAGATCCGCACGCGCGGCGACATCATCCTGTTCATCGACGAGCTGCACACCCTGGTCGGCGCGGGCGCCGCCGAGGGCGCGATCGACGCGGCGAGCATCCTCAAGCCGATGCTGGCCCGCGGCGAGCTGCAGACCATCGGTGCCACGACGCTCGACGAGTACCGCAAGTACCTGGAGAAGGACGCCGCGCTGGAGCGCCGCTTCCAGCCCATCCAGGTCGCGGAGCCGTCGCTGCCGCACACCATCGAGATCCTCAAGGGTCTGCGCGACCGCTACGAGGCGCACCACCGCGTCTCCATCACGGACGCCGCCCTGGTCGGTGCCGCGACCCTCGCGGACCGCTACATCTCGGACCGCTTCCTGCCGGACAAGGCCATCGACCTGATCGACGAGGCCGGCTCCCGGATGCGCATCCGCCGGATGACCGCGCCGCCGGACCTGCGCGAGTTCGACGAGAAGATCGCGAACGTGCGCCGGGACAAGGAGTCCGCGATCGACTCGCAGGACTTCGAGAAGGCCGCCTCCCTCCGCGACACCGAGAAGCAGCTTCTCGCGCAGAAGACCAAGCGCGAGAAGGAGTGGAAGGCCGGCGACATGGACGTCGTCGCCGAGGTGGACGAGGAGCTGATCGCCGAGGTCCTGGCCACGGCCACGGGCATCCCGGTCTTCAAGCTGACCGAGGAGGAGTCCTCGCGCCTGCTGCGCATGGAGGACGAGCTGCACAAGCGCGTCATCGGCCAGGAGGACGCCATCAAGGCGCTCTCCCAGGCGATCCGGCGCACCCGTGCGGGCCTCAAGGACCCCAAGCGGCCCGGTGGTTCGTTCATCTTCGCCGGCCCGTCCGGTGTGGGTAAGACCGAGCTGAGCAAGACGCTGGCCGAGTTCCTGTTCGGGGACGAGGAAGCGCTCATCTCGCTCGACATGTCGGAGTTCAGCGAGAAGCACACCGTCTCGCGGCTCTTCGGCTCCCCGCCCGGATACGTCGGCTACGAGGAGGGCGGCCAGCTCACGGAGAAGGTGCGGCGCAAGCCGTTCTCCGTGGTCCTCTTCGACGAGGTCGAGAAGGCGCACCCGGACATCTTCAACTCGCTGTTGCAGATCCTGGAGGACGGCCGACTGACCGACTCCCAGGGCCGGGTCGTGGACTTCAAGAACACGGTCATCATCATGACGACCAACCTCGGCACCCGTGACATCTCCAAGGGCTTCAACCTCGGCTTCGCCGCACAGGGCGACACCAAGGCCGGCTACGACCGGATGAAGGCCAAGGTCAACGACGAGCTGAAGCAGCACTTCCGGCCCGAGTTCCTCAACCGTGTCGATGACACGGTGGTCTTCCACCAGCTCACGCAGGACGACATCATCCGCATCGTGGATCTGATGCTCGCCCAGGTCGATGAGCGGCTGAAGGACCGGGACATGGGCATCGAGCTGAGCACCGACGCCAAGGAACTGCTCGCGAAGAAGGGCTACGACCCCGTGATGGGCGCCCGGCCGCTGCGCCGGACCATCCAGCGCGAGGTCGAGGACATCCTCTCCGAGAAGATCCTCTTCGGCGATCTGCGGCCCGGTCACATCGTGGTCGTGGACACCGAGGGCGAGGGCGAGGCGAAGACCTTCACCTTCCGGGGTGAGGAGAAGTCGGCTCTGCCGGATGTTCCGCCGGTCGAGTCCGCCGCAGGTGGCGGGCCCAACCTCTCCAAGGAGGCGTAGCCTCCCCGCGCTCGACCACACAGGGCCGGTCCCCTCGGGGGCCGGCCCTGTGTGCTGTGGCGCGCTGTGGAGTGCCGTGGCGGAGCCCCGACCGAGGTGCGCTAACTGAGGATGCGGATGCCGTCCGGCACCCCGCTCACCCTCGGCAGCCGGGGGTTGACGCGCAGCGTCGTCAGCTGGGGGAAGGAGGCCAGCCAGCCCATCGGGACGCCCAGGTCGTAGGCGAGCCACAGGTGCGTGAGCTGGTCGTGGGCGAGGCCCTCCAGCAGCTCGTCGGGGGTGAAGTGGCCGACGATCTGGACCCGCGAGCGGCCTCCGAGCTTCCGCAGCGCGGCCAGCTCGAAGCGGTCCGAGACGGGGAAGTACAGGCCCTCCGGGTCGAGATGCCCGATGATCTCCTCGGCGTAGCGGTCGGTGTCGAAGTTGTGCCAGCCGCGCGCGAGTTCGGCGCGCAGCTCCAGCGAGGCACGGTTGCGCAGCTGTGCGAGGTAGTGGATGGCGGCGTCGTCGTTGATGCGGGTGACGGTGACCGCGAGCCGGTGTGCCTCGCGGTCGGTGACGCGGGTGGGGTCGGGCAGCATCTCCAGCACTATCGGCCCCACCCAGCCCAGGCTGCGGGCCGCCTCCAGGGTGGTCGGGCGCACCATGTGGCGGGTCTCGCGGCGGATGCGGGAGTGGGTGTCCGGGTCCAGTTCCGTCACGTGCTCCAGGCAGGCGGCGGCCAGCAGCCGGCGGCGGTTGCGCTGCATTCCGGTGCGGCCCGGGGCCAGCAGGCCGCCCAGCAGCTTCGCGCACTCGCCGGGGCGGGCGTGGGCGACGGCCATGCGGATGACCTCCTCCCACTCCGCTTCGTGCGCGTGAGCGAGCAGCAGGTCGAAGGCGCCCTGTTCGACGGATTCCTTCGCCGCGAGGTAGTCCTGCACGGTGCGGTGGACGAACTCCACGGAGTGGTCGGACTGCTCGCGCAGCAGGCCGGTGCGCAGCAGCAGGTGGTTGAAGATGTCCTCGGGGCTGCCCTGGCCGGAGGTGGAGGGGATGGCGGGCAGCTGGCGTGCGATCTCCGCCAGGGCCTCGTCCATGGACAGCTCGACTCTGCGGTCCACGAGCATCCGGTAGGCCAGTTTGCGCAGCAGCCGCTCGCGGGCGCCGCGCTGGAGCTTGACGGCGTCCGCGTACAGCACGCGGCGCTCGGGGTCGCGGCGCTGGAGCAGCATCTCCATGGCCGCCTCGTACAGCTCCTTGCGGCCCTGGGGGAGCGAGCCGGACCGGTCGCGGTTCAGGGCGCAGATCAGGCCGCACATCAGCGGGTTGGTGGCCAGCCCGCGCAGTTCGCGGTAGAGCGGGATGGAGGCCAGCAGCCGGTCGCGGTAGTCGTCGAGGCGGCGGTGGTCCTTGCCCTCGTCGTCACCGGCCGCCGCGTGCCAGGCGGTGATGAAGGCGGCCACCTGGTCGCGGTTCATGGGGGCCAGGGCCAGCTCGTCGAAGCCCTCGTCGGCCAGCCAGTTGGGTTCTACGGCCGAGGGCCGGGCCGTGACCAGGCAGAAATTGCCCGAATAGATGCGCATCAGCCGCCGTAGCCGGCCGCGCAGTGCGGTGCGCTCCGACTCGGGTGCCTCGTCGATCCCGTCCACCAGCAGCAGTCCGCGCTCTTCGGCGAGCACTCTGGCGGCCCAGCCGTCGGGTGCCTCGCCGGCCAGGGGGTGGCGTATCGCGCTCAGGAAGTCGTCCGGCGCCGGGAAGCCCTCGCGGGCGAAGCGGCGCACGGGCAGCACCAGCGGGATCCGGCCGCGCAGCGAGGCCAGTTCGGGCGGCAGCGCGTCGCGCGCGGTGGAGACGGCGAGCCACTGCACCAGCGTCGTCTTGCCGGAGCCGGCCACGCCGCGCAGCAGTACCCGTTCGTGGCCGCCCAGGGCGCGGTCGGCGGACAGTACGGGCTCGCCGCTGTCGCCGTCGGGGCGGGGCGGTGTCGCCTCGGTCCGCTCCTCCGGGTTGTCGAACTCGGCGCTGAGGCTGAGGTAGGTGGCGTCCAGGGACCAGCTGTCGGGGGAGTTGGGGTTGGGAAGGTCGATGCCGTAGATGGTCACGCGGTTGTACTGCTCGGCCACCGAACGGACGTAGCGCGCCTCGAACCGCGCGTCTATGGCGGATGGTTCGGGACGGCCACGGACGGCCTCCACATCGTTGAGGTCGATCAACTGGCGGATCCGGTGGGCGCGTTCGGGCATCCGCTCCGCCAGGCGTGGCGAGCGGCGGATCAGATGGTGCAGCAGGTGCAGGCAGACGGTGACCAGCAGCCGGTCGTGGAACCAGGCGGCATCCGAACTCAGCTCGCGGTCGGCGCCCGGGACGGTGGAGCGCAGCTTGCGGGCGAAGTCCTGCGGGCCCAGGCGGATGGCCTGCACATCGGTGGTGTCCAGCTCGCCGATGATCCACAGCGTGCGGGAGAGTACGCCGGCCACCGGCGTCTCGTCCTGCGGCGGCAGCCGGTAGCCGCTCGCGGTGAGCGCGACCAGCTCCCCGGCGAGCGACAGCAGCGACTCGTAGGACAGCGGTGGCGCCGCGCCTCGGAAGGAGACGAGCCGGGCGAGGAGTTCGTCCTCGGTCTGGGCGTTGTCGGGGGTGGCTTCGACGGGGAGGAGGAGCTGGCTGACGAGGGGATCGGCGATGGTGGACGCGAGACGGACTGCGGGATCCATGGCGTGCGGACTCCCCGACGAGGGCAGGGGGTTGACTGGTCGGGGCCCAGCCTAGGCCGCCCGTAGGGAATCGGTCACCGTGAGTTCGGGTCAGGCTCGGCGCGGGCGCATGTTGTGGGTGGGATGCCCGATGTAGTTGAGGCTGATGCGGGAGGGGAGGCCCTGATCCTCGGCGGCTCCTGCCGGCCGTTGCAGCGACACCTCGTGCATGCGGGGCAGTCCGGCGAGGGGGGCGAGGCTGATGCCGCTGGGGGCGGTGCTGATCTGGAGAGTCTCCAGCTCCGGAGCGCAGCGGGTCAGCTGTGTCAGATCCGCTTCCTTGCCGTCCAGGACCAGCTGGAGCCGGGTGAGGTGGGGCAGGACGGTCCCCGAGGCGGTCAGGCTCGCCAAGTGGTGGGGTTCGCAGGTGAGTTCGCGAAAGTGCGGCAGTTCTGCCAGTTCGGCCCAGCTCGCCGCGTTGATGCCGTCCCGCACGCAGTAGACGTTCAGGGTCTCCAGGTTCGGCAGCCGGGAGATGCCCTCGAACTCGGTGGTGTCGTACGGGAGCAGCAGCGTGGTGAGCGAGGTGAGGGCCTCCACGCGCCGGACGCCGGGCCACCTGGTGCCCTCGCGCAGGCCGAGCCAGGTGAGGCCGCTGAGGGCCTCGATGCCCTTGAGCGCGTCCAGGGCGGGCACGTCCCACAGGTACAGCGTGCTCAGCGGCAGCTCGCCGAGCGGGGTGAGGTCGGTGACCGGGCACTCGCGGATGTCGAGGTCGGTGAGGTGGGGAAAGGAGCTGACGAAGTCGAGCCGGGTCAGGCCGGGGTTGTAGGCGAAGCTGAGGCGCCGCAGTCTGGTGCCGGTGCCCTGCGCCGCGATGATCTCGTCCGGGGAGAGTTCGCCGCGGACGCGGGAGCAGAGGCGCTCGTCCATGCGGCGCAGGCAGGCGAGGTGTTCGGAGGTGCTCGCGGTCACCTGCACCGTCGGGAGGTCGGCCAGGTAGCGGATGATCTCCGTCGCGTACTTCTCGGCGTCGAAGCGGTCCCAGTGGCCGGCCAGTTGCTGGAGTACGGCGGGGGAGTGGTGGCCGCGGAAGCGGGTGAGCAGCACGAGCGCCGCGTCCGTGCCCATCTGGGCGGCCGTGTGTGCGACGGCCGTCGCCTCACCGACGGTGAGGTCCGTCACCTCGCTCAGCAGTTCCAGCACCACGGGGCCCATGGGTACCAGCGCCTTGGCCTCGTCGACGCTCTGCGGCGGGATGAGTTCCCGGCCCCTGGCCTCGACGTCCGCGCGCACCGCCGGATCCAGCTTCGTCGCGTGCTCCAGGCACGCCATCGCCAGCAGGTGGAGGCGGGTCCGCGCCTCGGGCTCGGCGTCGCCGCGCTCGATCAGGCGGCCCAGCAGGCGGGCCCGCTCGTCGGGGCGGGCGTGGGCGACGGCCATGCGGATGACGTCCTCCCACTGGTCCAGGTGCGCGTGCCGGGCCAGCAGGTCGAAGTCGCGCTCTTCCACGGCGGCCTTGGCACCCAGGTAGTCCTGGAAGGTGCGGTGGACGAACTCCACGGCGCCGTGCGCCGGCTCGCGCAGCAGCCCGGAGCGCACCAGCAGGTGGCGGTAGATCTCCTCGGCCGTGCCCTGCCCGGCCGCGTACGGCATCGAGGGCAGGGCGCGGCCGAGCAGGTCGAGCGCGTCGTCGTGCGCCAGTTCGGAGCGGCCGTTGCGGATGAGCCAGTAGGCCAGCTTCTGCAACAGCTCGACCTGGGACTCCTCGTCCAGCTCGACGGCGCCCGGCTGGGTGTGCATCGCGCGCTCCCGGTCGCGCCGCTCCAGCAGCATGCTGAGCGCCGCGTCGTAGAGGGCCTTGCGCCCGCGTGGCAGGAAGCCGCGCCGCTCGCGGTGGAGGGCGCAGATCAGGCCGCACATCAGCGGGTTGGTGGCCAGCCTGCCCAGGTCCGGTTTGGCGCGGACGGCGGTGCGCAGTGCCTCTTCCAGCTCGCCGCCGGCCTCGGCGGCGGTGTGCCAGCGGCGGATGAACACCTCGACATCGGCGGGGCGCATCGGCGAGAGGGTCAGCTCGGTGAACTCCTCGCGGCCCAGCCAGTCCTCGCGGACGGCCGAGGGGCGGGAGGTGACCAGCAGGAGGTTGCCGGAGAACGCCGCGAGCAGGTCGCGCAGCCAGCGCCGGGTGCGCTCCCGCTCCTCCTCGGGGACCTCGTCGATGCCGTCGATCAGCAGCACGCCCCGTCCGGCGTCCAGGACGCGGTCCGCCCAGCCGGGCGGCTGGGAGCCGGCCAGCGGGCAGCCGACGGCGGTCAGGAAGTCGGCGGGCACGGGCAGGTCGCCGCCGCCGCGGGTGAGGGTGCGCAGCGGCAGCACGAACGGCACCCGGCCGATCAGGTGTGCACGCCTACCGGTCAGTTCGGCCTGGCGCGCGGTGGTGACGGCCAGCCACTGCACCAGTGTCGTCTTGCCGGAGCCCGCGATGCCGCGCAGCAGGACCCGGCGGTGGCCCGAGAGCGCCTGCTCGGCCGGCTGCGGTTCCCCGGCGGCCTGCCATGTGGGGTCCTCGGCGCCGGGCTGTTCGACGGACGGGGCCGCCTCCAGGCTGAGGTAGGCGGTATCCAGCGGCCACTCGCTGGCCTGTTGGAGATCGATGCCGTAGATGGTGAGTTTGCGGTGCTTGTTGGCGATGTAGCGCGCGTAGCGCTGCTCGAAGTCCGCGTCCCGCGCCGACTGGGAGGGGATGCGCTCGATGAGGACATCGACGAGAGTGATCAGCTCCCCGAGCCGGCGGCTCTGCTCGACCAGGGTGCGCGCGACGAAGGTGGAGCGCTGGGTGAAGAAGTGCAGGATGTGCAGGCAGGCGGTGTCCAGCACCCGGTGGTAGAGCGCGGCCTCGCCGGGGGTGGGGTCCAGGTGCGCGGGGTGGGTGTCGGGGTGGCTCGTGGTGGCCTGGGCGTGCAGTGCGCGCGCGAAGTCGGTGTGGCCCAGGTGTACGGCCTCCACATCGCTCAGGCCGATGTCGCCGAGCGCGTGCAGGGTGCGGGTGAGCCGCTGGACGGTCCGCTCCGTCTCACCGGGTGAAGGCGCCTCATGGGGGCCGATGTCCCGCACGGCGCGGTGCACCAGTTCCCCCGCGAGTTTTTCCAGGTCCCGCTCGGTGAGGGTGCGCTTCTCCCCGGTGAAGGAGACGAGGCCGGAGACCCGTACGGGGGCCTCCGCCAGTCCGGCCCCCGCCCCCTGAGCGACGAACAGCTTCCTGACGAGCGGCGCCACCACGCTGGAGGCGATCCGCGCCCCCACGACCCCGGCATCCATCCGCTTACCCCCGCCACCCGTCTCGGCCAACTCCCCCCGGTACGGGGTCGCTTACGGCGAGCAGCGTAGAACGATCAGGTCCCCGCGTCGATGACGGCCCGTCCTCAGCCCGGGAACCGGCCGCGGACGACGGTGATATGGCCGGGCACCCCGCGCGGCACGTGCTCCGAAGTGTCCTTCGGCAGCACCAGCGTGCTCAGCCGGGGAAAGGCCGCCAGCCACGCGCCGTCGGACGGGCCCGGACCGGTGAGCCACAGATGGGTCAGCCGTTCGGGTACGAGCAACTCCGTCAGCTCCCCGGTGTCGAACGCCCCCGTGCCGAATTCCCCCACGAGCTGGACGCGCGCCCGGCCGCCCAGCGCCTTGAGGGCACGCAGGTGCGCGGTGGTGTGGGCGGTGAAGTAGAGGTCTTCCTCCGCCAGCCGCGCGATGACCTCCTCGGCGTACGCGTCGGTGTCGAAACGGCGCCAGGACCAGGCCAGTTGACGCCGTACGCGCAAGGCCGGGTGCGCCGCGTAGCGGGACAGCAGGGGGAGGGCCGCGTCGGTGGCGACGCGGGTGGCGGTGATGACAATATTCTCGGCGGTCTCGGCGGTCTCGGCGGTCTCGGCGGTCTCGGCGGTCTCGGCGGTCTTCCCGGACACTTCCTCCGGACCCGGCAGCAGCCCCAGCACCACGGGCCCCGCACGCCCCACCATCCGCGCGAGTTCCCGGGTGGCGGGCGGCAGCAGCCGGGAGATCAGCGTGAGGATCCGCTCGCGGAGCACGGGGGAGATCCCCGCCGCGTGGTCGAGGCAGGCGGCGGCCAGCACCAGTCGCTCCGGCCCGGGCGTGCCGTCCTCATCCGGCTCGATCAGCCCGCGCAGGATCCGCTCGCGCTCGGCGGGCCCTCCCAGGGTCACGGCCATCCGCACCACGTCCTCCCACTGGGCACGGTGCGCGTTGTCCAGCAGGAGAGGGAAGTCGCCCTCCTCCACGACGGCCTTCGCGCCCAGATAGTCCTGAAAGGTGCGGTGGACGAAGGCGACTCGGCCCTCGGCGGGCTCGGCCAGCACCCCGGAGCGCTCCAGCAGCTGCCGGAAGACCGCCTCGGACGCGGCGCCGGGCTGCGGTGGGGCGCCGGGCTGCGGTGGGGGTACAGGCTGCGCCGGGATGCCGGGCTGCGGCACAGCGACCGGCTGCGGCATGGTGGCCAGCGCTCTGCCCACCTGCGCCACCGCGTCCGAGCGGTCCAGCTCGGTGCGGCCGTTGCGGATCAGCCAGTGGCCGAGCCGCTGAAGAATCTGGACCCGGGCCGCCAGGGTGAGCCGCGGACCGTCCGTGGACTGGATGCCGCGCTCCGTGTCCCGCCCCTCCAGCAGCATCGACAGCGCCGCCTCGTACAGCTCCCCGCGCCCGTACGGCAGTACGCCGCGCCGCTCCCGGTTCAGCGCGCACAGCAGCCCGCACATCAGCGGATTCACCGCCAGCCGCCGCAGATCGCCGCTGGAGCGGAGTACGGCCAGCAGCGCTTCGGCGGCACCGGGTTCCGCGTCCGCCGCGCGGTGCCAGCGGCGGACGAACGCGGCGACGTCGGCGTGCGACATCGGCGTCAGCGACAGCTCGGCGAACCCCTCCGGGCCCAGCCAGCCCTCGCGTACGGCGGCGGGGCGCGCGGTCACCAGCCACAGGTTGCCGGGGAAGTCGCCGTCCAGCTCCCGCAGCCAGCGGCGTACGGCCTCCCGCGCCCGCTCGGGTATCTCGTCCACCCCGTCGAGCAGCAGCAGCCCGCGCCCGGCGCCCAGTACCCGGTCCGTCCAGCCGGGGGGCTGGGATCCGGCCAGGGAACTGCCCACGGCGTGCAGAAAACGGTCGGGAGTGGGCGGCAGCCCCTCGCGCACCACACGCCGCAGAGGCAGTACGAAGGGCACGCGCCCTACGAGGTGGGTGAGGTGGGTGAGGGGTTCGCCGTTCTCGCACTCCTGACGGGCGGTGGTCACCGCCAGCCATTTGACCAGCGTGGACTTTCCACTCCCGGCCCCGCCGCGCAGCAGTACGCGCTCGCGCCCGGCCAGGGCCCGCTCCGCCGCCAGCGGCGGACCCGCCTCCTGCGCGGCTTCCAGCGAGACATAGGCCGAGTCGAGCCGGAAGTCCGGCCGCCCGCCTCCGGGCCCGTGCCCCCGCTCCAGGCGGTAGAGGGCCGTCTCGCCGTGCTTGCGGGCGATGTGCCGCGCGTAGCGCTCCTCGAAGCGGGCGTCCTCGGCGGTGCGCGAGGGCAGCCGCGCGGCGAGGAGGTCGGTGGTGGCGACGAGGTGGTCCAGGGCGCGCGTCTGCTCCGTGACGGTGCGCGCGACGAAGGTGGAACGCTGGGTGAAGAAGTGCAGGATGTGCAGGCAGGCGGTGTGCAGCAGCGGACGGAAGCGCGCCTCGGCGGCCTGGGACAGCAGCGGGGGCGCGGCCAGCCGGGCCGCCAGCCCCGTCGGCCCCAGCCGTACAGCCTGTACGTCGTCCATGTCGAGATCGCCCAGGCTGTGCAGGGCTGTGACCAGCGCGTCCGTCAGCTCGGCACGTACTTCCGCGGCCGGCTCCTCGGCGGGCCCCGCCGCGTGGACGCAGCGGGCCACCAGCTCCTGGGCGAGCTTGCGCAGCTCCCGTTCGGACAGCGTGCGCCGCTCCCCGGTGAAGGAGAGCCGCGCCGAGACCCGCACGGGCTCCGCCACCAGCCCGGCCCCCGGCCCCTCGGCCACGAACAGCTTTCTGACCAGGGGCGCTACGGCGCTGGAGGCGAGGCGCGCGGCGACAGTCGAGGGCTCCATGCGCGGATCGTAAGGGAAGCGCGGCGGGGCGTGCCCGGGGTTCGGCGCGGGCGCTTCAGGCTTCGACGGGGATGCTTATGGCTCGGGCGGGGGTGCTTCGGGCTTCAGGCTGCGGCCGGGTGCTTCGGGCTTCGGTGCGCGGAGCTTCGGGCTTCGGCCCGTGGGGTGAGTGGCGTCATATGAGGGCGGCCACAACGAGCGGGGCGTCCGGGTGAGGTGAGGCACAGGGGGTGAGGGCTGTACTACGCGGCTTAGGAGCCCTGGGGGGCTCGGGGTGCGGTGGCGGGCGGCGCTGGGCAGCACCACCGGGCTGGGAGTGACGCAGGTCGCTCCGTCTGCTACGTGGGTCTTTAGTAATTGGGTCCCTTGATGTCCCTTTTCTGGCGGGTTACCAAGGTCCTGCGTCCACTTCAGGGCGTGGATCCCACACTCCCATCCGGAGGTAGCACCCCTATGACGAGGACTAGGACCACCAACAGCGCCGCGACCATGGCGGCGGTCATTGTCGCCGGGCTCGGCGCGTCGATGGCCCTGGGGGCGGGCGCGGCGACGGCGGCCGACAGGACGAACGAGGCCGGGGCGGCGAACCGGGCCGGGGGCGACGTCTTCGCGTCGGACCTGGCGGGCACGCTCGCCGACTCCGCACGTCACCAGGCCGACCAGCAGCACAAGGCGGCCGACGCCGCCAAGCAGGCGAAGCAGCGCGCCGCCCAGAAGGCGGCCCGGGACGCCAAGCGACTTCAGCTGTCCTGGGTCAAGCCCGTCTCGGTCGACTACGAGCTGAGTGCTTCCTTCGGCAAGGCCGGCGGACGCTGGGCCCACAACCACTCGGGCCAGGACTTCGCCGTCAAGATCGGCACCCCGGTCAAGTCCGTGCACAAGGGAACCGTCGTGAAGGCCGGCGGCAACGGCGCGGGTGACGGCCCCGCCTACGGCAACGCGATAGTGATCCGGCACAGCAACGGCGAATTCTCGCAGTACGCGCACCTGTCGCAGATCGACGTGAAGCCCGGCCAGCAGGTGAGGACCGGCCAGACGATCGGCAAGTCCGGCAACACCGGTAACTCCTCCGGCCCGCACCTGCACTTCGAGATCCGCAAGAGCGCCGCCTACGGTTCGGCGGTCGATCCCAAGGACGCCATGCGCTCGCTGGGCGTGCGCTTCTGAGGCGCGTAGCGCCCGCCTGACGGCCTGACGGCCTGACACGATGAGCGCCCGCCCCGGCTGGGGCGGGCGCTCACTCGTGTACGAGGGCGGCGGGGGCGGCGGGTCACCCTTTCGTGTGGGAGCGCTATGGCGCGCGGAACGCGGCCGCACCCCCGCGTCCTGCCACAGCCGCCCGGCGGCGGGTGGGCCGCTCAGGCATCCCCACCGTGGTGCGCGGAGGTGACCAGCTCCTCGGCGACCTCCAGCGCGGCCTTGCGCTTCTCGTCCGGGCCCCCCGCCGCCCCCTCCAGGACGAAGAGCGTCGAGTGCATGGTGAACAGGGCCGAGGCGCACCTGACCTGGTCGGCGAGGGGGGCGTCGGAGTCCTTGATCAGGTTCAGCAGGCTGAAGATCCGGGACTTCATCTGGTCGCCGATGGACAACTCGCGCAGGGCCGCCTGGTTCTCGTGCATGAACCGGAAGACGGACGCGGACTGGCTCAGCCTGGCGCTGTAGCGGCGCAGGATTTCGAGCTTGGTCTCCAGCGTGGTCGGGCGGTTCTCCTCGGCCCAGGCGATCAGCTCGTCCACGGGCCCCACCGCCAGATCCTGGAAGATGCTGCTGACCAGGTCTTCCTTCGTCTTGAAGTGGTAGTACAGGGCGGCTTTGGTGACGCCCAACTGCTCGGCGATCTCTCTGAGCGAGGTCTTCTCGTAGCCCTGTTCAGCAAACAGCTCCAGGGCGACGTCCTGAATGCGCTGACGGGTATTGCCCCTGCTCATGGCCGATCCCTTCCCAACTTACTTGACGACCGGCTAGCGGACGTCTTAGCTTGTCCATCGTACTGAACTAGCCGTGCGGCAAGTAAGCGGCGGGCAAAAGGGGAGTGGCCGCGCATGAGTGCGAGTGGCGGGAAAAACGGGGCAAAGGCGGCCAAGGGGGGTGCCATGGACAAGAGTGAGTTGAGCACAGGTCAAGCGGAGGACAAGGCGGAGGCCAGAACGGAGCCCGAACCGGCCGCCGGGCGGGTCACCGGACAGCCGGTTGTCGAATCGGCCGCCGGACAGCCGGAGGCCGAACCGGCCGCCGCAGAAGGCGCCGGGGCCGGCGCGGCGGGGGGCGGTGCCGGGGCGGGCCCCAAGCCGCGCAGCGTGCGCCTCGTCCTCCTCTCCCTGATGATCGCCGTCCTGCTCGCGATGCTCGACAACATGATCGTGGGCACCGCGATGCCCACCATCGTCGGCGAGTTGGGCGGCCTGGAGCACCTGTCGTGGGTCGTGACGGCCTACACCCTGACCACGGCGGCCTCGACCCCGGTATGGGGCAAGCTCGGCGACATGTTCGGGCGCAAGGGCGTCTTCCTCACCTCGATAGTCCTCTTCCTCGCCGGCTCGATGACCTCGGGCGCCGCGCAGACCATGGGCCAGCTCATCGGCTTCCGCGCCCTCCAGGGGCTGGGCGCCGGCGGTCTGATGGTCGGCGCCATGGCGATCATGGGAGACCTCATCGCGCCCCGTGAGCGGGGCAAGTACATGGGCATGATGGCGGGCGTGATGTCGCTGGCCATGATCGGCGGTCCGCTCGTCGGCGGCACCCTCACCGATCACCTCGGCTGGCGCTGGGCGTTCTACATCAACCTGCCGCTGGGCGCCATCGCCCTCGCGATGATCACGAGCGTGCTGCACCTGCCCAAGAAGCGGACCCAGGGCCGTATCGACTACCTGGGTGCCGCACTGCTGACCATCGGCATCACCGCGGCCGTGCTCGTCACCAGCTGGGGCGGCACGGAGTACGACTGGAACTCGGCCACCATCATCGGCATCTCCGCGCTGGCGATAGCGGCACTGGTGGCCTTCCCGATCGTGGAGCGCCGGTTCGCCGAGCCGATCCTGCCGCTGGGGGTCTTCCGGAACCTCAACTTCTCGCTGGTCACCCTCATCGGCTTCCTGCTCGGCTTCGTGATGTTCGGCGCGATGACCTTCCTGCCGCTCTTCCAGCAGAGCGTCCAGGGCGCCTCGGCCACCAACTCCGGGCTGCTGCTGCTCCCGGTGCTGCTGCCGATGATGATCGTGTCCGTGGTCACCGGCCGCGCCACCACCAAGACCGGGAAGTACCGCGTGTACCCCATCATCGGCGGTGCGCTCATCCCCGCCGGTCTCTTCCTGCTCGCCCAGATGGACGTGGGCACCTCCCGCCTCACCTCCGCGCTCTACATGGCGGTGCTCGGCGCCGGCATGGGCTTCCTGATGCAGCTCACGATGCTGATCGCACAGAACAGCGTCGAGCTGAAGGACATGGGCGTCGCCTCCTCCACCACCACGCTCTTCCGCACCATCGGCGGCTCGTTCGGTGTGGCCCTGATGGGCACGGTCTTCTCCGGGAAGGTCGAGGACTCGATGAAGGAGAGCGCGGCGGCGGCAGGACGGGAGAGCGGCGGGGCCATGGCCAAGCTCACCGAAGGCGGCGCGCAACTCGACGCGGACTCCCTCGCCAAGCTCCCGGCCAAGGTCCGCGAGGCGTACGAGCATGCGGTCGCCAGCGGCAGCAACGGTGTCTTCCTGCTCGCCGGAGCGATAGCCCTGATCGCCTTCCTCGCGGCGTGGTTCATCAAGGAGGTCCCCTTGAAGGACGCCGAGGCGCAGAAGGCCCAGCCGGATACCGCCCAGGAGATATCGGCCTCCTCCGAGGAGGACGGCGCGGCGACGGAAGCAGAGCCCACGGCTGCCACAGCCGACGAGGATGCCCGGCACGCTCCGGAGAAGGACCACGCCGCCGTCGGCGTCAAAGCCTGACCCGACGCTTCCCGCCCCGACGCCTCCCGCCTCGACCGCCCCGGCCCCAGCCCGGGTTCGGGTGCCGGACCGACCCCTCGCGCCCGCCCGGCGAGCCAACGCCAGGAGCGGGACCCACGTCCGGGGCGGGAGGCCGGGGCCGTGGCCTGGGGCGGGGCCGGGCCGGGGCCAAAGGTCACGGACCCCGGTGAGCGCCGCAGACCGGTGCCGGGGCTCAGGTCAGCGGCAGCCGGTAGCGCTTGCCCTCAAGAGGCTCCACCAGGCCGTCGGACACCAGGCCGTCCAGGGCGCGGGCGCGCTGGACGGGCTCGTGCCACACCTGGTCCAGGTCCGACTGCGGCACCGGGTCCTTGGCGGCGCGCAGGACGGCCAGCAGCCGGCCCCGCACCTGGCGGTCGGTGCCCGCGTAGGACTGGGTGCGGCGGGCGGGGCCCTGATGTTCGGGGGCACCCGCCAACTGCCAGGCGCACTGCGCCGCGATCGGGCAGCGCGTGCACGCGGGGCTGCGCGCGGTGCAGACGAGCGCGCCCAGTTCCATCGTCGCCGCCGCCCAGCGCGAGGCGGTGGCCTCGTCCTCGGGCAACAGCATGCGGGCGAGCTTCCGTTCGGCCGCCGTGGTCGCGTTGGGCGGATACTGCTGCCCACTGACCGCTCGTGCGAAGACGCGGCGCACATTGGTGTCGAGTACCGCGTGCCGTTTGCCGTAGGCGAAGGAGACGACGGCAGCCGCCGTGTACTCCCCGACGCCGGGCAGCGCCAGCAACTGGGCGTGCTCGACGGGCACCTCGCCCTTGTGGCGTTCCGCTATGGCCTTCGCTGCGCCGTGCAGGCGCAGCGCGCGGCGCGGGTAGCCGAGGCGGCCCCACGCGCGGACGGCTTCACCGGGCGCCTCGGCGGCCAGGTCGGCGGGTCGCGGCCAGCGCTCCATCCACTCCTCGTACACCGGCAGTACCCGGTTGACGGGAGTCTGCTGAAGCATGAACTCGCTGACCATGACGCCCCACGCACCCGCCTCCGGGCGGCGCCAGGGGAGGTCGCGGGCGTGTGCGGCGAACCAGTCGACGACGGGGGAGTGGAGGGCGCGCGCGGTCTCGCGCAGCGCGGGATCGACGGCTTCTGCGTCGGCTGTGCGCTCGGGTGCGGCGCCGGCCGAAGCGGCTGGGGAGGTCTCGGTGGTCGCAGTCATGGCACGACCGATCCTGGCACGGCACTCCTCATCCGAAAAACGCACACGCGGCACGAAAGCTTGTGCACGGCGTTACCTCGCAAAACACACGAAGCGGAATTGAGTCCTCACGGATCGTCACGAGTCGTGCCGCAGGGTGCGTTCCGACTGGCGCTCATCACAACAATTCGCGTTCCCTGCGGCGGGTACCGGCCTGTGCCGCCCCTGATGTCTCGTAAGGTTTCCGCGTGGGATCTCTGCGCAATCCGATCGGGCCGCTTCCCTCCTCCATCTACTGGCGACGGAGGGCAGTTGCTCTTGTCGTCCTCGCGCTGCTGGTCCTCGTCGTCAGCTGGGTGCTGTTCTCCGGCGACGGCGACAACAGCTCCCGCGACGAGGGCAAGGGCGGCAAGGGCAACGGCCCAGCCAGCACGATCACTCCGGGCCCCACCGATTCGGGCCCCGTCAACAGCCAGCGCCCCGGCGGGCGCGACGAGGAGAACGGCGGCTCCGAGGGCTCGGGCGGGTCGGGCTCCTCGTCCGGCGCGGGCGACGACGACCAGTCCTCCTCGGGCGGCACCGGCTGGGGCACCGGACCCGGCAGCGGTGCGGCCGGGGGCGGTTCGGACGCGGGTGCCTCCGGCGGCTCCGGGGGCTCTGACAGCTCGGGCGGCTCCGGCGGCGGCAAGGCCGCTCTCCCGGCCTCCCCGAGCCTCGCGAACTGCGCGGAGTCCGACGTGAAGCTGAAGCTGCGCAGCGTCGAGACGGAGTACGGGCCCGGCGAGAAGCCGAAGTTCGAGCTGAAGGTCGTCAACAAGCGGGGCGGCCACTGCAAGATCGACTTGGGCCGTACCGCGACGATCGTCACGATCACCAACCCCGACGACGCGAAGTTCTGGGCCTCCGACGACTGCCCGCCGAACAAGAAGGCGATGCTGCGCCAGGTTCCGGCGCACGGCGAGTCGGTCCACACGCTCACCTGGTTCCGCAAGGCGAGCGCCGCCAACTGCGGTACGCCGACCTTCGATTCGCCGAAGCCGGGCACCTACGAGATCGAGGTCAAGGTCAAGGGCCTGAAGAAGGTCCACACGACCTTCAAGCTCGTGAAGTAGCCCGCCCCCGCTCCGCCCGAAGCACCTCGCGGAGCCGCGCGGACGGTTGCCCGGGCGGCGCCGACCCGGGAAACGTTCAAGAGGTCCCGTACGTCAGACCCGGCACGGGCCCCGGGAGAGTCCAGGGGCGCCCAGACGGAGAGTCCAGGGGTGCTCAGACGTAGCGCTCGAGGATCGAGGACTCGGCCAGGCGGGAGAGGCCCTCGCGGACGGAGCGGGCGCGGGCCTCGCCGACGCCGTCCACCGCCTGGAGGTCGTCCACGCTCGCGGCGAGCAGCTTCTGCAGCCCGCCGAAGTGGTCCACCAGCCGGTCGATGACGGTTCCCGGCAGCCTCGGCACCTTCGCCAGCAGCCGGAATCCGCGCGGTGAGACGGCGGAATCCAGCGTCTCAGGCGCCCCGCTGTAGCCCAGCGCCCGTGCCACCGTGGGGAGTTCCAGCAGTTCCGTGTGGGTGAGCCGGTCCAGCTCGCTGAGCGCCTCCGGCACGGTGCGCACGCGGCGGCCCGAACCTCCCGTCTGCGGCGCGTAGTCCCGCACGACCAGCTCGCGCTCGGGCTCCACGCCCGCGATCAGCTCGTCCAGCTGGAGCGAGAGCAGCCGCCCGTCGGTGCCCAGTTCCACCACGTACTCGGCGATCTCGGTGGCGATTCTGCGTACCATCTCCAGCCGCTGGGCGACGGCCGTGACATCGCGGACGGTCACCAGGTCCTCGATCTCCAGCGCCGAGAGCGTGCCGGCGACCTCGTCGAGCCGCAGCTTGTAGCGCTCCAGGGTGGCCAGTGCCTGGTTGGCGCGGGAGAGGATCGCGGCGGAGTCCTCCAGGACCCGCCGCTGACCCTCGACATAGAGGGCGATCAGCCGCATGGACTGGCTGACGGAGACGACCGGGAAGCCGGTCTGGATCGAGACGCGCTGGGCCGTGCGGTGCCGGGTGCCCGTCTCCTCGGTGTCGATGGAGGCGTCGGGGACGAGCTGCACACCGGCTCGGACGATCTTGGAGATGTCGCCGTCCAGGATGAGCGCGCCATCCAGCTTGCACAGCTCGCGCAGCCGGGTCGCGCTGAAGTCCACGTCCAGGACGAAGCCGCCGGTGCACAGCGCCTCGACCGTCTTGTCCATGCCGAGGACGATGAGACCGCCGGTGTTCCCCCGCAGTACGCGCTCCAGCCCGTCGCGCAGAGCTGTGCCCGGCGCGACCGCGCTCAGCGAGGCGCGCATCAGGCCGGACGCTCCCTCGGTCCTGCCGGGGACCGCTGCCCGGTCGTTGGCTGCCACTGCACTCCTTCGGTCGTGCGGGTGCCTGTCGGCATTTCCTCGACCACGTCGCCACGTCCGCGGATGCCGCACCCGCCTCGGGGACGTCGCACACACCTCGGGACGCCGCGCACGTCACCGGACGTTGCCACGTCACTGGACGTCGCCACCTCACCGGGAGCCGTGGCCGCATTCCCCCGTGGCGCCGTACACGGCCCCGGGGGCGCGCGCGGTCGGTCGAGACCGGGCAAAGTCTACCGGCGCCCCCGTGAGGGCCCCGCCGCGCCTCACCCACCGTATGCGGCGGCCCGGCCCAGCCGCAGCGGGTCCGGCCGGGCGGGGTGGCTACCGGCGGCGCCGTTCGATCCGTGCCGGCCGGTCGCTCGCTTCATGCGGCCGGTCGGTCAACTCGTCCGGGCCGGGCGGTCAATCGGCGCGGGCCGGGCGGTCCGGTCGGGCGGGGCGGGCCGGAAGCACGCTGAGGGCCTCTCCTATGTCCGCCACCTCCAGCACCCGCATGCCCTCGGGGATCCGGCCCGGGTCGGCGGGCACCAGCGCGTGGGTGAAGCCGAGTCTGGCCGCCTCCGCCAGCCGCCGCTGGACGCCCGTGACCCGGCGGACCTCGCCCGCGAGGCCGACCTCCCCTATCGCCACCAGGTTCTTGGGCAGCGGTGTGTCACTCGCGGCGCTGGCCAGGGCGAGCGCCACCGCCAGGTCGGCGGCGGGTTCGGAGAGCTTCACCCCGCCCACCGTCGCGCTGTAGATGTCGCGCTTGCCCAGGGCGCTGATCCGGCCGCGCTGCTCCAGCACCGCCAGCATCATCGACACCCGGGACGTCTCCAGCCCCGAGGTGGTCCGGCGGGGGGAGGGGATCTGGCTGTCCACGGTGAGCGCCTGCACCTCGGCGACCAGCGGGCGGCGCCCTTCCAGCGTCACGGTCAGACAGGTGCCGGGCACCGGTTCGGCGCGGCGGGTGAGGAAGAGGCCCGAGGGGTCGGCCAGGCCCGTGATGCCCTCGTCGTGCAGCTCGAAGCAGCCGACCTCGTCCGTCGTCCCGTAGCGGTTCTTCACCCCGCGCACCAGGCGCAGCCGGGCATGTCTGTCGCCCTCGAAGTTGAGCACCACGTCCACGAGGTGCTCCAGCAGGCGCGGGCCCGCGATGGAGCCGTCCTTGGTGACGTGGCCGACCAGGAGCGTGGACATGCCGCGTTCCTTGGACGCGCGGATCAGCGCGCCCGCTACTTCGCGGACCTGTGCGACGCCGCCGGGTGCGCCGTCGATCTCCGGCGAGGCGACTGTCTGCACCGAATCGAGCACCAGCAGCGTCGGCTTGACCTCGTCCAGGTGTCCGAGCACGGCTGACAGGTCGGTCTCGGCCGTGAGGTAGAGGTGGTCGCTGATCGCCCCGATGCGGTCGGCGCGCAGCCGCACCTGCCCGGCCGACTCCTCGCCGGTCACATACAGCGTGCGGTGATCGCCGCTCGCCGCTTTGGCGGCCACGTCCAGCAGCAGCGTGGACTTCCCCACGCCGGGCTCGCCGGCGAGCAATACCACGGCGCCGGGCACCAGACCGCCGCCCAGCACCCGGTCCAGCTCCGGTACGCCGGTCTCCCGCGCGGTGGCCTGCCTGCCATCGACCTGGCCGATGGGCAGCGCGGAGACCGCCACTCTCCCAGGCGCCGTGGTCCGCACGGCGGGGGCGCCGCCCGCCTCCTCGACGGTGCCCCAGGCGTGGCATTCCGGGCAGCGGCCGAGCCACTTGGCCGTCTGCCAGCCGCACTCGGTGCAGCGATAGGTGGGGCGGTCCTTCGCGGAGGTCTTACGGGTCGCCATGACGGCCACCGTATAGGCGCCTGCCGACAGTCCGGCCGCGCGCCGTCGGTCGCCCCCCGGGTATGCGCCCCCTGCGCGCCCTTTACCGCTTCCGCCGTCGTCAAACCCGGGGCGCATGTCCCCTTTTGAAGGAGAACGTCACCCAAAGGAGGTAATCCCATGCCTGCGGGTCCAGTAAAGCGCCATCATCCGCCTACCGTCGCCGGGTGATGACGAGCAGGCGCGAGCACCCCACGAACACCACCGGCGCACCCCCAGCGCGTCCGGTGAGCCGGTCGACGCCCCGCGAAGCCGAGTGCGCCCCCGAAGCGGAGGATGCCCCCGAAGCGGCGGGCGCCTCTGCCCCCGAGGCGGAGAGCATCACCCGGTGCGACGAGCCCTATCTGGACGGTCTGTTCACCTACTGCCTGTCGGTGATGTGCGAGCACGAGGCCGCGATCGCGGCCGTGGGCGAGACGCTCGCTCTCGCCGAGCGGCAGCGCTCGCGCGGCCGGGCACCCGCCGCGGCCGAAGCGCACCGCCCCTGGCTCTATGCCCTGGCACGCTGGGCCTGTTCGCGTCGGCTGAGCGAGCAGAGAGCGAGGGAGCGCGCATCGGGCCCGCATGGCCGCGAGTCGGGTGCGGCCGGACGCGAGTCGGCCACCGAGGGGGGTGGCGCGGGGGAGCGCGGCCCGGCCCCGCGCCGTGCACGGGGCGGCGGCCCGTTGCCGCGGAGTCCTTTGCGGGACGGCCCCTTCGCGCCTCCAGCGCCTTCCGCGTCCGCCACCCCCGCCGCGCCTCCCTCCCCTCGCCGTTCCGCCGCCCCGTCGGCCACCGGGGCGGACCGGGCCCGTCGGCGGCGGGAACTGGCCGCGCTCGCCTGGCCGGAGGCCGCCGGTACGTCACCCGAGCAGCGCGAGGCCCTGGAGCTGTCCGTACGCCACGGGCTCCCGGCCGAGGAGATCGCGGCCGTGCTCTCGCTCGTCCCCGAGGCCGCCGAAGACCTCCTCTCGCACGCCGCCTGCGAGGTCGAACGCACCCGCGCGGCGCTGTGTGTCGTCGAGTCCGGCGGCTGCCCGGCCGTCTCGCGCCTCGCCGGTGATGACCGTCTGCTGCTCGGCACCGCCCTGCGCCGTGAGCTGGTGTGGCATGTGGACGGGTGCGGGCAGTGCCGCCGTGCCGCCGAGCGCGCCATGGCCGGGGTCTCCTGGCCCGGTACGGCGCCGGTCGCCGGGTCGCTCGTGATGCTGGAGGCGCCCGTCCCGGCGGTGCGCGCCGCCGCCGCGCTGGCCCGCCGGGCGCGGGCCCAGCGCGCCCCCCGCTTCGACCGTGCGGGCTTCCCGCTCGACGACAAGTGCCGCGCCGCGCGCCGTGACCGGCTGCGCAGCAAGGCCCTGGCGACCACCGTCGTCGCCACGGTGCTGGCGGCGCCCGTCCTGGCGCTGTGGGCCGCCTACCGCGGCGGGGGCGGGGAGTCCCCGGCGGACCGTTCCGTCTCCGCCGTCGAGAAGAACCGGGAGAAGGGCGGGGATTCGGGCCCCACCGGGCTCGACAGCCTGGACGGCCCCCCGTCCGAGAGAGCGGGGCGCGGCGGCGGATCCGGCGCCAGGACCCAGGAGGCGGGGCGGCGTTCGGGCGCTGCCGGAGCCGGAGCCGGAGTCGAAGCTGGAGTCGGGCCCGGAGCCGGAGCCGCCAGCGGTGCCGAGATCAGGTCCGAAGCCGGAGCCGCCAGCGGTGCCGAGATCAGGTCCGAAGCCGGTGCGGGCGCGAGTGCGAGCGGGGGCGTCGGCGTCGAGGTCGAGAGCCCGGGCGGCACGCGGCGCTCCGGCAAAGGGCCCGGCCGCCTCACCGTCGAGGCCCAGCCGCTGGGTGACGGCTCCTTCCTCACGCTCACCGCCACCGGCGGCGCCCCCGTGCGCTGGTCGGCGTCGCCGGACGCGCCCTGGCTCGTCCTCAGCCGTACGGGCGGGACGCTGCGGCCGGGGGAGAGCGCGGCGGTCCGTGTCCTGGTGGACCACGCCCGCGAGCCCGCCGCCCCGTGGACGGCGCGGGTCCGGGTCGATCCCGCGCTAGCGGTCATCACGTTGACGGGGTCTCCTTCCCGCCCGCCGACGCCGCCCCCGCCGGCCACCACGCAGCCGGAGACCGCGCCCGCGCCATCGCCCCCTGCCGAGACCCACTCCCCGGCCCCGGCTCCGGCCCCGTCCTGATCTGTCGCCCGTCGCGATCTGTCGCCCGTGCTGATCTCTCCCGCCGCCGACCGCCCCGAGTCAGCGGCGGCGGCGCGCTCAGTCGGCGGGGTGCGGAGCCACCAGGGGCAGCTGGGAGGCGAGCCGCTGCTCACAGAGCCGGGCGAGCTGCTCGTAGCCGGCCTCGCCCATCAGCTCGATCAGCTCGGGCCGGTACGACTCGTACACCGCCTTGCCCGCGCCGTGCGCCGACGGCGCCGACGTGCACCACCAGTGCAGGTCGTGCCCCCCGGAGCCCCACCCGCGCCGGTCGTACTCGCCGATCGAGACGTACAGCACCTCTTCGCCGTCCGGCCGCTCCACCCACTCGTAGGTGCGCCGCACCGGCACTTGCCAGCACACGTCCGGCTTGGTCTCCAGGGGCTCGCGGCCCTCGCGCAGCGCGAGGGTGTGCAGGGCGCACCCGGCGCCGCCTTCGAACCCCGCGCGGTTGTTGAAGATGCAGGCGCCCTTCCAGCGCCGGGTCTGCCGCTCGCCGTCGTCGTTGACCTCGGCCCAGCCGCGCGGCCCGGTGCCCACGTCGTGGAACTGCCAGGTCTCCGGGGTGAGCCTCGCCACATGTGCGGCGACGCGCTTCTCGTCGTCCTCGTCGGAGAAGTGCGCGCCCAGCGTGCAGCATCCGTCGGAGGGGCGGCCCTCGGTGATGCCCTGGCAGCCCTGGCCGAAGATGCAGTTCCAGCGGGAGGTCAGCCAGGTCAGGTCGCAGCGGAAGACCTGTTCGTCGTCGGCGGGGTCGGGGAATTCCACCCATGCGCGAGTGAAGTCGAGGCCGACCTCCTCATCGCGTGCCCGGGGTGCCGGAACCTCCTCCGGACCTCCGGGGCCGTCCTGCTTCTTATGCTTCGCCGCTTTCGTCTTACCCACGCGACCAGCGTACGGGCCCCGGGCGCCCGCCCCCGTCAGCCGCTCCTGCCCCGCGTCCCCCACCTGAGGCACGTCCGCCGGACCGTTTCGCGTCTGCTCGCCGTCTGCCTCGCGCCCACGCCCCGCCGTAAAGCGGGTTAGCGTGCTGGCTATGAGACTCGGTGTCCTGGATGTGGGCTCGAACACGGTCCACCTGCTCGTGGTGGACGCGCACCCCGGTGCGCGCCCGCTGCCCGCGTATTCGCACAAGGCGACGCTGAAGCTCGCCGAACTCCTCGACGCCCAGGGCGCGATCAGCGAGGAGGGCATCGGTCGGATCGCCGCCACGCTCACCCACGCGATGGAGGTCTCCGAGGACAAGGGCGTCGAGGCGCTGCTGCCCTTCGCGACCTCCGCCGTCCGCGAGGCGAGCAACGCCGAGCACGTACTGGCCCGCCTCGCGCAGGAGACCGGCGTCAAGCTGGAGGTGCTCTCGGGTGCGGACGAGGCGCGGCTGACGTTCCTCGCCGTGCGCCGCTGGTTCGGCTGGTCGGCCGGCCGGCTGCTGGTCCTGGACATCGGCGGCGGCTCGCTGGAGGTGGCCTACGGCCTGGACGAGGAGCCGGACGCCGCGGTCTCGCTGCCGCTGGGCGCGGGCCGGCTCACCTCGGGCTGGCTGCCGGGCGACCCGCCGGACCAGGGGGACGTGCGGGCGCTGCGGCGGCACGTACGCGCCGAAATCGCCCGGACGGTGGGGGAGTTCAACCGTTTCAACCCGCCGGACCACATCGTCGGCACCTCCAAGACCTTCAAGCAGCTCGCCCGGATCGCGGGCGCGCCCCGCTCCGGCGAGGGCCTGTACGTGCAGCGGGAGCTGAGCAGGGAGTCCCTGGAGGAGTGGGTGCCGAAGCTGGCGGCGATGCCCGCCGAGGAGCGGGCCGCGCTGCCCGGCGTCTCCGAGGGGCGCGCCCACCAGCTGGTGGCGGGCGCGCTGGTCGCCGAGGGCGTCATGGACCTGTTCGGCGTCGAGGCACTGGAGATCTGCCCCTGGGCCCTGCGGGAGGGCATCATCCTGCGCCGCCTGGACCGCCTGCGGGCCGCGTGAGGGGGCCGGACTCTTCGCCGGGATCCGCCGCGGCCCGGCGGCTCCCGTGCCGGGCCGGGGAGCGGGGCCAGGGGCGAGCACCACGTCCGGCGTCCTAGTGTGGCTGGGGTGGGCAAGGAAACTGTGCGCGTTCCCAAGGCGAAGGTCGCGCTGTCGACGGCGTCCGTGTACCCGGAATCGACGGCGGCGGCCTTCGAGATCGCCGGGCGGCTGGGCTACGACGGCGTCGAGGTCATGGTCTGGACCGACCCGGTCAGCCAGGATGTGGAGGCCCTGCGCAGGCTCTCCGACTTCCACGGCGTCCCCGTACTCGCCATCCACGCACCGTGCCTGCTCATCACGCAGCGTGTCTGGTCCACGGATCCGTGGACCAAGCTCGTGCGGGCCAGGGCAGCGGCCGAGACGCTGGGCGCCTCCACGGTCGTGGTGCACCCGCCCTTCCGCTGGCAGCGCTCGTACGCCCGCGAATTCGAGCGGGGAGTGTGGCGCATGGCCGAGGAGACGGACGTGCGCTTCGCCGTCGAGAACATGTACCCCTGGCGCTACCGGGACCGCGAGATGCTCGCCTACGCGCCCGACTGGGACCCCACCCGGAACGACTACCGGCACTTCACGATCGACCTCTCGCACACCGCGACCTCCCGCACCGACACCCTGGCCATGGTGGACCGGATGGGCGACCGGCTCGGCCACGTCCACATGGCCGACGGCTCAGGATCCGGCAAGGACGAGCACCTGGTGCCAGGGCGCGGCTCGCAGCCGTGCGCGGAGCTGCTGGAGCGGCTGGGGCGGCGCGGGTTCGACGGGCATGTGGTCGTGGAGGTCAACACGCGGCGTGCCATGTCGGCCGCCGAGCGCGAGGAGGACCTGTCCGAGGCCCTGGCGTACGCCCGGCTGCACCTGGCGACGGGCCTGACGGCCCCGGGCAGCGGCGCCGGCCACGGCGCCCCCGGCGGGCACGGCGGCCCCATGGGGCACGTCGGCCCCGTCGGACACGGTGGGCAGGGCGAGCGCGGTGGCCACGGCGGTGGCCGGAGAGACGCGTGAAGCGGAGCCAGGACGAGCCCGCCTCCCCAGAGCCCCGCAAGCGCGGCCGTCCCGCGCGGCAGGCCGGGGCGGGCGGGCCCGGTGCGCGGGAGCGGATCCTGGCCTCGGCGCGCGGCGAGTTCGCCGAGCGCGGCTACGACAAGGCATCCGTACGGGCCATCGCGCGCGGCGCCGGGGTGGATGCCGCGCTGGTGCACCACTACTTCGGTACGAAGGAACAAGTGTTCGCCGCCGCCATCGAGGCCGCCTTCGCCCCCGCGGTCGCCGTCCCCGACGCCGTCTTCGCCGCCGGTCCCCGCGAGGAGCTGGGGGCACGGGTCGTCGGGGGGTTCTTCCGGATCTGGGAGGACCCGGCCACCCGCGAACCGATGCTGGCCATCGTGCGCTCGGCGGTGAACAACGAGCGGGCCGCCGCGGTCTTCCGCCGCCTGCTGACCCGCAACCTGCTCGCCCGTGTCGCGGGCGAGCTGGAGGGCCCGGACGCCGAGCTGCGGGTGACCCTGGCAGCGGCTCAGATGGTCGGCGCCGCGCTGCTGCGCTACGTCATCCGTATCGAGCCGGTGGCCTCGGAGCCGGTCGCTGAGCTGGTCAGCAGGCTGGGGCCGGTGGTGCAGCACCATCTGACGGGCCCGCGCCCGCACGGCGCGTTCAGCCAGGGAACGTCCGGTGGGTCCGGCCGCAAAGCGTCTGGCGGGTCCGGTCAGGAACGGCCCGGTGGGTCCGGCCGGGAAACGTCCGGCGGACGCGGTCAGGAAACGCCCGGCGGGTTCGTCCAGGATCCGGACTCGATGTCCGGATCCTGAGCCCGAGGCGTACCCTCGGAAACTTCTACGTACCGCAGCGGCCGGTCCACCGGAGCACGGCCGCACGCACCAAGGGAGAGGCAGCCATGCCCGAGCTGAGGTCCCGCACCGTCACCCACGGACGCAACATGGCAGGGGCTCGCGCCCTTATGCAGGCGTCGGGCGTAGCGCGTGAGGACTTCGGCAAGCCGATCATCGCGGTGGCCAACAGCTTCACCGAGTTCGTGCCGGGGCACACCCACCTCCAGCCCGTGGGCCGCATCGTCAGCGAGGCGGTCAAGGCGGCGGGCGGCATTCCGCGCGAGTTCAACACCATCGCCGTGGACGACGGCATCGCGATGGGCCACGGCGGCATGCTCTACTCGCTGCCCTCCCGCGACCTGATCGCCGACTCGGTCGAGTACATGACCGAGGCGCACTGCGCGGACGCGCTGATCTGCATCTCCAACTGCGACAAGATCACGCCCGGGATGCTGATGGCCGCCATGCGGCTCAACATCCCCACCGTCTTCGTCTCCGGCGGCCCCATGGAGGCCGGCCGCGCGACGCTGGTGAACGGCACGGTCCGCAAGCTGGACCTGATCGACGCGATGTCCGAGGCCGCCAACGACAAGGTCTCCGACGAGGACATCCTCCGCATCGAGGAGAACGCCTGTCCGACCTGTGGCTCCTGTTCCGGCATGTTCACCGCCAACTCGATGAACTGCCTGACCGAGGCCATCGGCCTGGCCCTGCCCGGCAACGGCTCCGTGCTGGCCACCCACACGGCGCGCAAGGAGCTGTACGAGACGGCGGGCCGCACGGTCGTCGATATCGCCAAGCGCTACTACGAGCAGGACGACGAGACCGTGCTGCCGCGCAACGTCGGCTCGCGCGCCGCGTTCGAGAACGCCATGGCCCTCGACATCGCCATGGGCGGCTCCACCAACACGATCCTGCACCTGCTGGCGGCGGCGCAGGAGGCCGAGCTGGACTTCACGATGAAGGACATCGACCAGCTCTCGCGCAAGCTGCCCTGCCTGGCCAAGGTCGCGCCCAACGTCGCACCCGGCGGCACGTACTACATGGAGGACGTGCACCGCGCCGGCGGCATCCCCGCCATCCTGGGCGAGCTGTACCGGGGCGGGCTGCTGAACGAGGACGTGCACACCGTCCACGCCGACTCCATGGCCGAGTGGATCAAGACCTGGGACATCCGCGGCGGCTCGCCCTCCGCCGAGGCGGTGGAGATGTTCCACGCGGCGCCCGGCTGCGTCCGCTCCGCCGAGGCGTTCTCGCAGTCCGAGCGGTGGGAGTCCCTGGACACCGACGCCGCGGGCGGCTGCATCCGCGACGTCGAACACGCCTACTCCGCGCAGGGCGGCCTGGCCGTGCTGTACGGAAACCTCGCCGAGAACGGCTGCGTCGTGAAGACCGCCGGCGTGGACGAGTCGATCCTGACCTTCACCGGACCCGCCGTGGTGTGCGAGTCGCAGGAGGACGCCGTCCAGAAGATCCTCGACAAGACGGTCAAGGAGGGCGACGTCGTCGTCATCCGCTACGAGGGCCCCAAGGGCGGCCCCGGCATGCAGGAGATGCTCTACCCCACCTCGTTCCTCAAGGGCCGGGGTCTGGGCAAGGCGTGCGCGCTGATCACCGACGGCCGCTTCTCCGGCGGCACCTCCGGCCTGTCCATCGGCCACATGTCCCCCGAGGCGGCCTCCGGCGGCACCATCGCGCTGGTCGAGGACGGGGACAGCGTCGTCATCGACATCCCCGACCGGCAGCTGCGCCTGGACGTGCCCGAGGAGACCCTGGCCGCGCGCCGCGAGGCCCTCGGCGGCCGGTACGCGCCGACGGCCCGCGAACGCAAGGTCTCCACCGCGCTGCGCGCCTACGCGGCCATGGCCACCAGCGCGGACCGGGGCGCGGTGCGCGATGTGACCTTGCTGGAGCGCTGACCCGCGCCGACCCGCTGACAGGCCGACCCCATCCGATGCGGCCCGAAGGGCCGTGGCCCCGCCCCCGGGTACCGCCCCAGCCGGCGGTACCCGGGGGCGCGTCATAATCGAAACGTGCGAGAGAGCCCGAAGACCCCCAGCGAACCCGAACCCGAGCCGATCCGCTTCTACGGCACCACCTGGGTGGACCACTCCGGCGGCTACCTGCTGCGCCGTACGGGTCTGGCCCTCGCCGCGCTGTTGGCGGCGGTCGCCGGAGCGTTCGTGCTGCGCTTCGCCTACCAGGGCGTGGCGCTCGCCGACATCGGCAGCTGGGCGACGATCTTGCTGGTCGTCGCGTTCGCGGCGTGCAGCGCGATGGCGTTCTCCCGCACCCTCACCTTCTACGGCCGCCGCCCCGACGCACGCGAGGCCGCGACCGAGTCCTCGATGCACAGCATCCGGCTCATCGGGTTCATCGGCGTCCTGCTCGCCTACGCGCTGCGCAGCTGCGTGGAGGCACCGGGGGAGAAGCTGCGCCGGGCCGAGTACGAGGAGGCCCGCGCCCGGCACGAGCGCCTGCGCACCGCACGTACGAGGAATCCGGCCGGCCGGCGCGCGAGCGGCGGCGGGCACGGCAGCTCCGGCGGGAAGAACGCGAAGAACGCGAAGAAGAACAGTCGGAAGAGCTAGCCCGCCCGACTCGCACGTCGTGTGTCACAGGCTGTGGACAACGCAACCGAACAGGCGGTCTCCCCCCTCTTGCGGAGAGCGGACCCACAGGCCAGCGGCAAGGGCGTCCTCGTCTCGGTCAACGCCTCGCTGGATTCCCTGACGCCGACCGCAACGCGGGTCGAGGTACTGGGGGCCGCGGCCAAGCGGGTGTACGACCGGGCCCAGCGCGGCTGACGCGGGGGCGCGGCGGGCCCGGGGCACGGCGGACGCGCGAGGCGCGGCGGAAACGGGGCGCGGGCGCCCAGGGCCGGGCCCCTTCCGTACCCCGATCCGAGACTCCTCCGTACCCCGATCCGGGCCCTCCCGTAGCCGTGTCCGGGGGTCTCCCCACCCCGTATCAGGGGGATCCCTGAGCTGTCCCGGACATGGGCCCGTCTGCCTCGACAGCCTGGTCAGTCACGTGTCAGATTCTCCTTACACCCAAGAGAGAGGGGTCGCGGTGAGCGCGATCGAGACCCCGACAGGAGACGAACTGCTGAAGATCCTGGCGGCGTTGGGCAACCCGCACCGCATGCGGATCGTCGCGGCGCTCTCCCAGGGCCGTAACTACGTCAGCAGGCTCGCCCGCGACATCGGGATGAGTCGTCCGCTGCTCCATATGCACCTCCAGCGGCTGGAGGCGGCCGGACTCGTCGTGGGGACGCTGGAGCTGTCGGACAGCGGCAAGGCCATGAAGTTCTTCGAGGTGGCGCCGTTCGCCTACGCGTTGACCCCCGAGGCCATCGCCCGCGCGGCGGCCGGCCTCACCGACCAGGACGCGGACGCGGCCCGTATCGGCCCGGACGCGCCCCGGCACAACGCGGACGCGCCCCGTCAAGACGAGAAAGAGGGAGCCCAGTGAACGAGCAGCTAGTCGCCGCCGGCGGCACCGACGCGGCGGGAGTCTGGGCGGCGGCGCTCGGGACCGGCGGCATCTTCGTCCTGCTCATCGTCATCGTCTGGCAACTCGCCGCCACATGGCGCTCCCGGATGGTGGCGGCCCGCGAACAGCAGTACAAGAACCTGGCGGAGAAGTACGCGCAACTCCTTGAGGACAACGTGGAGTTGCACCGCCGCAGTATCGAAGAGCTGACGCAGGCACGCCAGTCGATCGCGTCGATGGAAAAGATGATGCGCGAGATCGAATGACCCCGGAGCGCTGACGAGGGGCGTCATAGGCGTCACAGGCGCCATGGACGCCACAGACGCCACAGACGACACCGACGACACCGACGTCAGGGACATCACCAACACCCCGCATACATCACCAACACGCAGACGTCACCAACGCCACAGACGGCACCGGCATAACCGGCGCCACCGGCGTCCTCGGCGCTCGTACGGCCGGGAGCGGCAACTCCCGGCCGTACTCATGAGCGCGAACCTTTCCGCGAACCCCTCGCGCGACCCGCACTCACACCACAGGAGATTACCCATGCCCGCCTTCTCCCGGCTCCCGGCCGGGCGGCGCCGCCACGCGCTGCGCCGCCTGGCCACCGCCCCCGGCGGCAGCCGCACCAAATGGCTGGTCCTCGCCGTCTGGCTGCTCCTCGCCCTGGCTCTCGGCCCGCTGGCCGGAAAGCTCGGCGAGGTGGAGGACAGCGGCCCCAACTCCTTCCTGCCGCGCGGCGCCGAATCCGCGCAGGTCAACACCCAGTTGGAGAAGTTCCGCGGCAAGGACGAGATCATGCCGGCGGTCGTCGTCTACTCCCGGGACGACGCCCGTACGACCCAGGCCGATGTCGCGAAGGCGCGCGCCGACCGCGCGGAGTTCGCCGCGCACGCCGCCAAGGGCGAGAAGATCAGCGGGCCCGTGCCCGCGGAGGACGGCAAGGCCCTGATGGTCGTCGCCCCGCTCGCCTCCGGGGAGGACGGGCTCGGCGACGCACTGGAGGAGATCCGCACCGTCGCGGGGGCCAACGCGCCTCCCGGACTCGACGTCGAGGTCGGCGGGCCGGCCGGCTCCCTGATCGACAGCGTCAAGGTCTTCGACACGCTCGACTCGACCCTGATGCTGGCCACCGGCGCCGTCGTCACCCTGCTGCTCCTGATCACCTACCGCAGCCCGCTGCTGTGGCTCTTCCCGGTCCTGTCGGTCGGCTTCGCCGCCGTCCTCACCCAGGTCGCCACCTACGCGCTGGCCAAGTACGCGTCCCTGCCCGTCGATCCGCAGAGCAGCGGCATCCTCATGGTGCTCGTCTTCGGCGTCGGCACCGACTACGCCCTGCTGCTGATCGCCCGCTACCGCGAGGAACTGCACCGCCACGAGGACCGGCACGAGGCCATGCGGGTCGCGCTGCGCCGCTCGGGCCCGGCCATCGTCGCCTCGGCGGGCACCATCGCCATCGGCCTGGCCTGCCTGGCCTTCGCCGACATCAACTCCTCGCGCTCGCTGGGGCTGGTCGGCGCCGTCGGCGTCGTCTGCGCCCTGCTGGCGATGATCACCGCGCTGCCCGCGCTGCTGGTGGCCACCGGGCGCTGGGTCTTCTGGCCCTTCGTCCCCCGGTACGGCACCCAGCCGCGCACGGCCCGCACCGTCTGGTCCCGTATCGGCGGCCTGCTGGTGCGCCGTCCGCGCTGGTCCTGGCTGATGTCGGTCGGCATGACGGCGGTATTGGCACTCAGCGCCACCGGCATCACCATGGGCCTCACCCAGGAGGAGATGTACCAGGACAAGCCCGAGTCCGTCCTCGCGCAGGAGAAGTTGGCCGCGCACTACCCCTCCGGCTCCTCCGACCCGGCCACCATCGTGGTGAGGACCGGCGCGCGGGACGCCACCCGGAAGGCGGCCCTCGGCGTGGCCGGTGTCGAGTCGGTCAGGGCCGAGGACCGCACCCCCGACGCCGCGCTGACCTCGCTGTCCGTCGTCCTCCAGCACGCCCCGGACAGCGAAGCGGCCAAGGACACCATCGCCGGGCTGCGCGCCGCGGTTCACCGGATCGACGGCGCCGACGCGCTGGTGGGCGGTACGACGGCCGAATCGCTGGACACCGCACACGCGGCCGGCCGCGACCTGCGGACGGTCATCCCGATCGTGCTCGGCGTCGTCCTGCTCGTCCTGGTGTGGCTGCTGCGCTCCCTGCTCGCCCCGGTGCTGCTGCTCGCGACGGTGGTGCTGTCCTTCTTCGGCGCGCTGGGCGCCTCGAACCTCCTCTTCACCCACCTGCTGGGCTTCGCCGGAATCGACCACTCCATCCCGCTGATGGGCTTCGTCTTCCTGGTGGCGCTGGGCATCGACTACAACATCTTCCTGATGACCCGCGTCCGCGAGGAGACCCTGCGCCAGGGCCACACCAAGGGTGTCCTGACCGGCCTGACCTCGACCGGCGGCGTGATCACTTCCGCCGGGATCGTGCTGGCCGCGACCTTCGCCGTGTTCGCGACCATGCCGCTGGTGACCATGGCGCAGATGGGCGTGCTGGTCGGCATCGGTGTCCTGCTGGACACCTTCCTGGTCCGCACGGTGCTGGTCCCCTCCCTCGCACTCGACATCGGAGCCCGCATCTGGTGGCCCAGCCGACTCGGCCGGGCCGCCGCCACCCGGGACGACGGCGAGAGCGGGGTCGGTGACGGTGACGGTTACGAAGGCGCCGGCGCGGGGGCGCCGCGGACGGGGGAGGCGCGAAAGCTCCAGAAGGTCTGACGCCTGCCACGGCCCCGCCCCGCGCCGCCCCGCACCCCGTCTGCTCACCCCGGCCCGCTCCCGTCCCGCCACCACGGCCGGACGGGAACGGGCCGACGCACACAGCCCGGGTCGGCGAACGCGGTCGGACCGGCGAAGGCAGCCAGGCCGGTCGAACGCGGTCGGGCAGGCGGCCCACACCACGCCCCGCCTGGCGCCGAGCCGCTCACTTCCCGACCGTGCCCTCCAGCAGCCCGGCACCCTCCAGCCCCGCCTCCGCCCTCCCCGCGTACTCCGCCTCCACGGCCCAGCCCTCCAGCGCGGTACGGCAGGCCAGGTCCAGGTGCCGTAACCCCGACAGGTCGAGCACCACCGGGCGGTCGCGGGGCAGTTCGGCGAGCTGGTCCAAGAGCTTGGGCAGCCGCAGGAACGTCGCGTTGCCGACGACGCGAACCCGTAACGGAGCGTCCCCCGGGGCCCTGTCCGGGACCGGAGCCCCGCTCTCCCGAGGCTCCCCCTCCCCGCCCGCTTCCCCACCCGTTTCCTCGATCTCCAGATGCACATGCGAGGTCTCCCACGCGCTCTTGACCACCGCCAGCAGCAGCCCGAGCAGCACTCCCTCGAAGAGGTTCGTCAACACCACGGATACGGCGGTGGCCGTCAACACCACCGCCTCGCCCCGGTGTTCACGCCAGAGCGTGGCGAACTCCCGCAGGGGAAGCAGCTGCCAGCCCGCGTACACCAGCACCCCCGCCAGCGCGGCCACCGGTATCAGCCCGAGCACCTGCGGGAGCAGCACCACGAACACCAGCAGCCACACGCTGTGCAGCACCCGCGACAGCTTGGTCCGCGCCCCCGCCCGGACGTTCGCCGAGCTGCGGACGATCACGGCCGTCATCGGCAGCGCGCCCAGCACCCCGCACACCGCGTTGCCCGCCCCCTGCGCCATCAGCTCCTTGTCGTAGTCGGTGCGGGTGCCGTCGTGCATACGATCGACCGCCGCCGCGCTGAACAGGGACTCGGCCGACGCGATCAGCGTGAAGGCCAGCACCGTGCCCAGCACCCCCACCTCGATCAGCCGTGCGAAGTCGGCGCCGCCCGGCGGCTGGAGCGCCCCCACGAGCCCCCGCACCTCGATCCGCGTCACCGGTAACTCCCACACCCCCACGACCCCGGCCGCCAGCCCCACCGCGACCAGCGGCGCCGGAGCCAGCCGCGCGACGCCCCGCAGCCGTGGCCACACCACCAGCACCAGCACCGTCCCGGCGCCGACCGCCAGCGCGACGAGGGTCTCCGCGGAACCGAGGACCTCCCGCACCAGTCCGGGCAGCCCCCGCAGCTTGCCCAGCCCGTCCTCCGGCGCCCGCGCGTCCGCCAGCCCGTACACCTGCCCCGCGACGAGGACGAGCCCGATGCCCGCCAGCATCCCCTGCACCACGGCGACCGAGATCGCCCGGAACCACCGCCCCAGCCGCAGCGCCCCCATCGTCATCTGGAGCACGCCCGCCATCAGCACCAGCACGCCGAGCACCGAGAGCCCGTACGCCTGTACGGCCTCGTAGACGAGCACCGTCAGCCCCGCGGCGGGCCCGCTCACCTGAAGGCTGGACCCCGGCAGCAGCCCGGCCACCAGCCCGCCGACGATCCCCGTCGCCAGCCCCAGCTCCGGCGGCACCCCCGAGGCGACGGCGACGCCCACACACAGCGGCAGCGCCACGAGAAAGACGACGAGCGAGGCGAGAAAGTCGGAACGGAGGGCGGCACGCGGGGCCGCTCGCCCGAATCGTCGGAACGTTCTGTATCCGGACGGGGAACGCATGGGATCTCCTTCCGTGGCCGCCTTCCACGGGAGCCTTCGCCAGGGCCGCGGACAGCGAACTGAACTCCATCCTGCCCAGCGAAGGCCGGGCGGTTGTACGGCGCGTCGAGGCCGTCCGCACCGAAGCCGAGGCACGGCCGAGGCACAACCGGCACCCCGGACTCCCCGCGTACGCCCCACCAGTGAGCGCCCCCTACCGGCGTCGGCACGACAGTCGTGCGCCCCCGCTGCTTGACGCTCCAACAGCGCCGGATTCACAATTCATCACACGATGAATAACCCACCCCCGAACCCCTTCCCGAACCGCCCCTCGGACCCACCCCCGAACCGACCCCGGGACGCATCGCCGGACCCATCACCGGACCGATCACCGGACCGATCACCGGACCACCCGGCCTCCTCGGCCACCCGCCCCGCCGTCCGCGCAGTCGGCCTCACCGTCGTCCGAGGCAGCCGCACGGTGCTGGACGGCCTCTCCTTCGAGGTGGCCCCCGGCACCGTCACCGGCCTCCTCGGCCCCTCCGGCAGCGGCAAGTCCACGCTGATCCGCGCCCTCGTCGGCACCCAGGCCAAGGTCACCGGCACCCTCGAAGTTCTCGGCACCCCCGCCGGCTCCGCCCCGCTGCGCTCCCGCGTCGGCTACGTCACCCAGGCCCCGTCCGTCTACGCCGACCTGTCCGCCCGGCAGAACCTCGGCTACTACGCCGCGATCCTCGGCATCCCCCGCGCCCGGCGCCCGGCCGCCGTCACCCGGGCCCTCACCGATGTGGACCTCACCTCGCACGCGGACGACCTGACCGGCAACCTCTCCGGCGGCCAGCGCTCCCGCGTCTCCCTGGCCGTCGCGCTGCTGGACAGCCCCGAACTGCTGGTGCTGGACGAGCCCACCGTCGGCCTCGACCCCGTACTGCGCCGAGACCTGTGGAACCTCTTCCACCGCCTGGCCGCGCGCGGCACCACACTGCTGATCTCCTCGCACGTCATGGACGAGGCGGACCGCTGCGCACACCTGCTCCTCCTGCGCGAGGGCACCCTGCTCGCCGCCGACACCCCACAGACCCTCCGCGAGCGCACCGGCACCGCGACCATCGAGGACGCCTTCCTCGAACTGGTCCGCCCCGCCCGCACCCAGCCCACCGCCCCCAGCTGACGAGGCCCCCATGACCGCCACCACTCCCCAGCAGCGGCCCGGCACCCCCGCCCCGGCCGCCCACGCGCCCGCATCCCTCATGAGCCCGGCCCGCACGCTGGCCACCGCCCGCCGGGTGCTGCGCCAGCTCAGCCACGATCCCCGCACCATCGCGCTGCTGCTGCTCGTCCCGGTACTGCTGCTCGTCCTGCTCCACTACGTCTTCGACGCCGACCCCCACGCCTTCGACAGCATCGGCGCCTCCCTGCTGGGCATCTTCCCGCTGGTGACGATGTTCCTGGTCACCTCCATCGCCACCTTGCGCGAGCGCACCTCCGGCACCCTGGAGCGCCTGCTGTCCCTGCCGCTGGGCAAGGCCGACCTGATCCTGGGCTACGCCCTGGCCTTCGGCCTCCTGGCGATCGTCCAGGCATCCCTCGCCACGGGCGTCGCCATCTGGCTCCTCGACCTCGACATCGCCGGCTCGCCCTGGCTGCTGCTCCTGATCGCGCTGCTCGACGCGCTGCTGGGCACGGCGCTCGGCCTGTTCGTCTCGGCGTTCGCCGCCTCCGAGTTCCAGGTCGTCCAGTTCATGCCCGCGATCATCTTTCCGCAGATCCTGCTCTGCGGCCTGTTCGCACCCCGGGACAGCATGCAGCCCGTCCTGGAGGGCCTCTCCAACGCGCTGCCCATGTCCTACGCCGTGGACGGCATGACCGAGGTCCTCCACCACCCGCACGCCACCGGCGACTTCTACCGCGACCTCGCCGTCGTCGCCGGCAGCGCCCTCCTCGTCCTCACCCTCGGCGCCGCCACCCTCCGCCGCCGCACGGCATGAGGGACGTACGGACATGAGGGACGTACGGACATGGGAGGCGTACGCGCGCCCCGGACCGGCGGGCACACCCCTCCGTACGCCAGGGCCCCGGTGCGAGGATGGGCAGCCACCAGTACAACGGCCAGCGCCCACCCCATGACGCACGAGGTGAACCACCCCATGACCCCCCAGAAAGTCGCCGTCCTCGGCACCGGCAAGATCGGTGAGGCCCTGCTCTCCGGCATGCTCCGGGGCGGCTGGTCCCCTTCCCGGCTCCTGGTCACCGCCCGCCGCCCCGAGCGCGCCGCCGAACTGCGCGAGCGCTACGGCGTCGAGCCGGTCCCCAACGCCGAGGCCGCCAAGAGCGCCGACACCCTGATCCTCACCCCCAAGCCCCAGGACATGGCAGCCCTCCTCGACGAGCTGACCCCGCACGTCCCCGCCGGCCGCCTGGTCATCAGCGGCGCAGCGGGCATCACCACGGGTTTCATCGAGCAGCGGCTCCCCGAGGGGACCCCGGTCATCCGCGTCATGGCCAACACCCCGGCCCTGGTGGACGAGGCCATGTCCGTCATCTCCCCCGGAGTCCACGCCACCGAGACCCACCTCGCCCTCGCGGACGAGATCTTCGGCGGAGTCGGCAAGACCCTCCGCCTCCCGGAGAGCCAGCAGGACGCCGCGACCGCGCTCTCCGGTTCGGGACCCGCCTACTTCTTCTTCCTCGTCGAGGCCATGACCGACGCCGGCATCCAGCTCGGCCTCCCCCGGGACAAGGCACACGAACTGATCGTCCAGGCCGCCGTCGGCGCCGCCACGATGCTCCGCGACAGCGGCGAACACCCCGTGACCCTCCGCGAGAACGTCACCTCACCCGGCGGCACCACCATCAACGCGATCCGCGAACTGGAGAACCACCGCGTCCGCGCGGCCTTCATCGACGCCATCGAGGCAGCCCGCGACCGTAGCCGAGAACTGGGCGCCTGACGTCCACCGCACAGCGGTTGACGTCCCTCTCACCCCGAGTTGACACCCTGGACACCGGTCCGTAAGGTTCCCCGGGTTGCCAGGGAGCTGTAGTGGTTCCGTGGCGGCTCTCCCGCCACTCCGGCGGAAACTCTTACTTCAGTACGACTCTCCTTCGCAGGGGTCTTTTCGGCATGCCGAATTGTTCTGCGAAAGGCTCGATTTTGAGCCTGGCGGGGAAATCCTCTAAAGTAAGGGCCAGCCGGAAGGCGCCCCGCCGACAGGGGAAAGTCGGATTCGGAATTCGGGCCGGAAACGGACCGGGGAACGATCTGATAGAGTCGGAGACACCGAAAGGGAAGCGCCCGGAGAAGCCAGTGAGATGGTTTCGAAGGAAGCGTCCGTTCCTTGAGAACTCAACAGCGTGCCAAAAGTCAACGCCAGATATGTTGATACCCCGATCTGCCGGG